>NZ_CP026377.1:3622084-3923924 GCF_002953195.1 Mixta gaviniae | reverse complement strand
AGATTTAAGTAGTCGCCGATACGCTGCTGGTCGCATTTAAAGTGGGTGACGTAGACCGGATCGAAGCGCACCAGCGTGGTCCACAGACGCAGATCCGCCTCGGTCAGCTGGTTGCCGGTCAGCCAGCGATGCTGGCCAAGGATCTGCTCCAGGCGGTTCAACGACTGAAACAGTGCGGTCGCCGCTTCTTCATAGGCCGCCTGCGACGTGGCGAAGCCCGCCTTGTAAACGCCGTTGTTTACCGTGTCATAGATCCAGCCGTTAAGCTCATCGATTTTCTCGCGCAGGGCGACAGGATAGTAGTCGCCGGCCCGCGCGCCCACGGCGTCAAATGCGCTGTTGAGCATACGGATAATATCGGCGGACTCGTTGCTGACGATGGTCTGCTGCTGCTTATCCCACAGCACCGGAACGGTCACGCGGCCGCTGTACTGCGCATCAGCATGCTGATAAAGCTGATAAAGAAAGTCATGCTGATAAAGATCGTCGCCGGTCGCCGCAGGAAAATCGGTGGCGAAGGTCCAGCCGTTCTCCAGCATCAGCGGATGCACCACCGAGACCGAAATCATC
The DNA here is from genome assembly GCF_002953195.1 of Mixta gaviniae. Taxonomy (GTDB): domain Bacteria; phylum Pseudomonadota; class Gammaproteobacteria; order Enterobacterales; family Enterobacteriaceae; genus Mixta; species Mixta gaviniae. The sequence continues at coordinate 3,923,354 of NZ_CP026377.1, read as the reverse complement.
TGCTCCAGCCCCTTCAGCTGACGCATCAGTAGCGTGCGGTGCGCCCAGGGACAGGCGAGCGACACATAGAGATGATAGCGGCCGCGCTCGGCGGGGAAGCCCGCTTTGCCGGTCGGGCCGGCGCTGCCGTCCGCCGTCACCCAGTTGCGAAAGGCGGATTCAGAGCGCTTAAAGCGGCCGCCGGTCGATTTTGTGTCATACCAGGTATCCTGCCAGACGCCGTCAATCAGTTGTCCCATACATCCTCCAAAATGAAAGGGGCGAGAATGGATTCATCCTCGCCCTTTTGTTATTCAGTATAGCTGTCGCTTACCACTTTTTACCCAGCAGGCGATCGATGCTGTAAGCGCCCGGTCCGGTGATGCCCAGCAGCAGGAAGCCGCCCGCCATGGTGACGTTTTTCATAAACATAATCGAGTTCACGCCTTCCGCGAAATTACTGTGGAACAGGAACGCCGTCAGCAGCGTGAAGACCGCGGTGAAAAGGGCGGTAAAGCGCGTCAGGAAGCCAAACATAATCGCCAGGCCGCCGCCCAGCTCAAGCAGGATCACCAGCGGCAGAATAAACGCCGGCACGCCCATCGCCTGCATATACTGCGCGGTGCCGTCATAACCGGTGATTTTGCCCCAGCCGGAAACGATATACAGGACAGGCATTAAAATGCGCGCCACCAGCAGGCCGGTATCTTCTAATTTTTTCATGATGTTTCCCCAGTGTTGTTTTGCTACAGACGAAGCGCGCCTGAGCGATTAAATGCAGTGATGACGGGCGGTTAAGCGCCGTGCTTGCTAACTGGTGAGGATAATAAGCGCAGTGGATAGGATATGTAAGCGAGATAAACTGTCAGAGAAATTCAAGAAAATTGATGATGGCTGCCCGTATATGATCACGGGCAGCCAGAGCGGCATTAATGCTTCTGCGGCAGGTTGGCTTTCAGCAGGCGCCAGGTACTCCACATGCCGAAACCGCGCTTCGCCCAGCGCATTAAAAAGTTGGGATTGCGCACCGACCAGACCGCCAGCGCGCTGCTGCCGATGGCGATATAGCTGCGCAGGCTAAGCAGCGTCATCCAACCGCGATCGTAACGGGCGGTTTGCAACAGCCAGTCACGTCGGGCCGCGCTGAGATCGAGGCGCTGCTGGTGAATGGCGATCAACAGATCCGCTTTGCGTTGCTCACGGTCAGCACGGTTCATGGATGACGATCCTCCAGCATCTGACGGTCAGAAGCGAGTTCTTTCCGCGTATGATGAAGCAGCGTGGACTTGCGTGATTTACGCAGCGTCCACAGGCCGAAAATCAGCGCCAGCAGGAAAAGTACGCCGGTAGTGATGCCGATCGCCATCAGGCGGTACTGGGCGTCGACGGCCCAAATGACCAGCACCATCAGGCTCATCAGCCCAAATGCGGTAAACAGCATCGTCAGGCCAATCATCAACAGCATCTGTATCAGATTCGCCTTTTCCTCTTCCAGCTCGACCACTGCCAGACGCACACGGGTTTCTACCATGCCAACCAGCGTAGTAACGAGACGCTGTCCGATGTTTATGACCCCTTTGCCCGGGCCCTGGCTTTGCTGAGAGTCGGCCATAATTAACGACGCGAAACCAGCATGCCAAGCACCAGACCCACCGCTGCGCCGATGCCGACGCCGTGCCATGGATTCTCACGCACGTAATCGTCGGCGCGGCCTACCGCTTCGCGGGTGGTCTGCGACAGACGATCGCCGGTTTCGCCAAGGCGCAGGCGCGATTCATCCAGCGCGGCGCGCGCTTTACTGCGCAGCTTGTCCAGTTCGGATTTTGATTTATCGGTAGAGTGGCTCAGCACCTCTTCCAGCGTATCCGCCAGGTTTTTCAGCTCGGCGCGCAGATGTTCTGACGTAGTATCTTTTGACATGAAACACTCCTTTATTCTCAGGCAATGTACGCTGTAAATGGATTAGTAGGGCGCTGACTGTAGCGCTTTCAGCTCTTCGCGCTCTTCCTGTAGTTTGCGTTGGCGTTTGGCGATTTTCTCCTTATCGCCATCTTCCTGGGCGTCTTTTAAATCCTGCTCACGCTCAGCAACTTCATGCTGCTTAGCGTTGATATTTTCCTGATGCGCTGCCTTTAGCTTTTCATCGCTGCAGTTGGCCTGCACTTCAGTCAGGGCACGCTCCAGGCCGTTCACCCGGCGTTGATTATCATGTTGTTTGGCAGCCGCGATCTCCTGCTCGATCGTCTTCTCTTTCTGCATGCAGAGCGGGCCGGCCGCCTGCGCGAATCCGGAAAGAGAGACGAGCGCCAGGAAAAGCGAGGTACGAAATTTCATTGATAGTGACCTTCCATTGTTAAACTCAGCCGCTCCCTGTGAACGGTATCGATGCGACGGTCAGGAAGCTGGCAGCCCTGCCGCTTCATAACCTTTTGTAAGAATAGACACTCTTTAGCGAAAGCTCAAAAAGTGTTGGCGAAGAAGGAATGTTCTGAAAGGCGGCGGGGCGCCCCGACAGGGTGAAATCAGCCTACCGACTGCTGACGCAGCGAAATTTTATTCATCCAGCCGCTGCTGGCGCCGCTATCCAGCTGCGCGATATCAAAGCCGTAGGGCAGGATTTTATGCAGCGCGCGCTGCGCCGCCTGGCTCTGCTCCTGCGATTCAAAACGCAGCACTAAAGAGTCCTGCGCCGGCGTAATGCTTTTCACCTGAATGCCTAACGCATTGAGCTGCTGCCAGACATAAAAACCGTCCGGCAGCGTGACACCCTGGTGGGCAGCGCGGATCTGCAGCGCATTTTCATGTCGGAACAGCGCCGGCACGATGGCGAAGGCGACGATCGCCAGCAGGCCGGCCAACAGCCAGCGCAGCGGCTGGCGCAAAAGAGGTTGCAGCCAGCGCATTATGATTGGCCTTTATTGGCCTGGCGCTTGCGCCACAGCACCAGCAGCGAACCGAACAGCCCCACCACCAGCAGCACCAGCGGCAGCAGCATCAGGCAGAACATCAACTCATCTTCATAACGGCGGAAAATAGGGGTTTTGCCCAGCGCGAAGCCCAGCACCGTTAAAATCAGCACCCAGAGGAAACCGCTCATCCAGTTGAAGAACTGAAAACGGGTATTGCTGAGGCCGGAAAGACCGGCGATGGTTGGCAGCAGGGTGCGCACAAAGGCAATAAAGCGGCCGATCAGCAGCGCCGACAGGCCGTGACGGTGAAACAGCTGGTGAGCGCGCTGATGATACTGGGCCGGCAGATGCGATAGCCACTTCTGCACCGTGGGCGTATTGCCCAGCCATTTACCCTGGATATAGCTTACCCAGCAGCCCAGGCTGGCAGCTGTGGTGAGAATAAACAGGGTGAGCGGGAAATTCATCGTACCCTTTGCGATCAGCACGCCAACCAGAATCAGCAAACTGTCGCCAGGCAGGAAGGCGGCGGGGAGCAAGCCGTTTTCCAGAAACAGGATCATAAACAGCACGCCATATATTGCCCAGACCAGCGTCGGATCGGCCAGGGTCTCAAAATCTTGTTGCCACAGGGCTTGCAACAACGCTTTTAAAATATCCATTCATTGTTCCTGAACTTCATTGTTAACGCCGGCTCATCGGTGACAGGCCGGGACAGCGGGCAGGCGGTTTTTGTTTATTGTAGTCGCCGCTATCGCAGGCCGGGTACTTGCCTTCTGCCGGAATGGCGTAAAAAAACGACGCGTTCTTCTTTCCCGTAGCGAAACGGTAAGAAAAGGCAGATAACTGTAACAAAATCCACAGATACGAGACAGGGAAAGTTACCACAGCATGAGAGTTTTACCGTTGAAAATCATTGGCAGAAAGGAGCTTTACACAGGCTGACACTAAAGTAAGTTTGCTGACTTTAGACGCTTTGGTGGCCAAAGCGTCCGTTTTTAGCGGGAAGAGGAGGTGTCGGGCAAAATAACCGGATTTTCAGCGAACATGTAGCGATCTACATTAAACTCAAAATCATCGGTGGTAGCGTTAAACAACATCTGACGCGTATTTTCCAGATGCTGCCACATCGCCAGCTTGGCGGCGGCGGGATCTTTACGTATCAGCGCTTTCAGAATGGCGTCATGATCGCTGCACCAGCTGCCGATAGAGCGCTCGTCGATATGTTCATGCAGCTTCAGCCAGTAAGGGTTGTGCATGCGATGCAGCCACATCTTTTCAACGATAGCGGCCAGCGCGCTGTTCTGCGTCGCCATGGCGATTTTTACGTGGAAGCGCATATCCCATTCTGAATCGCGGAAGCGGTCCTCTTTACGCGCCTGCTCCTGAATCTCCATCAGCTGCACGATATCCTGCGGCGTCACGCGCGTGGCGGCAAACTCCGCCACATTGCTTTCGATCAGCTGGCGCGCCTGCAGCAGTTCAAACGGGCCGAAATTGGCGAACTCCAGCTGGCTATCGGTCACCACACGCTGGCTTTGCTGGCTGGAAATCACATGGATGCCGGAGCCTTTGCGCACTTCAACATAGCCTTCCACCTCAAGCATAATGATCGCTTCGCGCACCACAGTGCGGCTCACCTGCATCTCTTCGGCGATCAGACGTTCGGCGGGCAGCTTATCGCCCACCCGATACCGGCCCGCTTCGATGCGGGTTTTTAGCTCCGAGGCCAACTGTTGATAAAGACGACGCGGTTCGCTGATGTCCATAGGCAAATCCCTAGCAGAGAAGTTCTGTAAGTTGTTATACCACTTACCGGGCGCCGGGCCAATCACTGCCGGGTGTAGGGCGCAGGAATTGCGAGGGAAAACGCACTTCTGTCGCGCAGATGAATCAAGGGAGGGAAAGGGGCGGAGAAGCAAGAAAGCAGACGCGCGGCGACGCGCCTGCCGGAAAGATTAGCTGCGTGCCGGCGCGCTGGCGACGGGCATCGCCTGCTCCTGCTGCAGTTCGGAAACCGGTTTGTTTTTCAGTACCGTCCAGATCACCACCGCCCCCAGCAGATCGAACACCGCCAGCGCGGCGAACAGTGGGCTAAAGCCCAGCGTATCGGCCAGCGCGCCGACCACCAGCGCGAACAGGGTGCTGGCGGTCCAGGCCGCCATACCGGTCAGGCCGTTGGCCGTCGCGACCTCGTTGCGACCGAAAACGTCGGAGGAGAGGGTAATCAGCGAGCCGGAGAGCGCCTGGTGGGCAAAACCGCCGATGCAGAGCAGGCCGATCGCCACGTAAGGGCTGGTGAACAGGCCGATGGTGCCGGGACCGATCATTAGCACCGCACCCATCGTTACCACCAGCTTACGCGACACGATCAGGTTGACGCCAAAGACGCGCTGAAACAGCGGAGGCAGGTAGCCGCCGACGATGCAGCCGAGATCGGCGAACAGCATCGGCATCCAGGCGAACATGGCGATCTCTTTCAGGTTAAAGCCGTAGACCTTAAACATAAACAGCGGGATCCAGGCGTTAAAGGTGCCCCATGCCGGCTCGGCGAGAAAGCGCGGCAGGGCGATGCCCCAGAACTGGCGGTTGCGCAGGATCTGCCGGGCGCTCATTTTTTTGCCGTTGCTGACCTGATGCTGCGCTTCCTGGCCGGAAAGAATGTAATCACGCTCTTCCTCGCTCAGTTTGGTCTGCTGCCTGGGATGTTTATAGAAGATCAGCCAGCAGATCGCCCAAATCATGCTGAGGATGCCGGTGATAACGAACGCCATTTCCCAGCTGTGGGCGACGATTGCCCAAACCACCAGCGGCGGCGCCACCATGGCGCCGATAGAGGATCCGACGTTGAAATAGCCCACGGCAATAGAGCGCTCTTTCGCCGGAAACCATTCGCTGCTGGCCTTCAAACCGGCGGGGATCATAGCGGCTTCCGCCGCGCCGACCGCGCCGCGCGCTATCGCCAGTCCGCCCCAGCTGCCTGCCAGCGCGGTGGCGGCGCAGAACACCGCCCACATGATGGCGAACATCGCATAGCCGATTTTTGTGCCCAGAACATCAAGAATGTAACCCGCAACTGGCTGCATCACGGTATAGCAGGCCGAGTAGGCGGCCACGATATAGGAGTACTGTTGGGTGGTGATATGAAGCTGATCCTGGAGCGTAGGCGCGGCAACGGCAATGGCGTTGCGCGTCAGGTAACCCAGCACGGTACCGATGGTCACCAGACCGATCATATACCAGCGTAGCCCTTTTATTTTACGCATGTCATACCTCTTCCAGTTCTGTATGCGGCCCGTGCCGCTGTTGTTGTTATGCGGGTCTGTCTGCTGACCATGGCGGACAGAGAGCATCTGTGGGCCCAATACCGCTGCGCCCGTGTTTTATTCCTTGCCTGTTAAAAAACATCCGCTCAGTAAAATCTGACCGGCAGACGATAACTTGTCATACCGATTTAAAAGTTGAATGCCATCACAAAAACCACCTTTGTGATGTGGGATACTAAAAACCACGTAATGTCAGGCAATTACTGGTTTTGAAAGCCATCGGCAACCAAAAATGCCGGGCTAAGTTGTCTGATATGTGAGCTGCATCGCAAAATAATCGCTGCCACGCCGCAAATTGGTATGATAACTTTTTGCCATCAGGTGGACGCATCTGCGCCGTTCATGCAAGAGGAGACCGGAATGTCCCGTTTTATGACCGAAGATTTTTTGCTCGACACCGAATTTTCCCGCCGTCTGTACCACGACTACGCGGCCGATCAGCCTATCTTTGATTACCACTGCCACCTGCCGCCGCAGCAGATCGCGGAAAACTATCGGTTTAAAAATCTCTACGACATCTGGCTCAAGGGCGACCACTACAAATGGCGCGCGATGCGCGTGAACGGCGTGCCGGAAGCGCTCTGCACCGGCGATGCCAGCGATCGGGAAAAATTCAACGCCTGGGCGCGCACCGTGCCGCACACCATCGGCAACCCGCTCTATCACTGGACCCATCTTGAGCTGCGGCGTCCTTTCGGCATTACCGATGTACTGCTGTCGGAAAAAACCGCTGACCGCATCTGGGATGCGTGTAATGAGCGGCTGGCGCAGGAGAGCTTCAGCGCGCGCGGCATCATGCAGCAGATGAATGTGCGCATGGTCGGCACCACCGACGATCCGGTAGACGATCTGCAACACCATCAGCGTCTGGCGCAGGATGAGAGCTTCAGTATTAAGGTGTTGCCAAGCTGGCGTCCCGATAAGGCGTTTAATATCGAGGCGGACGGGTTCGCGGACTATATGAACAAACTCGGGGCGGTAGCGGATGTTGATATTCGTCGCTTCGACGATCTGCGCCGCGCGTTAAGCAAACGGCTCGATCACTTCGCCGCGCACGGCTGCAAGGTATCCGATCACGCGCTGGACGTGGTGCTGTTCGCCGAGGCGGACGACGCCGCGCTGGATAAGATTCTGGCGAACCGCCTGCAGGGCAACGCACCCGATGAGCATGAAACGGCGCAGTTTAAAACGGCGGTGCTGGTCTGGCTGGGCGCGGAATACGCGCGTCGCGGCTGGGTGCAGCAGTACCATATCGGCGCGCTGCGCAATAACAACCGCCGTCAGCTACAGCTGCTGGGGCCGGACGTCGGCTTCGACTCGATTAACGACCGCCCGCTGGCGGAGCCGCTGGGGCGGCTGCTGGATGCGCAAAACCGCGATAACGCGCTGCCGAAAACCATCCTTTACTGCCTGAATCCACGCGATAACGAAGTGCTGGCGACCATGGCGGGTAATTTCCAGGGCGAAGGCGAGCCGGGCAAAATGCAGTTCGGCTCCGCCTGGTGGTTCAACGATCAGCTGGACGGCATGCAGCGTCAGATGACGCAGCTGGCGCAGATTGGGCTGCTAAGCCGCTTTGTCGGCATGCTGACCGACAGCCGCAGTTTTCTCTCTTATACCCGTCACGAATATTTCCGGCGTCTGCTCTGCCAGATGATAGGACGCTGGGTGGAAAACGGCGAAGCGCCGGCGGATATCGAACTGCTGGGCAGCATGGTGCAGAACATCTGCTTCAACAATGCCCGCAACTATTTCGGCATTGAGCTGTGATCCGAGGAAACCGCATGCAAACCCTTAATCGCGACGCTTTCCCGGGACCGCGCTATCCCACGCGTATTATTCAGTTCGGCGAAGGCAACTTTCTGCGTGCCTTTATCGACTGGCAGATCGACCTGCTTAACGTTCACGGCGATCTCAACGCCGGCGTAACGGTAATCCGGCCGCTCGACCGGCACGTCGACTATACGCTTAACCACCAGGACGGGCTGTACACCGCGCTGATCCGCGGGCTGAACGCGCAGGGCGAGGTGATCAGCGAGCCGCGCCTGATTCGCTCGGTGAACGAAGAGATCCAGCCCTGGACGCAGTTTGAGCAGTTTATCGCTCTGGCGCGCGATCCGCAGATCCGCTTTATGTTTTCTAACACCACTGAGGCGGGGATCGCCTTTAACGCCGGGGATCGCCCGGACGATCGCCCGGCGCGCTCTTTTCCCGGCAAGCTGACCCAGCTGCTCTGGGCGCGCTGGCAGCACTTTGACGGCGCGGCGGATAAAGGCTGGATCCTGCTGCCCTGCGAGCTGATTGACGATAACGGCGCGACTCTGCGTGAAATGGTGCTGCGCTATGCGCAACTCTGGCAGCTGCCGGCGGCCTTCAGCGACTGGATTGCGCAGCACAATATCTTCTGCAACACGCTGGTGGATCGCATCGTGCCCGGCTATCCGCACGAGGAAGCGGAGCAGATTTTCGCCACGCTCGGCTACCGCGATCCGCTGCTGGTAGCGGGCGAGGTCTTCTACCAGTTCGTGATCGAGGGGCCGCAGCAGGTCGCGGACGAGCTGCATCTGCATACGCTGCCGCTCAATATCCGTCTGGTGGATGACATTAAGCCATGGAAAGAGCAGAAGGTCGCCATCCTTAACGGCGCGCATACCGCAATGGTGCCGGTCGCCTGGCTCGCCGGTCTCGATACCGTCGGCGAGGCGATGGCTGACAGCGAGATTGCCGGCTTTGTCGATGCGCTGCTGCGCGAAGAGGTGATCCCGACGCTCGATCTGCCGGCGGCGGATCTGCACCGTTTCGCCGATGCGGTGCTGGGGCGTTTTCGCAATCCATTTATTCGTCACCCGCTCTCCGCTATCGCGCTAAACAGCATGACCAAGTTCCGTACGCGCCTGCTGCCGCAGCTGCTGGCCGGGCATCAGCAAAGCGGCCGGTGGCCGACGCGCATCACCTTCGCGCTGGCGGCGCTGCTGGCCTGGTATCGCGGCGAGCGCGACGGCGAGCCCTATGCGTTGCAGGATGACGCACAGTGGCTGGACCGCTTCGCCACACTCTGGCCACAACAGGCGCAGGGCGCTATCTCGCTGCAACAGCTGGTCGCTGCCGTACTGAGCGATGAACAACACTGGCAACAGGATCTGAGTCAGCTGCCGGGACTGGTTGACGCCGTTGCCGCTCACCTGCAAACCATTACCGCTCAGGGCATGCGGGCGGCGATACCACAATGAGGAACAGCGGCTATGCAACAGGCCATTAAAATCGCGCCGCGCGATAACGTCGCCGTCGCGCTCAGCGATCTGGATGAAGGCAGCGCGCTGACGCTGGAGGGCGTGACGCTCATCCTGCGCCAGCCGATTGCTCGCGGGCATAAGTTCGCGCTGCGGCCGATCGCGCCCGATGAGCATATCATTAAGTACGGGCTGCCGATCGGCCATGCCACGCAGCCAATTGCGGTCGGCGAGCATGTGCATGCCCAGAACGCGCGCACCAACCTCAGCGATCTGGATGAGTATCAGTACCAGCCCGATTTTCAGACCTTGCCGCCGCAGGCCGCCGATCGCGAAGTGCAGATCTATCGCCGTGCCAATGGCGAGGTGGGCATCCGCAATGAGCTGTGGATTTTGCCTACCGTCGGCTGCGTCAACGGCATCGCGCGCCAGATCCTGCAGCGCTTTTTGCGCGAAACCGATGACGCCGCGGATATTGATGGCGTGCATCTGTTCAGCCATCCGTTCGGCTGTTCGCAGCTGGGGCAGGATCATGAGAATACCCGCACCATGCTGCAAAATATGGTGCGTCACCCCAACGCTGGCGCGGTGCTGGTGATCGGGCTTGGCTGTGAGAACAATCAGGTCGATACCTTCCGTGAAACGCTGGGCGACTACGACAGCGATCGCGTCAGCTTTATGATCTGCCAGCAGCAGGAGGATGAGGTTGAGGCGGGGCTGAGGCATTTGCATCAGCTTTATCAGGCGATGCGGCATGACCAGCGCGAGCCGGGACGGCTGAGCGAGTTGAAGTTCGGTCTGGAGTGCGGCGGCTCGGACGGCTTCTCCGGCATTACCGCCAACCCGATGCTGGGACGTTTTTCCGATCGCATGATCGCCAACGGCGGCACCACGGTGCTGACCGAGGTGCCGGAGATGTTCGGCGCGGAACGCATTCTGATGAGCCGCTGCCGCGATGAAGCCACTTTCGGGAAAACAGTGGCGATGATCAACGATTTCAAACGCTACTTTATCGCCCATCAGCAGCCGATCTATGAAAACCCGTCGCCGGGCAACAAGGCGGGCGGCATCACCACCCTGGAAGAAAAATCGCTGGGCTGCACGCAAAAGGCGGGGCAGAGCCAGGTGGTGGATGTGCTGAAGTATGGCGAGCGGCTGCGTCAGCCGGGCCTGAACCTGCTTAGCGCGCCGGGCAACGATGCGGTGGCGACCAGCGCGCTGGCGGGCGCCGGCTGCCATATGGTGTTGTTTACCACCGGGCGCGGCACGCCCTACGGTGGCTTTGTGCCGACGGTGAAAATCGCCACCAACAGCGAGCTGGCGGCGCGTAAGCCGCACTGGATCGATTTCAATGCCGGGCCGCTGGTACAGGGCATGCCGATGGAGAGCCTGCTGGAGAGCTTTGTCGATTACATTGTCGGTGTGGCGAACGGCACGCTGACTAACAACGAACGCAACGATTTCCGCGAGCTGGCGATTTTCAAAAGCGGCGTCACGCTGTAGGCCAAAAAAAGGCGACCCGCAGGTCGCCTGGTGCCCGTAGCGGGCGGTTCGGCCGATCAAAGAGACGCTCTCCCTGATACTGCGTCCCGCGCCACGTTGTCGCGGGACGTTTTATTTTGCGTTAGCCGATATCTTTGGCCGCTTCGCGGCGCTCTTCCGCCTGGCACACTGCCGCGGTAAACAGGATATCGGTCGAGGAATTCAGCGCGGTTTCCGCCGAATCCTGCAGGACGCCGATGATAAAGCCGACCGCCACCACCTGCATCGCCACATCGTTCGGAATGCCGAACATATTGCAGGCTACCGGGATCAGCAGCAGCGAGCCGCCGGCGACGCCGGAGGCGCCGCAGGCGCACAGCGAAGCAACCAGGCTGAGCAGAACCGCGGTCGGCACGTCGACATCAATGCCCAGCGTATGCACGGCGGCCAGCGTCAGCACGGTAATGGTAATCGAGGCGCCCGCCATGCTGATGGTTGCGCCCAGCGGAATCGAGACGGAGTAGGTATCCTCATCCAGCTTAAGGCGCTTCGCCAGCGCCATATTCACCGGAATATTGGCCGCCGAGCTGCGGGTAAAGAAGGCGGTCACGCCGCTTTCGCGCAGGCAGGTAAACACCAGCGGATAGGGGTTGCGGCGGATTTGCCACCAGACCAGAATCGGGTTGAACACCAGCGCCATCAGCAGCATACAGCCAATCAGCAGGGTCAACAGATGGGCATAGTTCCACAGCGCCGAAAAACCGGTCGAAGCCAGAATTGACGCCACCAGGCCGAAAATGCCCAGCGGCGCGCAGCGGATCACCATCCGCACCACCCAGGTTACTGCGTCCGAGGCGTCGTTCAACAGCTGGCGCGTGGTATCGCTGCTGTGACGGAAGGCGATGCCCAGACCGATTGCCCAGACCAGAATGCCGATATAGTTGGCGTTCATCAGCGCGTCGAACGGGTTCGCCACCATGCTCATCAGCAGGCCATGCAGCACCTCGATGATGCCGGAAGGTGGCGTGATATCGGTCTTCGCCGCGTTAAGCGTTAAGGTTTGCGGATAAAGATGGCTGCATACCACCGCCACCAGCGCGGCAAAAAAGGTACTCAGCAGATAGAGCATAATGATCGGGCGAATGTTGGTCTTCTGCCCCTGCTTATGGTTGGCGATCGAGGCGATCACCAGCACCAACACCAGCAGTGGCGCTACTGCCTTCAGCGCGCTAACGAACAGCGAGCCGAGCAGGCCGACGGCCAGCGCCGTCTCTTTCGAAAACCAGGCCAGAGCGATGCCCGCCGCCAGGCCAATCATGATTTGTTTTACCAGACTGCCGCCAAACAGGCGCGCAATCAGCGTGGAGGAGCTATTTCCCATCGTCAGAACCAGTCTTTGTTATCGTCACCGCTGTCGCCTGCTCAGGCGACAAAACGGTATGTGTGTTTGCCGGGGGGAGTATAAGGAAATGCGATGACAGGAAAAGCAGAAATTCTTGCTTTCCGCGCTGGATCATCTTTTTTTATTTCTGCGTAACCGAACTGTGACAGTGATTACATTTGATACACTGCATTAACGCAACATGATAAGCGGGGCGCAGCGCGCCCCGTGGCATATTATTTTGTCAGCTGCTTGCGGTCGTTTTTTCGGTTTACCCAGGCGTTGATCAGCAGGGTCAGGCCGAGAATGGTGCCGACGACGCCAAGCGAAACCGAGACGGGGATGTGCCAGATATCGACGATCAGCATCTTGATACCGATAAACACCAGCACAATCGCCAGACCATATTTCAGCATCGAGAAGCGCTCCGCCACGCCCGACAGCAGAAAGTACATGGCGCGCAGGCCAAGAATGGCGAACAGGTTCGAGGTCAGCACGATAAAGGGATCGGTGGTGACGGCGAAAATCGCCGGGATGCTGTCGACGGCGAAGATGACGTCGCTCAGCTCGACCATAATCAGCACCAGCAGCAGCGGCGTGGCGTACAACAGGCCGTTGCGGCGTACAAAGAACTTCTCGCCTTCGAGGTTATCGGTCATGCGCAGATGGCTGCGCAGCCAGCGTACGACCGGCTTATCGCCCACCGCGTTTTCATCATCCTCTTTGCTGAAAGCCATCTTGATGCCGGTCAGCAGCAGGAAAGCGCCGAACAGATAGAGGATCCAGCTGAACTGCGTTACCAGCCAGCTGCCGGCGAAGATCATAATGGTGCGCAGCACGATAGCGCCCAGCACGCCGTAGATCAGCACGCGGCGCTGATAGGCGGGCGGCACGGCGAAATAGCCGAACAGCATCAGCCAGACGAAGACGTTATCTACCGCCAGCGCCTTTTCCAGCACGTAGCCGGTTAAGAACGCCATGGTTTGCGTATTCGCCATTTCACGGCCGGCGGCACCCTCGAGATACCACCAGAAGGCGGCGGCGAAAAGCAGAGAAACAGAGACCCAGACCAGCGACCAGGCGGCGGCCTGTTTCAGCGTCATGGTTTGCGCGCCGCGCCGGCCCTGTAAAAAGAGATCGATCGCCAGCATAAGCAGAACGACAACGGCAAAGCTGCCCCAAAGTAACGGTGTGCCAACGGTTTGCATAAGCATATCCTGTCAATAAACAAAAAACGGCCAACGTCGGAAGACGCCAGCCGCTCTGTTTGCTGCAAGCAAAGCCTCGCCTTCCGGCAAGGTCTCACTTACAACGCAGAATTACATTCCGGGTTGCCCGATGACCGGATGCGTAGCGCATCGTAGTGACGATCGATCGGCTTACAAGTTACTCCCCTTTGCTGAGGCAAAAGATAGTGGGGCGCGCCGAAATTAGCAACGTGCGGCAGGACATATTTAGAAATATTTACACACGCTTTATCGCGTTTACCCGTCAGCGGGGAAAACCACGCCGGTTTGTCGGCGGATCTCTGTTAGCCAGCGTGCGGTGCTGAGCGACAGCGCCAGCCCGGGATGTTCCACCTGGCGCTGCCTGACCAGCTCCACAAAATGCTGCGCTTCGTAACGCATGGTATTGCTATGCTGCGGCTGCGTCAGATCCTGCGGCTGGCCGCCGCGCAACATCAGCGTGACACGCTGAGCTTCGGCAAGCTTTTCAATTACCAGCGATCCCGCCTCGCCCTGAACCTCGCTGGGCATCGCGGAGTCACTGACCTTAGAGTGCAGCAGCGTCACGTCGAAATCGCCGTAGTCCATGATCACCGAGCCGTGCCCGTCGACGCCGCTCTCCAGCAGCGTCGCCTGCGCCTGCACGCGCAACGGATCGCCCCAGAGCGCCAGCGCGCTGGCGAGGCTGTAGTAGCCGATATCCATTATCGAACCGTTGGACCAGCGCGGCTCAAAGGTGTTGGGCCGTTCGCCGTTGAGGTAGCGCGGGTAGCGCGAGGAGTACTGGCAGTAGTTGAATAGCGCTTTGCGCAGCCGGCCGACCTGCGGCAGCGCCTGACGCAGCGCCAGAAAGTTGGGCAGGCTGGCGGTTTTAAAGGCCTCGAACAGCACCACGCCGTTTTCGCGCGCGCAGGCGATCATCTGCTGCGCCTCGCGCAGGTTAGAAGCGAGCGGCTTTTCGCAGATCACATGCTTCTTATGACGCAAAAACAGCTGCGCCTGCGCGCTGTGCAGCGCGTTTGGGCTGGCAAGATAGACGGCGTCGATCTCATCGGAAGCGGCCATCTGCTCCAGCGAAAGAAACAGATGCGCGACGGCGTAATCCCTGTTAAAGACCTGCGCCTGCTCCAGCGTGCGTGAGTAAACGGCGGCCAGCGTCATGGCGCCGGTCTGCTGCGCCGCCTCGACAAACTGCCGGGTGATCCAGTTAGTGCCTACAATAGCGAAGCGAATCATAAGTATTGCCCCTCTCCTGACGCTGAGCAAAGAAGGGCAGAGTAACATGCGCGGCGGCGCGCGCAACGATAACGCGGCGCGGCGATTTGATCCTGCGATCCGCCTTCCAATATGATGGTTCTTCGCCCCGCTTCAGGGAGCCGTAACAGAAGGATGTGATGTGAGCAGCAGTAAACATGTACTCAACTGGACCAGCCTGTTGGTCGCCATCCCGGTCGGCTGCGCGGCATCGCTGGTGACGCTGGGCTTTCGCCAGCTTATCGAACTGATTAATCAGCTGCTGTTTCACAGCGATCGCGATATTACCGTGGCGGTAACCGCCTGGCCCTGGTTCTCCTGGCCGCTGCTGGTCGGCGCGGGTGGGGTGATCGCCGGCTTTTTTCTCCGCTATGCCACCTCGCTGGAGCGCCAGCAAACCAGTAAAACCGACTATCTCGAAGTGATTAACGCGCGCCTTGACGCGGTGCCGACCAAAACCTCGCTGTTCCGTGCGCTCTCCTCGATCGCCAGTATCGGCAGCGGCGCGTCGGTGGGGAAAGAGGGGCCGATGGTGCAGCTGTCGGCTCTGTGCGGCAGCCTGCTGGGCCGCTTCTGCTTTAAATCGACCGCGCTCAGCAACAGCGAAATTGTCGCCATGGCCGCCGCCGCCGGGCTGGCTTCGGTCTACCATGCGCCGCTCGCCTCGGCGATCTTCGTGGCGGAGATCGCCTTCGGCATCACCGCGCTGCAGCGCATGATCCCGCTGATTATCGCGGCGGCGACGGCGGTGATGACCATGTGGTCGCTTGGCTATCGCAACGCGCTCTATCCCTTTGTCGAAGCACAGTTTCAGCTAAGTCCGACTACGCTGCTGCTGACGGTGGCAGTCGGCCTGCTGGCCGGCCTGCTCGGCTGGGCGATGCTTACGCTGATTGGCCGCAGCCGGCGGCTGTTCGCCAGGGTAACCAACCTGCCGCTGCGTCTCGGGCTGGGCGGCGCGCTGGTGGGGGCGCTGGCGATCGTCTCTACCGATATCCTCGGCAACGGCTACGAGGTCATCGTTAATATTATGGCGGGACGCTATTTGCTGCCGGCGCTGGCGCTGCTGCTGGTGTTGAAAATGGCGGCGACGGCGCTGTCGGTGGGATCGAACGCGGTCGGGGGCTGTTTACCCCGTCGTTGCTGGTGGGTGCGCTGCTGGGGGTTATCCTCGCCACGCTGGCGCTGCAGGCGGGGCTGCCGGCCGGCAATGCGCTGCTGTTCGCCGTGGTGGGTATGGCGGCGATGCTGGCGGCGGTAAGCCAGGCGCCGCTGATGGCGATGCTGATGGTGCTGGAGATGACGCTGAACAGCAGCCTGCTGTTCCCGGTGATGATCGCCAGCGTGCTGGCGGCTATGCTCGCCTGGCGCTTACAGGCCGCCAGCACCTATCCGGTGGTGACGCAGCATTTTAACCGCGCCGATGCCAAGCTCGATTTCGATAATGGGGTGATTGAGCAGTTTATCGTGCCAGGCGCGGCGCTGCAGCCGCATGAGTCGGTCGGCCGCGCGCTGGCGGTCAGCTCGCTGAAGAAGGAGCGCTATGTCTATGTGATCAACGATCTGGGCCACTTTCTCGGCGCGGTATCGATTCATGACATTTCGCGCAAGATCCTGGATCGTGAGCTGACGCTTGATTCACCGGTAATTCTGGTGATGGATGGCCAGTTCCCGTGCGTATTCCGCAATCAGACCATTCGCGAGGGATGGGAAGCGTTCGCGCAGGTGACGCTGGAGCGCCTGCCGGTGTTGAACAATCCGCAGGATCGCAAATACCTCGGCGCGCTGACCAAAACCAGCCTGATCAGGAAGGCGAAAGATTTTATCTGACTTAGCCGGCGTTGCCCTGCAGCGCCTGGTGCGTCAGCCACAGCCGGGTATCGAACTCCAGCTGGTGATAGGCCGGCTCCATATGGCAGCAGAGCTGATAAAACGCCTTGTTGTGATCTTTCTCTTTAATATGCGCCAGCTCATGCACCACGATCATGCGCAAAAACGCTTCCGGCGCCTGGCGGAACAGGGTGGCGACGCGGATTTCTGCTCTCGCCTTCAGCTTGCCGCCCTGAATCTGCGACACGGCGGTATGCAGGCCGAGCGCATGTTTCATCACGCGGATTTTGCTGTCATAGATCACCTTGTTCAGCGGCGCAGCGTTGCGTAAGTAGCGGTTTTTCAGTGCCAGCGTGTAGTCATACAGCGCTTTATCACTGGTGATGCCGTGCATTCCGGGATAGCGTTTTTCCAGCACTTCGCCGAGGCGCTGCTGATCGATAAGGGTCTGCACCTGACGCAGCAGCGTATCGGGATAGCCCTGAAGATAAATTAACGACGACATGACGCGACTCGAATAAAAAGGCAGTATACTGCGCCCCCGCTTTCGGGGCGAAAAGATGCGCAATAGTACCACGCCGAGGAATCCATGAGCCAATTAGAACTGAGCCAACGCACCCTGACCTTACACCGCTTCCCGCGTATGCAGGAAGAAAACCCGCTGCAGGCGTGGGATGCGGCGGATGAATATCTGCTGCAGCAGACGCTGCCTGCGCCGGAGCAGGGGCCGCTGCTGGTGTTCAACGACAGCTTCGGCGCGCTCGCCTGCGCGCTGGATCGCCCGCTTTATAGCATTAGCGACTCATGGATTAGCCAGCAGGCGACGCGCCAGAATCTGCGCGACAATGAGCTGGACGAAGATCGCGTGGTGCTGCTCGATAGCCTGGCGCCGCTGCCCGCCGCGCCAGGCTGCGTGCTGATTAAAATTCCGCGCTCGCTGGCGCTGCTTGAGCATCAGCTGCGTCAACTGCGCGAGGTGGTCACGCCGGAGACGGTGATTATCGCCGGCGCGCGCGCGAAGGATATCCATACCTCCACGCTGCAGCTGTTCGAACGCATCCTCGGCCCGACAAAAACCTCGCTGGCGTGGAAAAAAGCGCGTCTGGTTTACAGCAGCTGGGCCGCGCCGACGCTGCCGCCTCAGCCGGCGACCCTGAGCTGGCCGCTCGACAATACGCCTTACCAGATCCATAACCACGCGAATGTTTTCTCCCGTAACGGGCTGGATATCGGCGCGCGCTTTTTTATGCAGCACCTGCCGGATAACATTAATGGCGAAATCGTCGATCTCGGCTGCGGCAACGGCCTGATCGGCCTGCTGGCGCTGGAGATGAACCCGGAGGCGGAAGTGCATTTCTTTGATGAGTCGTGGATGGCGGTCGCCTCCAGCCGGATGAACGTGGAGATTAACCGGCCGCAAGATATGGCGCGCAGCCATTTTCAGGTGGGCAACGCGCTGAGCGGCTTCCCGGCCGATCGCCTGCACGCGGTGCTGTGCAACCCGCCGTTCCACCAGCAGAGCGCGGTCACCGATCATATCGCCTGGCAGATGTTCCGCGATGCGCGCCGCTGCCTGCAGTATGGCGGCGAGCTGCGCATCGTCGGCAACCGCCACCTGGATTACTACCGCAAAATGAAAAAGCTATTCGGCAACTGCACGCTGATCGACGCCAATAAAAAATTCGTGGTGCTGCGATCCGTTAAGCTGCGCTGAGGCTGACGCCGGTTCGCTGAGGCGAGGCGCGCTGGCCTGTAGCAAGGCGCTCGCCTATAGCGTCAGCGCCAGCTCGGTGCCCTGGGCGATGGCGCGACGCGCATCCAGCTCCTGCGCCACATCCGCGCCGCCGATAATATGCACCCGCTTGCCCAGTGCCTGCAGCGGCGCGGCCAGCGCCCGGTTCGGCTCCTGTCCGGCGCAGATAATTACCTGATCCACCGGCAGCGTTATCGCGCTGCCGTCGCGCAGCAGATGCAGCCCCGCATCGTCGATGCGCTGATACTGCACGCCCCCCCACATCTCCACGCCACGCGCCAGCAGGCTGCTGCGATGGATCCAGCCGGTCGTTTTCCCCAGCCCGGCACCCGGTTTGCCCGCTTTGCGCTGCAGCAGCCAGATCTGACGCGGACTCGGCTGCGGCTGGGCACGCGTCAGGCCGCCGCGCTGTTGCAGCATCTGGTCGATGCCCCATTCACGACAGAAGAGATCGCTCTCCAGGCTGCCGGCGCGATCGCTGTGGCTGAGAAAGCTGGCGGTATCAAAGCCGATGCCGCCCGCGCCGATAATGGCGACGCGCTGGCCGACCGGCTGTTTATCGCGCAGCACCGCCAGATAGCTCATTACCTTAGGATGATCGATGCCCGCGATCGCCGGAAGACGCGGCATGATGCCGGTCGCCAGCACAATCTCATCGAAGTCGCGCAGCATCTCCGCGTCGGCGCGGCAGCCCAGCCGCATCCCGACCTTTAACAGCGCCAGCCGGGTACGGTAGTAGCGCAGGGTTTCGTTAAATTCCTCTTTGCCGGGGATTTGACGCGCGATGTTAAACTGGCCGCCGATCTCGGCGGCGGCGTCAAACAGCGTGACGCGATGGCCACGCATCGCGGCATTGACGGCAAACGCCAGCCCGGCGGGACCGGCACCCACGACTGCAATCGTTTTTCGCGTTGCGGCGGGCCGTTCCGGCATCAGCGTTTCATGGCAGGCGCGCGGGTTCACCAGGCAGGAGGTGACCCTGCCGGCAAAAATCTGGTCAAGGCAGGCCTGGTTGCAGCCGATGCAGGTGTTGATTTCCGCGGCGCGGCCCGCCTGCGCCTTGCTGACGAAGGCAGCGTCCGCCAGAAAAGGGCGCGCCATTGAGATCATATCCGCGCAGCCTTCATCCAGCAGCCGCTGCGCCACCTCCGGCTGATTGATGCGGTTGGTGGCGATCAATGGCAGCGACAGATGCTGGCGCAGCGTGCGGGTGACCCAGCCGAAGGCGGCGCGCGGCACTGAGGTGGCGATGGTAGGGATGCGCGCCTCGTGCCAGCCGATGCCGGTATTGATCAGCGTGGCGCCCGCCGCTTCGATCGCCTGCGCCAGCTGAATGGTCTCCTCCAGGGTATTGCCGTCCGGTACCAGATCGAGCATCGACAGGCGATAGATAATAATGAAATGGGGGCCGGTCGCCGCGCGCACCGCCGCCACGATCGCCAGTGCGAAACGCATGCGGCGCGTAAAATCGCCGCCCCAGTCATCATCACGCTGGTTGGTGCGCACCGCGAGGAACTGATTAATTAAATACCCTTCGGAACCCATGATCTCCACGCCGTCATAGCCTGCCTGCTGCGCCAGCACCGCGCAGCGGGCGAAATGGTCAATCAGCTGCACGATCTCGTCATGCGTTAGCGCCTGTGGCGTAAAAGGGTTAATCGGCGCCTGCAGTGGCGAAGGGGCGACCAGCGCGGGCTGATAGCTGTAGCGCCCGGCATGCAGGATCTGGAGCGCAATCTTGCCGCCGTGCTGATGGACCGCCCTGGTCACCAGGCGATGGTGGGGCAGTTGGGTTTCGCTGTTCAGCACCGAGCCGCCTGCGGTCACGACGCCTTCCGGCGAAGGCGCGATACCGCCGGTAACAATCAGCGCCACGCCGTTGGCGGCACGCTCGGCGTAAAAGGCCGCCAGCCGCTGCGGCCCGTCGGGCCGCTCTTCGAGGCCGGTGTGCATCGATCCCATCAGCACGCGATTTTTAAGTTGCGTAAAGCCAAGATCGAGCGGATCGAAAAGCGAAGGGGAGATCGACATAGACTGCGCACCTGAATGTTAATATTTTGTTGGTGGTCGGATGAGTTGACTGTAGCGATCGCGCGCAGAAAGAAAAGCGCCGGCAAGCCGGGCTGTGAGATATATCAAAAAAGCGGGCCGCTTAGGGCGGCCCGGCAAGCGAGGCGGCAGAGGCGCGCGTTTAAGCGCGCTTTAACTTATTCAGCCGTGTCAGCAGCTGTGTTTCCAGCACCTGAACCTCATTCGCCACATCCTGGCGCAGCGCCTCAAGCAGCCGATCGCCGCTCTGGCTGTTTTCCAGCTGCTGGCAAAGGCGCTCCAGCCGTACGGCGTTCAGCAGCCGCGCCCCCCTTTCAGCGTATGCGCCAGCGCGGTGAGTTCGCTGTGCTGATGACACGCCTGTAGCTGCTGCGCCAGCGCCCGGTGGCTTTCGACGGCGCTTTCGATCAGCTTGCCGCAGGCGGCGGGATCGACCGCGCTCAGATGATCAAGCAAGCCCCCCTCTGGCGGCGCGGCGGGCCCAGCCGGCACCGAGCTGGCGATAAAGCTGCTCAGTGTCTCAATATTGGCGGGCTTAAACAGGCAGCAGTTCATCCCCGCCTCCAGGCAGCGCTGCTGGATCGCCTTCTCCGCCGAGGCGGTCAGGCCGATAATCACCACCGGCCCGATGCCCAGCTCCGCTTCGCGCTGACGCAGCAGGCGCGTAAAGGCGAAGCCGTCCATGCCCGGAATATGACAGTCGGTAATGATCAGATCGAAGCGGGTCTTCTGCTGTTCCCACAGCTCAAGCGCCTGCGTCGCCCGCTCGGTTTCCGTCACCTGATGCCCCAGCCAGCTTAGCTGCTGCACCAGCAGCAGGCGGTTAGGGGCGTGATCTTCGACCACCAGAATCTGCCGCGCGCGGTGGTCAGCGGATACGGCGGCGGCGGGGGGGCTCGCCGGCGGCTGAGCGAGTGGGGCGGTAAAGCGGAAGAGAAATACCGAGCCGACGCCAGGCTCGCTTTCAACGCTGATATCGCCATCCAGCAGACGCGCCAGGTGGCGACAGATACTCAGGCCCAGCCCGGTGCCCGCCTGTTGGGTCTGACGATCGCCCGCCTGTACGAAGGGCTCGAAGATTTTTGGCAGATCGTGCGGGCGGATGCCGCAGCCGGTATCGCTGACGCGCAGCAGGTAGCCGCCGCGTTCGCTCTGGGAAGCGGCGCGAGTCTGCAGCAGCGCGATCTCTACTTCGCCGACGCGGGTAAACTTCAGCGCGTTACTCAGCAGGTTGGCGGCGATCTGGTTGAACATGGTGGCGTCGATCAGCACGCAGGGATCTTCTACGGCGATCAGCTTGTTGAAGCGCAGGCCGCGCGCGTCTGCTTTGCTGCGGAACAGCGTAAACAGCTGGTCGATAATCGTGACCAGGTTGGCGCAGGCCGGCTCCGGCTGGAACACGCCGGATTCGATTTTCGACAGATCCAGCACGTTGCCGATCAGGCTTTGCAGCGCGGTGGCTGATTCATAGGCCGCGGCGATATTCGGGCCGGGCGGCTGCGAAGAGCGGCGTATCTCCAGCTCCAGCAGGCCGATAATGGCATGCAGCTGGGTGCGGATATCGTGACTGGTGTTGGCCAGGAAACGGCTTTTGAAGGCGTTAGCGCGGTCCGCCTCCTCTTTGGCTTTCTCCAGCGCGTTGAGTAACGCGTAGCGCTCAGTAATATCGAGCCAGCCGCCGATGATGCCGACAATATTATCGGCGTGATCGCGATAGGGCAGCGCCCAGTGCAGCGTATAGTAATCGCGCCCCTGATAGCGCAGCGTAAGATCCTGCACCAGCGGCTGCCCGTCGCGAAAGGTTTGCGCATAGATCGCCTGCAGCGTTTGCGCGCCCTCGAAATCCGCGGGCAGCGCTTCCAGCGTGGCGCCGAGCAGGCGCTCGCGCGGCTGCTGCAGAAAATCGACATACGCTTTATTGCAGTGCAGCAGCCGCATATCGCGATCGCGCACGTACATCACCACCGGTGATTCGTCGAACAGCGTATTGGAAAAGGTTAACTGGTTTTTCAACGCCTGTTCAACGCGGGTGCGCTCGCGGATAGTACGCTGCAGATGACGGTTCCACAGCAGTGCCAGCAGGGCGATCAGCCCTACGACCAGGGCGATTTTAATCAGCAGGCGGTGATAGTAGAGCCCGTTGCCGTCGCCTGTGGCGTGATGGGCGTTCTGCCAGCGCAGCACGATTTTCTCCTGGGTCACGCGGGAAATCCCGGCCAGCGCTTTATTGATGATATGCATCAGCTCGCTGTTTTCGCGCGGCGTCGCCATCACATAGCGGGCAGGCCGATCGCCGATCGTGCGAACGATGCGCAGCCGGCCGGCGTAGCCGTTGTTGATCTGATAATCGGCCACCAGCTTGGGCTGAATAATCGCGTCGACCTCTCCCTGCGCCAGCAGTGCGAACGCCTGCTGCGCACTCTCAACCAGCCGCACCTTATAGCCGGGATCGCGCCGTTTCAGCCACTCCAGCATTGGGCTGCGCTTTTCCAGCGCCAGCAGCGTATCGCGCAGCTGCGACAGCGAAGCCGCCGGCATATCGTGATGGCGCTGCACCATTACCCAGGGCGTGACGATATATGGCCGTGAATAGATCAGCGCCGGATCGGGCGTGTCGGGCGCCAGTTCGGCAGGATAGAGCAGCGGCGGGCTATCGAGGCCGGCCCGATCGACATAGATAAATTGCACGCCGGCGCGCTCGCCGATCAGCCGCAGAAATTCAGCGCCGATCCCTTCCGGCGGGTTATGGCCGTTATTAATCAGCAGCGGCGCTGCGCCGTGATCCAGCGCGACGGGAACGGTGGGATGTTGCTGTAGCCAAAGCTCGTTTTCGGCATTCAGCATCAGCGGATTCGCCTTCAGTACGAATGTCGAATCAAGCCCCCAGCGCGCCATAATGCGCTGACGGCCGGAGAGCGGAATACTTTGCAGTGCGATATCCACGGCCTGCGCCAGCTGCGGCTGTGCGGCGGCCACGCCGAAGGCGAGATTCATATCGGGAATAGAGCGGCTGGCGGTCAGGCTAATCAGGCTGCCGTAGCCGTAGCGGCGCAGAAATTCGATGCTGGCCGCGCTGCCCCACATGGCGTCAGCCTGGCCGAACGCGACGGCGGCGAGCGCCGCCTCCGGGCCCGGAAAATGCGCCAGCCGCATTCCGGGAAAGTGCTGCTGCAACTGCTGCGCAAAGGCGGGCGCGTCGGCCCAGGCGAGTACCGGCCGATCCTCCGGGTTGCTGCCACGTAGCGCGTGGTCGTGCTGGATAATCACCGGATGATCGAGCAGCCAGGGCGTGGTGGCGATAACGCCGTCGGCGCCGTACAGATGCGGATTATAGAAGGCCAGCATATCCAGCTGCTGTTCGCGCAGCGCCTGCATCGCTTCGGCGGGCGTGGCGTAGGCGACGATTTGCAGCTCTACGCCCAGCATTCTTTTTAACGCGCCGAGGTAGTCGGCAGCGATACCCTCGAATTTATCAGGCTCCCTGTTATGATAAACCGGCGGTCGCGGCGGGCCGGGAATGCCGATACGTAATAGGGCGGGATAATGGAGGTGGTTTAATTGCCGGATCTCTTCTTTTGGCGGAATAACGATATCGGCATTCACCTGAAGCGTTAATTCCTGCGGCTGCGCCAGCGTGGAAAAATGGAGCAACAATAAAAACGTGTAAAAGCATAAATTCCTTTTTATCATTAATCTGATCCTGATAATGCGCTATTGGCGTAAATAATAAACCGGCGCAAAGTAATATCTTAGTTAGCGCCTTTTTTATTTTGCGAGTTTACTGAAGATAATAATTATTTTCCCGTTTGAAACCTAGCTGGCGAAGAAATAGCGGCCGATATTTGAGACGTTTCTTGTATTGTGAAGCAGCTCTTACACTTCCATAAAAAAGAAAATGGCGCTTTCACACTCTATCGGTGCGTTTATTTTTATGCTAAAAGTATCAGGAATTGTCTCAACTTTTTGCGACCTACCGCGAATAAAAGCATCGCATAATGGAAAAAGCAGGGGTTGATAATCAGCTTAAAGATCAGCCAGGCCGGAATGCTCATGGATAGGGCCAACGCGGCGCTGAACAGAACGCCATACCACGAAATATTAATAAAATAGCTGGCGCAGCCTTACAACCGCCGCAATGGCGTGTATTAAGCGATCAAACCAGGCAACTGCGCATCGGCAATAATTCAAGGAGTGAAAATATGACGAAAACCATCGCCCGGCCTTTACGGGTTGCGCTACTGGACGATCATCCGATGATCCGCGCGGCTTTTGAAATTTGCGTCAGCGCCGATCCGGAGATAACGCTGGTGAATACTTTTGGCTCCAGCCAGCAGCTGGTTAACGAATTGGCTGATTTACAGCTCGACGTGCTGGTACTCGATTTTTTACTTGGCGAGCGCGAACTGGATGGGCTGGCATTAATTAAGCAGCTGCGTAACCATTTCCCGCGTCTGAATATCCTGATCTTCTCCGCACTGGAAAGCCCTGCGGTGGTAAAAATGGTATTAAACGCGGGCGTAAAAGGGTTTATTGGCAAAAGTCAGGATATGAGTGAAATGGTGCTGGCGATTCGCCAGGTAGGCATGGGGCGCAACTGGCTGTCGCGCGATATGGCTTATGAGATAGAAGATCTCTATGTGATTGATGAGGCGTCGCGCAGCAAGCCGCTGGATGCCGCACAGAAAGGATCGCTCTACGAAAAGGTGAAGCTGCTTAGCCCGCGCGAAGTAGAAGTGATCCGCTGCTTTTTAAATGGCATGAGCGTTTCGCAGATCGCCGTTAAATTTAAACGCAGCCGCAAAACCGTCAGCGGGCAGAAACAGTCGGCACTCAGGAAACTGGGGCTGCGCTCTGATAATGAACTGTTTAAATACAGCGGCGATTTGCTCTCCCGCTCCTGACGGCGCGACCGGCAGTGAGCCGCCATCAGGCGAACCTGTGCTTATCAGACGTAACGGCAGCACCGGCGCTACGCTTTGTGCTGGATCCTGGCGTAGCGGCAGGCACCGGCGCTACGCTTTGCGCTTGATCCTGGCGTAGCGGCAGGCACCGGCGCTACGCTTTGCGCTGGATCCAGGCGTGGCGCAGCGCATAGCCGTCAGCGTAATGGGTATTACGGCGATAGCTGGATTGCGCTTCCGCGCAGCAGTAGGTACAGACCGGCAGAACATCGATTTGCGCCGCCGGAATGCCTTTATCCAGCAGCATCTGTTTGCCCAGCGCCGGTAAATCGAACCAGACGCCCTGATTGACGGCGCGCGCCTGCGGCCGAACCGCCCGTTCATTCATCGGCTGCACGCTGAACCAGCGTGGCGCTGTCGCCAGCGGATTCGCCAGAATGGTGTTCAGCATCTCCTCGCCCAACTCGTAGCAGCAGGGCGCAATCGCCGGGCCAATCGCCACAAACAGGCTGTCGGGCGTCGCGCCAGCCTCCAGCAGTTTCCCTACCGCCTGCGGCAGTATGCCCGCCAGAGCCCCCTTCAGCCCCGCATGCACCGCTGCCACGTTTCGCTGGCGCGCATCGGCGATCAGCACCGGCAGGCAGTCTGCGGTATAGACCGCCACCGGACGCGTACCGGTGGCGATCACCCCATCCGCCTCGCGCTGTTTACGCGGAAACGCCTCTTCCGCCGTCACCACTGTCGCGGTATGGCGTTGAAGGCCGCCAGCGGCCTCTTCCGGCGGCGCGGCGCCTGCCGGTAAAAACGCGTGATCGAGCCAGCCGAGCGAAGAGAGCAGCGCGGAAGTGCGAACGGGAGAGAGATCGGACATGATTGCTCCTTGCCGGGAAACGGGTTATCGCATCATTGCCGCCCAATAATGCGCGGGCGGCTTGCCGTGAGGATATCTGGCGCTCTGACCTGAGCGCGAGAACGCCTTTTAGTATTCACTATACCGTCTGCGCGCTGAGTGCGGGAACGCCTTTTGTTACTCAGTAGCGTCTCTGCGGGCTGAGCATGAGACCGCCTTTCGTTACTGACTACGCTTTCTGCGGGCCGGGCGGGGAGGGGGCAACTCTGCCGGCAACCGGCGGTTTTTTCTTTTCCGGCGGGCAATTCATTCCGTTATTACGTAAATATACGCAAATAGTTTAAAGATAACGTCCCCTGCGGCGGCGCACATAAAAAGTCAGCTGCGCCGCCGGGAAATAACGCGCGTTTTAATTTACTGCGTGATTATTTAATCAGCGCATTCCGCCAGTACCGCGCTTAACTGGGATGGTATTGTTTTTTCTTATGACGAAATTGAGGGTTGCTGGCGGATTAAATTGAGACGAAAGACTCGTAACGAGACGTGCGTCTATATTATTTCTCCTTTTTAATTTCCTGAATTGATATTGCCTATTTAGCCATTTACCTTGATTTAAATTAATTATCTTTTTGATTTTAAATGAATTTATTGATTTTTCCTTTATCAGTTTTTTGCAATGTCTGTTAATCCTATTTACCTTAAATATACATTTCATTTAAGTAAGATTACATTTTGCAGTTTTGTTACTGGATTGTTTTTTTAAAGGGCGTTTATTATTATCGGCAGTGGCACTACTTATTTTACCGGCGCATTATTCAATGCTTTCCGGTATTCCCTGATGTTTTTTCTCAGTCGCCCAGGCTTGCCTGTATTTATCCGAATGGAGACGACGATTTTGACGACCCTGAAACCACTGTTAGCGAAAAACCGTAGTTGGGCATTACAAAAAACGCAGCGTAATCCGCGCTATTTCGAGCGCTATTTACATCAGCAGAAGCCGCATTCGCTCTGGATCGGCTGCTCTGACAGCCGCGTGCCGGCGGAAGTGCTGACCGGGGCCGATCCGGGCGAGCTGTTCGTCCATCGCAACATCGCCAATATGGTGTTAACCGATGACGATAACTTTATGAGCGTTTTGCAGTATGCGCTGGAATATCTTGAGGTAAAGCGCATTGTACTGTGCGGCCATTACGGCTGCGGCGGCGTTCAGGCTGCCGTCGCGCTGCCGGAAAGCCCGCTGGCGCAGGAGGATTCACCGCTGTCGCGCCGTATTGCGGCGTTGCGCGCGGCGCTGGCCGATGGGCTGAACGCGTTTCATGCGGCGGGCGAAGCGGACGCATCGCGGCATAACCAGCTGGTGGAGGCGAACGTGCTGGCGCAGTTCGCCCATCTGGCCGCCAGCGAGCCGGTGCGGCGCGCCTGGCGCAACGGCACGGAGCTGGACCTGTTCGGCTGCGTCTACGATCTGCAGTCCGGACACCTGAAAGAGTTAATTCAGCAATCAGCAGAGGAAACATCGTCATGAATCTGAAGACGCTTCGGCAGGATCTGCCTGCCGGCCTTGTGGTGTTTCTGGTGGCGTTGCCGCTCTGTCTGGGCATCGCTCAGGCCAGCGGCCTGCCGCCGTTTGTCGGCCTGCTGACGGGCGTGATCGGTGGGCTGGTGGTCACCTCCTTTAGCCCCTCGCGCTTTGCCGTCAGCGGCCCGGCCGCCGGTCTGGTCACTATCGTAGTCGCCTCAATTGAGACGTTGGGATCGTTTTCCGCTTTTCTCTTCGCGCTGGTGCTGGCCGGTCTGATTCAGCTGGTGCTGGGGATGTTGCGCGCCGGACGCTTTATCGCGCTGGTGCCGGGCAGCGTGATCAAAGGTATGCTGGCGGCGATTGGCATCCTGTTGATTATGCAACAGATCCCGGTCGCTCTGGGCGCCAGCGGCGACGGCGATCTGCGTGCGCTATTTAGCGGCGATTTCCGCTTCTCCACCTCCTCAATGCTGGTGGCTGGCGCGGGGCTGCTGATCCTCTGGCTCTGGACCACGCCAATGGTGAAAAAGATAAAGGCGCTGAGCTGGATCCCCGGCCCGCTGATCGCCGTGCTGATCGGCGGCCTGGCGACACTCTTTGGCGAACGGCTGCAGCCCGATTTTCTCGCCAGCCTGCCGCGCATCGCGTTGCCGGAATTCGGCAGCCTTAGCGCACTGGCCGCCGAGCTGGAAGGGCCGGACTGGCAGGCGTGGCGTAACCCCTCCGTCTACGTGGTGGCGATAACCCTGGCGCTGGTGGCCAGCCTGGAAACGCTCCTGAGTCAGGAGGCGCTGAACAAGCTGCGGCCGCAGAATCCGCATCCCTCGCCGAATAAAGAGATGCTGGCGCAGGGTATCGGCAATACGCTGGCCGGCTTGCTTGGCGCGCTGCCGATCACCGCAGTGATCGTGCGCAGTTCGGTTAACGTCAGCGTCGGCGCGCAGAGCAAGCTGTCGATTCTGCTGCACGGCGTGCTGCTGCTGATCTGCGGGCTCTGGTTCAGCGATCTGCTGAATGTTATCCCGCTGGCGAGCCTGGCGGCGGTGCTGCTCTATACCGGCTATAAGCTGGCGACGCCGCGCCTGTTTGTCGAACAGATCCGCATGGGCGCCCAGCAGTTTGTGCCCTTTATCACGACCATCATCGGCATTATCGCGTTCGGCATGCTGGCCGGCATCGGGCTGGGTATCGCCACGCAGATCCTCTATAGCATCTACAAGAGCCACCGCAACGCCATGCATCTGACCCGCTATGACGATCACTATGTGCTGCGCCTGCAGCAGAACCTGACGTTTATGCACAATCCGCGCCTGCAAAACCTGCTGGATGAGATCCCGGAAAACAGCGTGCTGATTGTCGATCATGACAACGTGGATTATCTCGATCCGGATGTGAAGGCGGTGCTGAAGGATTTCGGCGAAAAGGCGCCGAAACGCGGCATCCGTCTTAACCAGTGGCCGGTGGCGGTCAAATAATCGCCGCCGCCGAGGATAAAACAGGGCGCCCGACAGGCGCCTTTTTCTGTGGCATTTTTCCCGGCGCGTGAGCAAGATTCACCCTGTCAGTCAGCTATGCTGTGATAAGATGCCCGCGCCGCGCCAGCGTAACAGATGGCGCGGCGACGGATAGATAGTAGCCGCTGAAGGATGCTGCCGGTTGAGAGCCTGACGGCGGCAGGAGCAACGCACCAGGTACGTCCAGCTATGCAACTCGCGCTTCTTAACAAAGATAAACCGCTGAAGAGTAGTCTGACGCTGTTTCTCTTCACCACCCTCTTTTGCTTTGTCGGCGGCCATCTACGCCTGCCTGCGGAGCTGTCGCTGTTCTGGCCGATCAATGCGCTGCTGACTGGCATTTTTGTCCGTTGTCCCTGGCTGCACCGGCTGCGCTATTACCTGGTCTGCTACGGCGCGATGGTATTTAACGACATGCTGTTTTCCGGCTGGGCGCTGCCGGCGTTCACCATTAACGGCGCGAATATCCTGTTTATTCTGGTCGCCGCCTCGATGCTGATCCAACGCGCCGACCCGCTTAATGCCTCCGGAAGGGTGAGAAACGCGCTGACCATTTTCCCCGCCTGCCTGCTGGCGTCGATAGCCTGCGCCAGCTGGGGCGCGCTGGCGCAAGGGCTGTTGTTCCGCGCCGGTTTTCTCACCGCCTGGAGCGACTGGCTGAGCGAACAGTTCTCCACCGGCGTGCTGCTGCTGCCTTTTCTACTGACGCTGCCGCGCAGGTCCGATCTGCTGGCGGCGCGGCGCCGCTGGCAAAAATGCGCGCCTGCGCTGGCCCTGCTGCTCTCTGTCTGCGCAGCGGCGCTGATCGGCGGCGGCGGCAGCCTCTCCTTTCCGGTGCCGGCGTTGATTTGGTGCGCCATTAGCTTTCCGCTCTGGCTTACCAGCGGCCTGACGCTGCTTACCGGCATCACAGAAATTATTCTGGTGGTGCGCAACGTAATGAATATTCAGGGCGATGACAGCCTGCTGCCGTTAAGCCATTTGACCTCGGCGCGGCTGGGCGTAGCGACGGTGGCAATCAGCCCGCTGATTGTCGCGGTAAGCATGGATGCCATCAGGCAGCTCAACCGCCAGCTAACGCTGCGCGCCAATCACGATTTTCTTACCCGACAGCTGACGCGATCCGGGCTGTATGAGCGTCTGGAGCAGATGAAACAAGCCGGCGCGCTGCGCAACCGACACATCGGGGTGCTGTTGATCGATATCGATTATTTTAAGGCGATCAATGACAACTATGGTCATGATGCCGGTGATGCGGTGTTGCAGGAGGTGGCGCAACGCATGCAGCAGAATGTTGGCGAGGGAGGGCTGGTGTGTCGGTTCGGCGGCGAGGAGTTTCTGGTGCTGCTGTTCGATTTGACCGATCGGCAGCTGCTGCAGAAGGCGGAGGCGATCCGCCGGTGCGTGATGCAGCAGAAGATAATGTTGCGCGGCGGCGCGGCGGCAGTCACCGTCAGTATCGGCGTAAGCAGCGGCACGCTGGATCACACCAATATCTGCGACGACTTTAACCGTCTGGTCTCCGCGGCGGACAAACAGCTGTTTGTCTCGAAGCGCAACGGGCGCAACCAGACCACGCCAACGCCGGAAAGCATCAACCTGATGAGCGATGCGTTGACGTAGCCGTGACGGCAGAAGAAAAAACCGCAGCAGCAAACCTGCACTGCTGCGGGGTCAGAATTAAGAGCGAATATAGGTGCGGATCACATCAGCGATCGCTTTATTCGCTTCGCGGGCGTCGCGATGCTCAACTTCGCTGGCCAGATTTTCCAGATATTTATTCAGCTTGCCGCCCGTTGGGACGTTGCCGAAGGTAATCAGCATCTGGACGATTTGGCGCAGGGCCAGCAGCTCCAGCGACAGGCGCTCAACAACAGGATCTTTCTCAGACATAGCCACTCCGGCGGGAACGAATTTATTGTCCGTCATCATACGCCGCTGCGCATTTTTCAATCGGATAAACAGACGCCATAAGCATCGGTATTTTGCGGCGCGTTTTCGCTGCGGTTGAAAAAATCCCCCGACGCCAGGATGATGGTGAGGGTCTGCTTACTTTCCAGTAACACGGGTAAATTCATGGATATCGATTCTCCTCGCCTGCGCTATCAGCCCCTGATTGAAGATGACTGGCCTTTTTTTCTGTCGCTGCATCAGGATCGGGAGGTAATGCGCTTTGTCAGCGATACGCATGACGCCGGAACGCTGCGCCGCCACGCTTTCGATGTGCGCCTGCCGCGCTGGCAGCCGGGCAGCACGCACTGGCTCTGCCTGGTCATGCGAGAAAAACGGTCCGGCGAGCCGGTGGGTCTTACCGGCTTTATCGATCGCGGGCAGGGCATTGCCGAAGTCGGCTTTCTGCTTGCCACCGCCTTTCAGGGCCAGGGCTACGGTACCGAATCGCTGCGTGCTGTATGCCAGACGGCGTTCGCACTGGGTTTTCGTAAGCTCACCGCCTCTGTCACCGTGGGCAATCACGCCTCGAAAGCGGTGCTGGAAAAGGCGGGCTTTCGGCTGGAGGGCGTGCTGCGTGAGAACTATCATCTGCACGGCCGCTGGCAGGATGACTGGGTATTTGGATTGTTGCCGCCTGTGGCAGAAAGCGATCAGGCGGCAACGCGCTTATGAGGGGCGGCTGGATCCCACGCGCTCAAAGCGAGCGGCAATCAGCAGATAGGCGACCACCCCTAACACGCCGTGGGCGGCGACGAACCACAGCGCATCCGCAAAGGAACCGGTCACGGAAACCACATAGCCAATCACCAGCGGCGTGATAATGCCGGCGATATTGCCGATACCGTTAAAGACGCCGCCGCACAGGCCTATCATATTTTTAGGGGCCAGATCAGAAAGCACCGCCCAGCCTACCGCAGCGAGGCCTTTGCCAAAAAATGCCAGCGCCATCAGGGCGATAACCGCGCTGTTGCTGTCAGCGACGTTAGCAAACACCAGAATCGTCGAACAGCCCATGCCGAGAATGAACGGGGTTTTGCGCGCGCGTGACGGATGCATTCCTTTGCGGATCAACGCATCCGACAGATAACCGCCGAGAATGCCGCCGGTAAAGCCGCATATCGCCGGCAGCGCCGCCACCCAGCCCGCCTGCATAATCGTCATGCCGCGTCCCTGAATCAGGTAGATGGGAAACCAGGTGATAAAAAAATAGGTGAGGGCGGTAATGCAATATTGCCCCAGATAAATCGCCCAGAGATTGCGGTTGTTGAACAAACATTTCATCTCGCGCAGTGAGGTCGGCTTTGCGTTTTTTTTGCGATCGGCCTCTAAATCTACCAGCGCGCCGCCCTCTTTCATCAGCGCCTTCTCTTCCGCGCTCAGGCGCGGATCGCTGTGCGGTTCGCGATAGAAAGCAAACCAGACGAACGACAGCACGATGCCCAGCGCCCCCATCCAGACGAAGACATGTTCCCAGCCGAGCGAATGGGTCAGCCAGGCCATTATCGGCGTAAACACCACGACGGCCATATACTGCCCGGAGTTAAAAAGCGCCGAGGCGACGCCGCGTTCGCGAGTCGGGAACCAGCAAGAGACGATACGCGAGTTCGCCGGAAAAGCGGGAGATTCCACCAGGCCGAGCATAAAGCGCATCAGGAACAGCGTCATGGCCGCCAGCGAGCCGGTGAGGCCTATCCAGCCAACGGTGCCCTGCAGCGCGGTAAAGATCGACCAGAGCAGCAGGCTACAGCCATAGACGCGCCGGGCGCCGAAGCGGTCCAGCAGCCAGCCGCCGGGGATTTGCCCCAGCGCATAGGCCCAGGCGAAGGCGGAGAAAATCATGCCGAGCATCAGCGGATCGAGAGCCAGCTCTTTCACTACCGAGGTGCCGGCAATCGACATGGTGGCGCGGTCGGCATAGTTAATGACCGTAATAATAAAAATTAATGCTAATACCCAGTAACGGTGACGGCCCACGCGCAACGCGTGTACGGCAGGTACATCAAGCTGCTTGCTGCTCATAGATACCTCGCTCTTTTGCTTTTTATAGGGATCAAAGGAAGTCAGACTTTGTTCGGCGGCGTCTCCCCGTTAAAACAGGCGGCCAGATTGCGCAGCACGATCTCGCCCATCTCCAGCCGGGTTTGCTGCGTGGCGCTGGCGCGGTGCGGTTGCAGAGTGACCTGCGGCAAGGCAAAAAAAGCGGCCGGCACGTGTGGCTCATTAGCAAAAACATCCAGCCCGGCGCCGGCGATGCGTTTATGCGTCAGCGCAGCGAGCAGCGCTTCCTCATCAACCAGCTTTCCGCGCGCCACGTTGATAAAAAAGCCTTCCGCGCCCAGCGCCTCAAGCACCGAGGCGGTGACGATGGTCTCGCCGCCATCCGCCGAGGCGGCCAGTACCAGCACGTCTGCTTCGCGCGCCAGGGTGTGCAGGTCATCAATATAGCGCCACGGCAGCGCCGGACGCGGCGAGCGGCTGTGATAAAGCACTTCCATCTGAAAATCCCCGGCGCGCCGGGCAATTGCCGCACCTACCTGGCCCATACCGATAATGCCCAGTCGGATGCCCGTCACCTTACGCGCCAGCGGCAGCTGCGCCTGTGGCCAGCTTCCGGAGCGCACAACGCTTTCCGCTTCGCTCATGCGGCGCAGGGTGGCGATAAGCAAGCCGAACGCCATATCCGCGACATCGTCAGTTAGCACGCCCGGGGTAGTGGTGACGGCGATATTGCGACGCGCGGCATGAGCGAGATCCACCGCATCGGTACCGATGCCGCTAATGGCGATAATCTTTAGCGCGGGCAGGCGATCCATTGTGGCGTTATCCAGCCCTTTCGCGCCGCCGGTGACCACACCCTGAATCAGCGGGCCGACCGCATTTAGCAGGGCACCGGCGTCAGCCGCCTGCCAGAGGCGATGAAGCTGGTAGTCGGCCTGCAGCCGTTGTTCGATAGCCTGCGGCAGCGGCTGGGTTAACAGGAGATGAACGGGGGAGGAAACTTTCATGGCGGAGTCCGGTTGTGAGCAGAAGGCTTCAGCATGGACGGGGCAATGATACCTGTCTAATATAAGACCGGTATGCATTGATATAAGAATGGAATAATGGAACTGCACCAGTTGAAATGTTTTCTGGCGGTCGCGGAAGAGCTGAACTTCAGTCGCGCAGCGGCGCGCCTGAACATGACCCAACCGCCGCTTAGCCGCCAGATCCAGCTGCTGGAAAAAAACCTCGGCGTTATCCTTTTCGCGCGCAGCAACCGTCGCGTCGAGCTGACGGCGATGGGCGCGCAGCTGGTAAAAGAGGCGCGGCTTATTCTTAAGCTCAGCGATCGGCTGGCGCTATCTCTGCAGCAGCGCGCCGCAGGCGAGACGGGAAGCCTGTCGATGGGATTTACC
The DNA here is from genome assembly GCF_002953195.1 of Mixta gaviniae. Lineage (GTDB taxonomy): Bacteria > Pseudomonadota > Gammaproteobacteria > Enterobacterales > Enterobacteriaceae > Mixta > Mixta gaviniae. The sequence continues at coordinate 3,888,800 of NZ_CP026377.1, read as the reverse complement.
GCCGTTTTTTCCTGGGCCTTTATTCCCGGCCTGCTTAAAGAGATGGCGCGCCGGCTGCCGGGCGTCACTTTTGACCTACAGGAGCTGGTGACGAATAAGCAAATTGCCGCCATTGAGAATAATCAGCTGGATATTGGCTTTGTGCGCCAGGTTCCTCCCGATCCGCGGCTCGCCTGGCTGCCGTTAAATGCTGAAAGCCTGATCGCTGCTTTTCCCAGCGACCATCCGCTGGCGCGGAAGCGTAAAATCCCGTTGTCGGCGTTCAACCAGGAGCCGTTCTTTTTATACGCTAAAGAGGAAGCGCGCTATTTTTATGAGCGCATTACCGATCTGTTTCTCTTTCACAATATTACGCCGGACTACAAATATCAGCTGGCGCAAACCCATACTATTCTGGGCATGGTCAATGCCGGCCTTGGCTGCGCTATCGTCCCGGCTTCATCAAAAACGCTGGGCTTTGCTAACATGACCTTTATGAATATTGAAGAGGTGAATATCCAGGCGCTTAATTTCCTGGTTTACGCCAAAGATAATCCTAATCCCGTTTTAGACAGCTTTTTGCGTGCGATACGGGAGTTATATGCCGAACCCTAAGGCACCCTGCCAGCCTGGTCAGGCATACCAGCCAGCCTGATGGCTTAACCTTGCAGGACAACGCTGGCGCGCGCGTTGCTCAGGCGTTTCCTGGGCGCTTCTCAAAACGTTTACCGGAACGGGTCATCAACAACCTCAATATGCGTACGGTGTTTTTATCGCTGATAGCAATGATTAAATAAAATAAGCAACAATAATTATCAATATTGTAGCCTGATGATTATTTCTTATTACATTGCGCGATTAATTTTTCGCTGCTTTTTATAAGCAAACGAAACTTTACATTAATAAACATGACGACGGGCGTTTTTTAACGTTGGCGGTAAAAAAGAAATCGAAAAAGCAATATTTCGCCTGGAAGTTGACCACCCCTACAGGCTGCTCTTCTCAGGGGAAAACGCGTTTCTCACCATGTCAATGTTAATCAAGGAATTAAAGACAAAAGTGCCCTTTTATTATTGATTTCGATCATTTTATCAACAGCCGGTCATAGCGGATAATGCCGCTCTCTAATAAATAGGCAGGTTAGTTATTATTGTTCGATTTTAATTTCACAGCATAATACCAGGATTATTTATGAACAGATTTGTTTCAGATTGGTCGCCAGAGCGCATCAGATCATTGCTTAGCTGGGTTGAAAAAAGAACGCCGGAGACGGTAACGCTTAACGCTAATGATTTCTCCTCTTTGATGCTGTATTGCGAGCAGTTACAGAGGCACGATGACACCAGGCTGCTGCTGGAAAATGAAAAATTAAGAAAAACCATTGCCGAACAGGCGCGAAAAATAAAAATGATTAGCCAGGCGCCAGCAAAGGCAAAGCGGCTGGCCGTTGCTATCGCTACTATACACAGCTATGCGGATGAAGCCCTGAAGACCGGGCAGGTCAACGTACCCTCTTAATAACGCCCGGTCATAGCTATTTTCTGCCAGAAAAGCGTGTTATCGCAGAGCCGGAACTTAACGGTTCTGCGATAAATAAATCGCTATTATTCTTTCCTCTCACAAATCACATTTACGTAATCTCGCTTTCTGATTAAATCGCTATTGGATAACTTAAGGGCAATATCCGGCCGAAATAACGCAATCCTGCCGGCCGGCTGCTACAGCGTTAAACTATGCAGGAAGCGAAAAACGCTATGTGCTAATCAGCCTGACAACTCTCCGCAAGGTTTACTGAGAATCACGTCAGGGCGTATAGTCTGCGGCACACTTTTATAAGGATATAAAACAGATGCCTTGCAAATATGTTTCATCTATTGTTCTGACCCTGCCATTACTGCTTTCCGCCTGCGCCGGGCCGCAGACCAGCGTGGAGATAAATGCTCACCATATGGCTTATAAAATAGCCAGAATGCATTTCGATCCCAATACCCGGCCGCTGACCACCGACAATGCGCGACGGATGACAGCATTTCTCAACCCGTTTTACCAGCTGGGGAAAAAAGATCGCGCGGAGGGCCTGACGCTGGCGCAGGCGCAGGCGCAGCAGCGCGTGGCCAGCTTTAACCAGAATCGCGCCAGCAGCGCGGCGGAAGAAGGGCCGTTTGCGGCTGCTTCTCAGAAAAGCACTTTTATTTCGCAGTCGTACGATGCGGAACAACCTGAGGCACAAAGCAAGATCTTGCTGGAAGGCGCCACTGCGACCTACTGGGACGGCTATAACGGCAAGTCCTGATTGAAACGCCGCCTGGCGCCGCAGCGTTCCAGGGGGTAACGCGCGCCCGCGCCCGGCGGCGACCATCAGGGGGAAAACCCTTTTATTGCGTTAGCGGCAGCCCGACAGGCCTGGCGCTATCTGCCACATACCGGTATGGCGGTGATCCTGGATAGACGATAGCGAAGACAGAGATTGTTGACGACCAGGGCCGCTCCCGTGATACACGCGCCGGCGATTTCAGCCGGGCCCGGCATTAATCCTGTCAGCGCTGAGAGAGTGAAAGCAGTGACGGGTACCACATCCATAAATAAGACGCCGTTTACTGGCATAAGGATTTTATTACCTGTGTTCCAGCACAGGATCCCGATGAAGCTGGCTATTATGGCTGTGTAGAGGACATGTGGAACGATAAACAGCAGATCATTAACCGACGGAACGGCCACGAGACCCGCCAGATAAATAATAGCGTTCAGAACGAGAACGCTGGTCATGCCCAGGCAGGTTGTGAGGGTGGTATACCGTAGCGGCGACCATTCAGGAAAGCAGGCGGCACCGACGGTATAAATTACCCAACACAGCGCGCCGAAAATAATCAACGCGTTTGCTTTATAGCTGGCCGGCGACTCAAACAGGCTACCGTAATGCCCTTTCGTGACGACGGTAATCACGCCCAAAAAGGAGATAAGAATTAACGCAACAGAAAAGGCGGGTGGGGCAATCCGGTGTATCAGCCAGTTAACCAGGATACCGAGCATGGGCATTGTCGCCATCATAATTGAGGCGGTCAGCGCGCCATCCTTTCCCGCCATTTGCTGGCCTAAAAAGACGAAAAAGCCGAAGCCGACAAAGGCCGCCGAGCCTAATAGCCAGGCCAGGCCTGCGCGTTCGCCGCACAAGCGGAAGCTTTGTTTTCCTTCGCGCATCAGAAGCGTAACAGCCAGAGCGATGCCAGCGAAGCCATAGCGTAGCGTGGTAAAAGTATAGGGATCGACATGCGTTAGCGCGCTGGTCATCAGCGGAAATGTCGCTCCCCAGGAGAGGGTTGCGATCAGGCAGCACATAACGCCCTTTGAATAGGATGCTTTCATAATAGGGATTCCGGTCAAATAACAGGCGCAATATTCACACCGCCATATCGGTGTGAACAGGTAGATGTCATTCAGCAATACCTGATGGCGCCTCTGCAGCCAGAGATAAATACCATGGCTGCAGAGGGTGAGCGCGCTGGAGACTAATCCGCCATCAGCTTTCCCGCTTTTGCCCAGTGCGCTTTGGGCAGCTCAATAATCAACACATCGACGCTCTCAGGCTTGCATTGCAATGTCTCCACCGCAACGCGGGTCACTTCACGGACAAAATCACGTTTTTGTTCAGGCGTACGGCCCGGCACCATTTCTAAACGTAAAACAGGCATGTTAACCCTCTGTTTTTAAAGGCCCCCATCCGGAGCCGACAAACGTATATTTACTTAAGCTGTCATAATGATAAATATGTAATAAGTTGAATAATTCCAAACCATTAGGTTCGTAATCATGGATAAGCTGTCAGGGATGGAGATGTTTGTCAGGGTGGTTGAATGCGGCAGCTTTACCGCGGCGGCTGACGTCAGCGGGGTATCGGCCACCATGGTGGCTAAACAGATTCGCTCGATTGAGCAGCGGCTGGGATCCCGGTTGCTGCATCGCACAACGCGTCGACAGCAGCTGACGGAAGTTGGCCAGCTTTACTATGAGCGCTGCCAGCGGGTGTTATCGGCGTTCGCATTGGCTGAAAGCAGCGCATCCGAATTACAGGCATCCCCTCAGGGCATCGTACGCATGATTGCGCCGGTCAGTTTTGGCGGCCATCGCTTAGTGCCGGCGCTAAGCGATTATATGGCGCTGAATCCCGCGGTAAATGTCATGTTAACCCTGGAGAATCGTATCCAAAACTTAAGCCAGGGAAACTACGAGCTGGGGATTCAAATTGGCGAGATGAATGAACCCGGCGTCGTTGCCCGGCCTTTGCGCCCGTACCGCAGAATATTAGCGGCCTCTCCTGGCTATATCGCCCATCATGGCCTGCCGGAACATCCCAGCCAGCTGGGCGATTACAGCTGCCTGGAAATAGCCTATTGGCTGACGCCGAATCGCTGGGAATTAATGGGGCCGGAAGGGGAGCTGTTTAAAGCGACGATACATGGGCGTTTTATGTCGAATCAGGGCGAGGCGCTCCGGATCGCCGCCTTGAATCATTGCGGCATTGTCCTGCAGCCGGAATCGGTTTTGAGGGAGGATATCGCTCAGGGCCGCCTGATTCAGGTGTTGCCGGGCTGGTCTTATAAGCCAACGCCGATGTACCTGACCTATCTGCAGGATCACCGCCCTTCGGCAAAGCTGCGCAGTGTGATTGATTTTCTGATGGCGCGCTTTGGCGCCGAAGCGTGATTGCCTTTGGACTGAAAGGGGGCGCAGTGCGATCTTCCGCCGTACGGAAGGAGGGCAGCCGTCTCTTTGATATGCATGCCGCGAAAGCGGTTTTTGGAAGAGGGGAGTGAAAGAGCGGCTGCGGAAAGGATTACCAGCTTAACGCTTCGCCGCTGGCCTTGAGGTTTTGTTTGTACATCATATCGATGGTTACGTAGTTGCACATATCCACCGCGCTATCGCAATAATCGCTGATTACCCGGTCCATCACTTCGCGGTTTTTAGCGCGGGTAAGCTGCTTAAATGCCGCAAGGTTTTGCTTTTCCATCATGCGCAGCGTGGTCGGCTGGCACATATCAACGGCGCCGTCGCAGTACTCAGATTTTACTTTTTCTTTGATATATTCGATCACTTCCTGCTTTTGGCCTTCTGAGCCGTTAAAGTCCATCGGATTAACAAAAGCGGCATTAGCCGTATAAGAAGCCACAAGCGCAGCAAGCCCCAGAACGATTTTCATCATCACATCCTTAGTGTGGGTAAAAGAAGCTTAAGATTAATCCTAAGGGCGATGGAAGAAAACCGATAAAGCGAAGATGGGCTACGAAGCTCACCACATGCGCCCGCATAAAAATCCATTACGACGGGGATGCCTGGATGGCACGTTTAAATGCCGGCATGCCTAATTGTGCCATGTAATCATCTCATCCAGCCGATGAGGAATGTCAGAGAAAAAGCTTTCATCAAGGCTGAAATCACCTTTGACCTGGACACTATCAGCATGTGCTTCTGGTCAAATTTCATATTCAATAACAACACTGTCGCTGCCCGTAACTTTTCTGATAACCATATTCAGCTGGCGGCATTCGCTGCGGAATTCAAAAGGCATGATTTCACGTTGGGCAATCAGCGCATCATGGTAAGCAGGGAACCGCTCATGCAATATCTGTAGTTCGCCTACGGTAAACTCAGTCTGGAATTGTGCCTTCAGGCCAGGAACAGAAAATTCAACAAAGCATTTAACCCAGTCCCAGCGGTGATGCCCGGAATCGATCCCGTTATCGATAACTTTTTCAAAAGGAGAAATAGCAAAGATGAATTCTTCGTTTTTAATATCAAACCTTGTTGCGCTCCTGTCGGCTGCCTAAAAATAGAAAAAGTGGGTAATTGTCCAGTAAGATCCTCTTACCACAACTTCCAGAGTATATTTTTTATAGTCGGTGGTGGCTTTTTTACGGTACAGCTTGTACATCTCTATTTCATATCTGAACAGACCTTTGACATTGCGGGGATCTACCATGCGCTTACCGTAACGTATGGCTTTTCCCGGATATGCAAAGGGACATATCGGTCCGGATTATACATGTGCCGGGCAGAAAGGCCGGTTTCGCTGATCGAGGGCATGCAGTTTATGATTGCCGTCAACTCAGCTGAATCAAGATACTTGGGATTTTTAACAGCAGAGGAGGCTCCTGATTAATCATGGTTTTAATACTCACAAAAAAAATAAATTCAAGTTGATAGCCCTAATGAGGGCTATCAATACCATCGATTATATTTTAGATATAAATAAGAGACGATTAAAAACCATATAAAAGTAAGCATCCCAGAATAGTCAGGGATGAAACTAATAAACAAAAAAGCGCCTGCCAGTATAAGGACGATGGGAACTAAGTGAGAGTGAGTGCCCCATAAAAATAAGAAAAACTTTTTCATTTTTTTAACATCCAGTACAAGGCGTCACCGATAACCTCTTCATTATTTCCGCCGGATTGAAACTCGTACATTACTTTCGACATCTGAGATTCGATAAGGAAATACAGCATTTCTATCTTTTCACGATAAAGTATTTGATAATATTCCGAATCCTGAAATTTAAGCTTCCTTGCTGCCTGTGCTGCTATCTCTGCTTTGGAATAAAATGTCGTAAGTTGCACAAACCATGTGGACATTTGATTCACTTTGCGAATAAATGAATCCTGAAATCACCACTGCTTACGATTAATTTGGCAATAGTCAACGAAATTGCGAGCTTGCTTGAGCGGTCAACTGCATCATAAGCTTTTTCCCCAATTTTCTCCTTTAAGTAAGAAACAAGCGCATTACTTTTATTTTCTCCAAGGCGCCTGAAAGCTTTACGAAAGTAAAGTTCGACCATATCAAGCACGACATCATTCCTTTTATATATTTCTAACAAGGACAAATACAAGCGCTTATCTTCGCTCCATTGTTCATGGCAGGTACTTCTGTAGTATTCGTTAGTCACGAAGCATGAACCGTAATGAATAAGCTGTTGACTACCAAGTTTCACCTTTTCGATAGTTTCCATTTGGCCTTCATGGATCTCTCTTAAAGCCCTGGTTACGGCTATAGCCATATTTCTGTCTGTTTCTGATTTCCACTTAAGATAGTTTTGTGCCATTTCCATATGCCTTGTTGTAACATTGCTGGCTAATGATTGATCATGGTCGCTCGCAGGGGCAAGGTTGAAGATGAAAAAAAGTCGAAAAATTCTCATTTATGTTGTGGCGGCAATCATTTCATTTCTAATAATTCCTGAAGTTATATTAAGGAAGGTTCCAAATGACATTCTTGCCAGGCTTAGCGATTTTACGAGCCTGGGTGGTTTGTTCAGTCCCTTCCTCTCGTCAATTGTGTTTTTTTCGATTTCATCAATATTATTCGGCATTCTGGCTGTGTATGTCGTGGGTAAAATGTATCGTGCTATAACGCGTGAGAAGCATTAATAAACGCGCTTTAATAATACGAGACAATCCCCCTTTAGCTGTCTGCATGCATTCACTGCATTGTTTTGCATGCGTCACGTAATTTTCGTGATGCTGGGCGGTGCCAGTGTTGACAAGGATCTGATGACTCAATGCAACTGCATTAAAACCGACACGCGAAGCGGGCAGGCGGGGCGAGGAAGGCACTGCGATCCGGAGGGTCCGAATCGTGCATTGCCTTGCGCAGCGCCTTAACATCGGTACTGCTTTGCGCCGCGTCGGTAACGTACATGATGTAACCGGCATGTGCGCCGTTCTGGTCATACTTGCGGCGAAACAGCGTGGCGCTCTCGTTGAGCCAGGCACGACGGTTTATCCGGGTTAAGCGAGAAGAACATGGCAACGAAATACAGAACGATGGTCACCACCGCAGGCACGGCAAAATTTGCCGCCGCGCTCACGCCGGGCGGTAGAAAAGGCAATATCATCGCGATGGCAGTCGGCGACGGCGGCGGCAAACTTCCCGAACCCTCTGCCAGCCAGACGAAACTGATGAATGAGGTCTGGCGCGGAAAATTAAACAGGATCAGCCAGGGCAACAAACACAAGAATTACATCATGGCCGAACTGATTATCCCGCCGGAAACGGGGGCTCCTGGCTGCGTGAAATGGGTCTTTATGACGATACCCGTACGCTGGTTGCAGTCAGCAATATGGCCGAAAGCTACAAGCCAACGTTTGAAGAGGATCAGGCGTCAGACGCTGCCGTTTCAGAGCATGCAGCGGGACGCGGAATATCACTGGCCATCAAACAGCCGCATCGGTAAGCGTGGCGCCTTTCAGTTTCCCGGCGCCGGGGAGGAGAAAATCACCCTCAGCGGTGAGCTTTACCCGGAGATCACCGGCGGCAAACTGACCCTGACGGCGGTCAGGCTGATGGCCGGGGAGGGATGCGCGTGGCCGCTCCTGTCGGGTAACGACATGATTTACGCAATGTACGTTATCAACAGCATCAGCGAGACCGGCGCGGAGTTTTTCACAGACGGCTCGCCCCGCAAAATTACCTTTAATCTGGCACTGACCCGTGTTGATGAGTCGCTCACGGCCATTTACGGCGACCTGAATAAACAGGCCGGTCAACTGGCCGGCAAGGGCAAAGGCGCCGCAACCAGAGTCACATCGTCGCTGGGGTTCTGATGACTGATGCCCTTTACAGATCGCCGGGGAACACGCTCACCCCGGCCTGCATACTGAAAACCGAGAGCAAGGATATTACCGGCAACATCAGCGATCGCCTGATAAGCCTGACCATGACCGACAATCGGGCTTTGAGGCTGACCGGCCCGACCTTGAACTCAACGATGCCGACGGGCGCGTCGTGCTGCCGGTGCGCGGCGCAGTACTGACGCTTTGGCTCGGGTGGTAAGGGGCGACGCTTATTGAGAAAGGCTGGTTTACCGTGGATGAGGTCGAACTCCGGGGCGCACCTGATACGGTGACATTCGCGCCCGCAATGCGGATTTTCGGGGCTCGCTCAATTCCAGGCGGGAAGAGTCCTGGCATGACAAGACCCTCGGTATGATTGTTGAGGCTGTGTTGCAAAGCGTAACAAGCTGGAGGTCGCTGTTGCCCGAACTCGCCCGGATTGCTATCCCGCATATCGACTAGTCGCAGGAATCCGATGCCAAATTTTTGACGCGGCTGGCTGACCGGAACGGCGGCGAGGTTCGGTTAAGTCGGGGATACTGCTTTCCTCCAGGCCGGTAAGGCAGTCACCGCCAGTGGGAAACCCATTCCACAGGTCACGATTATACGCAGTGACGGCGGCCGGCATCAGTTCTATCGCTGGCCGGAGCGCTTATACCGGCGTAACGGCGCAGTGGCTGCAAACCAGAGAGCCAAGGCCGAAGAAAGTGAAGCGCAAGGCAAAAGAACCACACCTGCGCGCCCTGCAACACCCCAAAGCGAAGGCAAAAAAGAAGGAGGCGAAAGTACCGGAAGCGCGCGAAGGTGGGGCTACCGTTATAATTGCTCTAGTGGCAATGCTGTGAGATTTTTTAAAACTAGAGCTTATGCCTTTTGGTGGCTCTGGTACTCTTGATCAGGGTAAGGGCATCTGAAAAGAAAGCTTCGTGCGGTAGTCATCTTTCCGGCATGTCCAAACCCGTCATTCAAACTTGCACCAAAGAGCTAAAGTAATGAAAGGGGTTCAATATCCGTAATCATTGCCCGGATACGAGTATGTCTCACCCAGCCATTCACTTATATCACCCATTACCTGACCCAAATCGCACCCAAAGAAAAAGGAGTCAGACGATTTCTCATCTAATTCCTTGTTTTATTTGGTGGCCCCTGTTGGGTTTGAACCAACGACCAAGCGATTATGAGTCCCATTTTGAAGTGATTAAAATCAGTAACTTACTGATTTTTATGTTTTCTTTAGGACGAATAGTGACGAAAAGTGGCATATAGCGTTGCGCTCTGCTACCACTTAATTGTAATTATAAAAAAATAAATTTATTTTTATTTAAAAATATGAAATTTTATACAGTAGTGTTGAAAATAAAATTGAATCGGCTATCAACATATCATGGAATGTGGGGTTGTTTTTTTTAAGTTAAAATAACAACCCCATTTTTTAACCAACTAATGCTATAGCAGTGCTTTCCAAATGTTCCATGTAAAAAGTTAATATTTCTTTATTCCTACTTGGCCCTTTAGCGGGTATCTTGGACAAGAATTCTCCAGAGGAAGGCTGCGTTCTGGGCATAGTGTGTAGGAACTCAATTACAACTTTATTAAAATCCACCATACTTTCAGATGAATTGTGCGCTATATGATTTCGGATTTTTTTAGCGGAAATTAAATGTGTCATAGAAGATGATATAGCAATTTTTATTGGGTTTTCCCCATCAATATAAGTTTCCGCGCGTTTAATTACAGTGCTTGGCGCTGTCCAATCTAAATAAGGTTGAGAAGATGTGATCATTGCGCGAGCATGAAGCTTATCTTTTGGCCTCAAATATGTTGTAATTTGTGTTCCACTATGCGTGTTTTCACCTGACAGGTATTTTATAAAGATATTTTCAAGCAGGTTTTCGTAAGCTCTATATATACGTAAAAAAATCGCTTCATATAATAGGCTCCTTTCATCGCCCGTCATGTTTGAAGCAGCCTGATTAGCTTTTGTTCGCAGTGAAGCCGCTTGAGCTATTGAGGCTTTAAATTCATTGAGATCATCGATTACAGGCATTTTACATAGCATCCCGAATTTTTTTACAGATAAATTCAGTCCTCAATTTTCGAGATGAGAGGTCTGTGGTCGCTCTGCGTGAGGCATCAATGAAATCTCGATATTCATCATTTGGAGCTAGAGCATCTCTAGCCGTAACCTCATCATATCTTGCACTAATTTCATCTAGTGAATTTCTTATTTGGCCGATATTATTATTATCAATGTTAGTTCTAGGCGCATCATTAAAATTTTCCAAACCATAAAGACAATGTGCAATTGATGTAAATAATGTATAGAAAAAATGGATTCTGTGGAAATTGGTTTGCTTCAGTTCTTCAGACGGATATATCTCTCCTATTATCGTCATTACATTATCGAATTTCGCTGCTGCATCATTACAGTTATCTTCATCATCGTCATACTTTTTATAAAGAGTAGGGATGTGCTTTTTGGGCTGAATGCCATCAATCAATGAGCCTAGTAGGTCAGAGGAAAGTTCAGCTTCTGACATCCTTGTTACCTCTTTCTCGGAAAGAACCCCTCCTTCGATAAAATAAGCAACATATCTAAACCCTAAACTATACGCAGCTTGTTTAAAATAACCCAAGTATTGAGCATTAAGTAGTTCTTGTGGGTTTAATTTAACAGAATAAGTATTAAGCCTTGCAAATATATCTAAGATATCTTCGAACGATAAGTCGAAAAGCATATCTACGCCGATTTCATACTTTAAAAATTCTGATTTTATTTCATCAGGTAAATCATCAAAGTAGAACGAAGAAAACTCTCTGTTGTGAGCTCGAGAAACTTTGAAGTCTCCATTAATATAGCTCAGTATGGCTCTAAGTCTTTGTTGGCCATCAACAACTGTTCTAACATTTCTCCCAACATTCAACGTTTGAGTTATAAGAATTTTAGGTATTGGCTTTCCTCTTAATATAGTATCGACTAGATAAGACTTAGCTTTCTCCGTCCAAACCGATCTTCTTTGAAACTTTGGCGAGAGTTCCAGTAGGCCTGTCTGGCTCCACTCCAAAAAATCTGAAATGTTGTAAGCGCGAGTATCAAAATTTTTCATAATATTCTCATTTATATTTAATAAGATTTTGCATGATTTAAGATGCTAGACTTATGAATGATGCATTCATTTACATAACTATAACATGTTTTCTTGAATGAATAATTATAAATAATCAGATAGTTAGGTTCCGAACTATTGCATTGCCCAGCGAGCTGTTGAACGGCTTGGCTTCCTCAAAGTTGAGTATTCCACTTTCAACATATCGCTATTTGACTCAGCGGGTTGAACAACTTTGCTTCTGAAAAATGATCCGGCCCAAAGTGCGCATAACGCATCGTTACCTTAATATCGGTACGCCCCAATATTCTTTGTAGCACTAGAATGTTACCGCCATTCATCATGAAATGAGAAGCAAATGTATGGCGTAAAACATGCGTTAGTTGCCCTGCAGGTGTTTCAATACCAGCGCGTTGCATGGCCTTTCTAAAGGCTGAATAGCATGGTTTAAAGAGCAACTGCGCTTTCCTGCTGGATGGCAGTTCAGCCTGTAATTTTTCAGTTATCGGCACCGCTCGGTTTTTCTTACCTTTAGTTTTCACGTAGATGATCTGACCGGCGCGGATTTGATTTCCCTTTAAGCCTTCGGCCTCGCTCCATCGTGCGCCAGTTGCCAGACAGATTTTTACAATGGTTATTAGGTCCTTGGATCGGCTATTTTCACATTCTGCGAGGAGGGTTCTAATTTCATCAATGGTGAGATACGCCATCTCTGACTCACTGATTTTAAACTCGCGCACATTCTCTAACGGATTGGGCATAGTCCATTCATCCAATCGGCGCAGCTCATTAAACATTGCCCTGAAATAGGCCAGTTCTAAATTTACCGTGCGCGGCGTTACCGCCTTTACTCGACTGGAACGGGTGATCTTTCTGCTTAACCGCAGCTCGCGATAAGAGGCAAAAATTGTCGCGTTAAACTCGGTTGCGAGTGGGTTTCCCATCGCTTCGCAGGCGAACGCCATTGTGGTTCGCCGCTTCTCTCCATCCGCCAGAGTGATGCCATGCGTGTTGAACCACAATTCAACCAGCTCAATTACCCGGCGCTTATCAGTTTTCTCTCCCAGCCAGGGCTTATCCTGAGCCTGCTCTTTTACGAACTTCTCAAAGGATTGTGCTTCGCCCTTCGTAGCAAACTGACGGCGTATCCTTTTGCCGTCGCGGCCGTTCGGAAAAACCTGCGCTTGCCACTTTCCATTGGGTAACTTGCTGATCGCCATGCTTAGCCTTTAAAGATATTCAGTACGAGCAACGACTTTACCCAACACTTTGATGTCGTCTGCTTTGCATTCAAATGAGGCTTTTCCATTTTCAACGCGGATGCGCCCGCCGGGAAAACGATACAGCTCTTTAACGCTGATGAGCTTATCAATCTCGATGAGCCATAGCCCGTCAGTGATCTCTGCAGCAGTCATATCAACCAGGTAATTCTGTTTCTCGAAATATACTAACAGAGGGGCTTTAACATCACTGGGCAAGAGCTGTGCGTCATATTCAACCCAATCAGATGAAGTGAAATTCCCATTTGTGATTTTTTTGAATTCGATTTTAGCTGATGACTCGTCTTGTTTTGTGATGATTGAATCACCGCGGCCATACGTCAGCCACTCCAGCGAAGTACCGGTTTCCATAGAGCAAATAAGAACCCAATCAGCTGGAAAGTTCCCACGCATTATGCGGTTAGCCATAGTGCTTTGGGATACGTTTAGATGACGACACAGCGCCTGGCGGGATGAGAAACCATATGCTTGAACGATACGCTCAATAGGATCTTTACCACCCTCTGGTAATGTTGGTGCTTTACGACTCGTAAAATCTCTAACTGACCTTTCCAATTTGTGATCCTAATATTCACTCGTCGTATGATGACGTGTTTAATAGTGATAAATAGAGTTGGCTAAAACTCAACAGAGGATAGTGCATCATGACCCGTAAACTTTCAATGCGTCCATCAATCAATCTCGTGATTTCAGAACCCTACGTTACAGTAGAAGAGTTCTGCCGTCGTACCGGTTACAAAGAAGGAACTGTCCGCCAGATGTATCGTGAAAACCGTCTGCCGATCAGAAAGAAAGAAGGGGTTAACGGGCTTATCGAAATCAACATGGTGGCCTTAACGATTGAAGCGGCTGCTGGCTGCGAAATCACCATGCAAGGCTAATGGATTCCATATTGGGATATCGAAAGGGAAAGTTCATGTTTGATTTCCGTGTTTCCACACACAGTCACTTTGATGAAGCCTGCCGGGAATTTGCGGCAAAGCACAATATCATCCAGCTGGCAAAAAAAGCGGGCCTGAATCCGCAGACTGTCAGTAACAAGTTGAACCCCGACCAGGTGCATCAGCTTACGGTTCGGGAAATGCTGATCCTCACCGACCTAACAGAAGACGCAACCCTGGTTGATGGAATGCTGGCGCAGTTGCAGTGTCTGCCATGTGTACCGGTCAATGAAGTGGCGCAAGAAAAATTATCATCTTACGTCCTCAAAGCCATGGCAGAAGTAGGACAGCTGGCCGCTGTTGCAGTGGTTCAGGACAAGGTTACAACGTCCTGCCGCCGCGGCTTAATTCAGAACGTAAACAGCGGCATCCGCTGTCTGACGCTGGCCGCAATGGCGGTACAGACACGTATTCATTCAAACCCGACGCTTGCCAGCACCGTAGACGCTATTAGCGGTCTTGGCGCTTCCATCGGTATCAGCTGAGGTAAACATGGTATTTCCAGTGGCCCCTTTGCTAAAGCGGCAGAACCCGGCACCAGCCTACGGACATGGCTGGATAATGGGGCAGGACGGCACACGCTGGCATCCTTCAAACAACCAGGCGGAGCTGCTGGCAGGTTTAACCGGAAAAGGGAGAAAGAACAAATGGCGATTGAAGGTGAAAACATTGCTGTTCAGTTAAGCGCAGGCCAACGCGTAAAAGGCCTGAATCACATTGCGGCTATTCGCACAAAGTTATGGGGTGATAACTGCGGTAATGAGCTGAAGCGTTTTATGGCTGATATGCGAGACAGACGCGATACGCAGTACGAGCAGAACAAAAGGGCATTAGGCGCAATTTTCTTTCTGGAAAATATCCGGTCAGAACGTCATGACGTTGAATTTGATGAACTGACGAGTGATGAAAAATACGCGCTGATTAGTGCAATGAATCATTTCCATGCAGTCGTGAGTTTATTTCCCAAAAAGCTGACGTTACCTAACTAATTAACCTGACGAGATTAAATGGCGTAAACCCGCCGGACATTCCTTTGCCTGAAATCTGGAGATAAATAATGAATAACTTTTTTGGAGAAAAGAAAACTGAAGACTACGAACAGCCATTAAATGTAATGCTGCAGGACGCACGTATGGAAGAGCGTGGTGCCCGAGCTGAAGTGATGGTGTCTCGCCTTATTGTTCTGGCATGGAAGATCCGAAGCAGTCAGTTAAGCCATGTAGAAGCCGCTGAGCTACTTACCCAAGAAGCTGAGAAATTTCAAAATCAGGCAGAGCAGCTGCACTGATGGCAGACGCAATGGACCGCGTGCAAGAGCGTGTACAGGAGGAACTGGCGCGCCATCTTCATAATGCGCTTAATCGGCCCGTGCAGATTAGCGAGTTTTTTTGTCTCACATGTGGCGAGGCCATCCCGGAAGCCCACCGACGCGCCGTTCAGGGTGTAACCCACTGCGTGACCTGTCAGGACATCAGCGAGCTGAAGCGCACCCATTACAAAGGCGGCGCGGTATGACCACAAACCCGGTTATTGATGGCCGTTACACCATTTCCGTAAAGCAACATAAGCAGCCGGGTAAGCCCCGGCTTATTGCCCTGGAGAAATTCAGCTGGCGGGAAGAGGAAGGCGTACGCACGCAGATTTCGGAGGTTATGGCTCTTTACAACAACCCGGTGCTGCTGGTGCGTGACCTGGTATCCGATGCGATTGGGCATCAGGTGCTGCGTAAAGGAATGGAAACGGCCAGCAGCTATGTGGCTGAAGCCCGCAGGCTGGCGGAACTGGCCGAAATGGCACTGTCTGAGCTGCAGGTCGCACATGACTGAAGCCGTCATGGAAGCTGTTCAGGGGAGCTATCACGCCGTTAATCAGATGCGGCGTGAGTACTTTTCGCCGGGCGCGCCGAAGGACATCACCCTGACAGAGCTGAAGCTATGGCACCAGGACGCCACGGATCACAACTGGCGCAGCCAGTATCTGCACGATTTGCCGGATTTCCTTGCCGGCTATTTTGGTGAGCGCTATGCCAGATTACTGGCAGACGAAAAACAGGGCCGTCGCCGTGCTAATACGTTTTTAAGCCAGACAATTGGTCAGAACGTATTGCCACGCCTGCAGCTTGTCCGCAGCCGCTACAGCTTGCCCGAAACGGCCGCAAGCGAGCTGCCGTTTATCAAACAGCTGGACCGCCTGCCCACGCTGGACCGCCAGGACGTCCGTGATCTTGCCTATAAGGTTGGCACCTTCATGGCGCAAAGCCTGGCTGATTTCACAACCGCCGTGACCCTGCCGGATGATGCCGACGAAGAAGCGATCACACTGGTTGCCTACCGATACCTTTCTGAGTTGGCCGCGCTTACCGGCACCACGCCGCCCTATCGGGCTGAATATCAGGCTGGCCGGGGCACGCTGCCGCTGCGTAAGGCGCAGTCCGGCCTGCTGCGAATGATGGCCCCGGAGTGGTGGCGCGGACGCCTGAAAAAATGCGCGATCTGCAGCGTGAGCATATGGCTATCGCCGTCGGTCAGGTTCAAAAAACCGCTTCGCCGTATGTGTCTCGTGGCACCCTGGGCGAATGGGTGGAGCAGAAGAAACGCAACCGGGAGTTTTTCAAACGCTTCGACCTTATCAACGACGAAGGCGATCGCATTGCCCTGGAAGATATGGTTAACCGCAGCAACGCAAATCCGGCCGTTCGCCGGT
This sequence comes from Mixta gaviniae, assembly GCF_002953195.1. Lineage (GTDB taxonomy): Bacteria > Pseudomonadota > Gammaproteobacteria > Enterobacterales > Enterobacteriaceae > Mixta > Mixta gaviniae. The sequence goes on along the minus strand of NZ_CP026377.1, from coordinate 3,872,181 downwards.
GCGAGCTGATGGTGCGTATGCGCGGCTTTGAGGACATTGCCAATGAAACCGGATGCGTTGGTGAGTTCTACACACTTACAGCGCCGTCAAAATATCACGCCGTATACAGCAAAGGTGGCTTTGTGTCGCAGTGGAACGGTGCCAGCCCCAAAGACACACAGCGCTATCTCTGTAAGGTTTGGTCAAAAATTCGGGCCGCGCTCTCACGTGAAGACATTCACGTTTTTGGCTTTCGCGTAGTGGAGCCGCATCACGATGGAACGCCGCACTGGCATATGCTGCTGTTTATGCTGCCGGAACACCGGGAGCGAGTGCAGCAGATTATGCGTGATTACGTTTATCAGGAAGAAAGCGCGGAGCTGAAAACGCCGGAGGCGCGCCGGGCGCGTTTCCATGCCGAAAGCATTGACCCGGCAAAGGGCAGCGCTACTGGCTACATCGCCAAGTATATTTCCAAAAACATCGACGGCTACGCCCTGGACGGCGAAAAGGACGACGAAACGGGAGAAAGCCTGCGCGATATGTCGAAGGCCGTTTCCGCTTGGGCGTCCCGCTGGTCCATTCGTCAGTTTCAACAGATTGGTGGCGCTCCGGTTACGGTATGGCGTGAGCTGCGCCGGTTGCGTGATAAGCAGCTGCCTGATCCGAAGATGGACGCCGTGCTGGCTGCCGCTGACGTGGGTTGCTGGGCGTCCTATACACAGGCGCAGGGCGGGCCGCTGGTTTCCCGGGAAGATCTGGTTATCCGGCTTTGCTACGAAATCAATGAGCAGGGCAACGAGTATGCGGAAGACGTGCAACGCATCCAGGGCATCTATTCGCCGCAAGTCTATGGCTCTGAAATCTCCACGCGTCTGGTTTAATGGGAAAAGGTCGCCAAGGCCGAGGCGTCAGCGGAGGCAGGTTTTTCTGGCGGCTCTGCCGCCCCTTGGAGTTCTGTCAATAACTGTACGGGGCCGCAGCGCCGACGATTAGAGCTGGAGTTAAAAAGCCGGGGGTTCGATGGCAGTGATGAGGAAATAGCGCTGCTTTTAAGGGGCACCAACCTCGATAGTGGGGCAAAAATGAAGCTTTTCTATCAGAACGGCAGGTTACAGGAGAAGCGTATCGGCAGCTGAGAGCAACAGATCAATCCCATTGAAAGTTAAAAAAGTTTCACATCATCTTAAATCTTTTATACTGTATATATATACAGTTAGTGGGATGAAGGAGGCGACATGCAGGACTATCTTTTGGAGTCAGTAAAACTCCAGCGTATTGATTTCTTTTTAAAACTTGTTTCTGTCAGTGACTGTAGCGATTAGGAAAAACGTCTGGCAATAGAATGGGTATCAGAACTAACAGACGAACTGATGGCGCGCCTGCGTAATCAAGAGTACAACCGTTCAATGCAGATTTCAGAGTGATAACTGGTAGTACAGCGGTGATAGCCTGACGTGCATGACTATGCCGCATGAATTCGCATTAATTCGCATGATCCGCAGAGGATCGCCAGCGTCGAAGCCCGCCAGTCCCGGCGGGCTTTTACGATGTCATGCAGGTGCATGAAAACCGCTACATAAAGCGGGCAGGCGTGGCGGGGGTACGAGCGCGCGCAATCATATTAACACCTAGTGCATGCTTGTTGCAGAACCCCCTGTAAAAAGTTATTTTTAACTATCCCCCAACATCAGCGGAATGATTTATGCAGAATTTTGAGACAAATGAAATTTTTGGTTTATCAAGGGATTTGCCACTTAATTACATTGAAAGGCCTGACGTAGACAATAAATTAAAACAGGAATTATTGGCTAAAAAGCATATTGTTATATACGGCAGCTCTAAACAAGGGAAAACTTGCGTAAGGAAACACTGCATAAATTCTGAGGATTATATTTTAGTCCAGTGCTCAAACCGCTCAGATGTGTCAGAGTTGAATGCTAGCATCTTAAAAAGAGCAGGGTTCGAAATTACGCAATCAACTAAAAAAGGAATCACAGGTAAAAATAAGATTCTTGCAACCATTAAAACAAGTATTTTCGGATTCGGTGCAAGTGCCGGTGGGGAAATAGAAGATACAAATTCTCACGAACAAGTTAAAGCACCTTTAGAAATTGATGTGGATGATGTCAATGATGTGATTGCGGCTCTAAAATCAATTAACTTTAAAAAAATTATAGTGCTCGAAGACTTTCACTATATGCCTTTCGAGACTCAACGTGATTTCTCTATAGCTTTAAAAGCTTTCCACGAGAGTTCAAATATAATTTTTATTGTTGTTGGCGTGTGGTTAGAGGATAATAGATTAATTGTTTATAACGGTGATTTAACTGGCCGAATCATATCTGTTAACGCTGACAAGTGGGAAACGGCTGAGTTGGAGATGGCAATTCAAAAAGGCGGTGAACTCCTTAACATCGATTTTGATGCAAAGTTTAAAGCTGACATTGTTCTTCACTGCCTCAACAGTATTTATTTGGTTCAGGAGGCATGTAGGCGTGCATGTATCGAGTGTGGTATTTCAGGAACACAACAAATCAAGACGACTATTGGCAATGGTTTAGACGGTAAAGAGATCATTGCAAAAATCGTCGGTGACCAATCAGCACGTTACAACTCTTTTTTAATAAACTTTTCGGATGGTTTTCAGGATACAGAATTGCAGATGCATAAGTGGATTCTTTACCCTGTACTTTCCTCAACAATTAGTGAGCTTGAACTAGGCCTTAAGTTCAAGGATATTAGAGCAACTTTACAGTCTGTTCATCCAAGAGGCGAAAAGCTTAACCTCGGTAATGTAACTCAGTCATTGCAATCTACTGCATCCTTACAGATTAAAAAAAATATAATGCCAATCATACTTGATTATGATCAGACAAATAGAAAGCTGAATGTAGTTGATAAAGGTTTTTTGATATGGCTTCAACATCAAGATATAGCTGAATTGAAAGATGACTTAGATTTACCATAAGTAAAGGCACCCGCAAGGGTGCCTTTTATTTACATATCTAAAATATAGGGATTGAAACTTATTACTTCTTCATTAAGCCAGCTATTCAGCTCTTTAAATCGCTCTTGCAGGGGTATCAACTCGTTACGCACGAACACGCGGCTGGCTTTCTCTATGTCACCAAACCCGCCGGTGTTGTTCGGGATTATTCCCATCAGCTGCGGCGGCACGCGGTGAACAGCCAGCATATCGTCGCGGCTCACGTTTTTGATGTTCAGAAACTTATCCTTCGCCGCTACCTCTGACAGCGGGATGATCTGGATGCCGTCCTTTTTCCCGTTCGGGCTGTACATAAACAGGTTACGAAAATTGCCAGGTCCCTTAGCGCTTTTCATGGCGCTGCGGATGTTATCCACGTCCTGCTGGCTCTGTGCCGGGTCGGTCATGTACATGATAAAGCCCGCGTGACTGCCGTTAATGTAATACTTGCGGCGAAACAGCGTGGCCGACTCATTCAGCAGCGCGGACGGGATGGCCGACAGATACCCCGGCACGCCGTAAATTTCCTGATTAATGTCCGGCTCCATCAGGTGAAAGACGCTGCCCTTCGCAAACTCATACGGATCGGCGTTGATGCCGTAATGCGCATACCAGTATGTATCAAGGTCGAGTCCGCGACGCGTAAACTTCGCAAGCGATGGCTCCAGCTTGATCGTGTTCCCGAGGCGGCTGGTTCGCTTCTCCAGATAGGCATTGGCAAAGACAAGATAATCCATCGCAAAGCGGGTAAAAGCCTGCTGACTCAGCAGCGGGTGCGGGATAAAGGTGCTCGCCAGAATGTTACACTTTACGCTGATCGGAGAGCTGTGATGAACGGCGGAGCGGAACGTGCGCGCCAGCCCGTCAAAACTTACCGGCGGCTCATACCAGCGGTCCATCACCACGCATTCCACATAGTCCAGCAGTTCACGGCGATCGAGAACCGGCACCGGGTCGCCAAAGGTGAACGCTTCCGCCGCCGGTGCGCCGGTCATGTTTTCCGGCTGACTGACCGGCTGCGTGCGGGCGCGGCTTTTTCGTTTGCTCATTTAACAGATCTCCATAATGTTGCGGGTGTGGGCCGCTTCGCCCTGCAGGGGTTCGTTTGCCAGCCGCTCCGCGCAGTAACGGCGATCTGATGCGCCTGCTGGATGAGACGGAAGCCGCCTGGGCGAACTGCGCGGATAAGGTGGACACCATAGTGAACTGTCAGGAAAAAGACGATGAACAAACCGCAGTCCTTACGCCACGCCCTGAATAAGTCGGTGCCCTATGTGCGGGAGAACCCGGATCGGCTGCACCTGTTTGTGGATAACGGTTCGCTGGTTGCTACTTCTGCCGCGTCCATCTCATGGGAGTACCGCTACACCCTGAACGTGGGGGTGACGGACTTCACCGGCGACCAGAACCTGTTAATGGCCCCCATTCTGTACTGGCTGCGGGACAATCAGCCCGATGCGTTGCAGAACCCTTATGAGCGGGAAAAGCTGTTTACCTTTGAAGTGGATATTCTGGGCAACGGTGCCTGCGATCTTAGCCTGAACCTGAAGCTGACGGAGCGGGTGATAGCACGGGAGGTCAACGGGCAGATGCAGATTGAAGCCGTACCGGAGTCGGACGAGCCGGAAGAGTTCTGGACGGGGCGCTGATGGACGAACGGCAAAAGATTTACGACTGGCTGGCCGTACTGCTGGCAAATCTGGAACCGGCAGCACGCACACGGATGCTGCGTGAGGTGGCGCAGGACGTGCGGCGCATTCAGCAGCAGAATATCACCGCGCAGCGTGCGCCGGACGGGACGACATGGGAGCCGCGCCGGATGACCGCCTGGACAAAGCAGGGGCGGATGAAGCGCAAGATGTTTACGAAGCTGAAAACGGCGAAATACCTCAAAGCGCAGGCAAATGCCAGCCAGTCAGAGGTCCGGTTTACCGGGCTGGTGCAGCGTATTGCCTGTGTGCATCACTACGGGTTGCGCTATCGGGTGAGCCGGGGTGGCGCTGGGGTGAAATACGCAGCGCGTCCCTGCTGGGCGTGAATAGTGAAGTGGAAACCGCAGTACATGAGGCATTGCTGCGCTGGCTTACTGGATAAATTGAGTGCCCAAAATTGAACCGCTTTTTAAATATTTCTGGTTGCTCCTCAATTTAATACCTTTTATAAACGAAAAGCGGACGCGCGCATTGAAAATTGTAGCGCAGCTGCTGATGCTGAACCCGCATTTCGCGGGCTCTTTGCATTGGAATATTCAATAAAGTAGCCAAATACTAGTCAGCTGGCGGCAATCCCATCTGTGCTATTTCACCGGCGTGATTTTTATTAAGGTTGATCTGGCACTGGTCTATGTATGACTGGTAGTCATCAGCGTCCTCGTCCAGTTCGGTCGCTACCGACAAACACAGCTTATCGCGATAGTTTTTCCAGAATTTTTGCGCCTCAATAAACCGCTGGCTGTAAACATCCCCGGCGGTTTCAGGATTGTCTTCTTTTCCATTGAAAGGGCCAACGTTATTAGCCTTTATGCGCTTAACAGTTTCAGCAATGAGCGTATCCATTTCCTTGTTACTGCTTTCTTTTTTGACAGTCAGGCAATTATAAGCTGACGGAATGTCCTCATTTTTTTTGAAACAGAGGTCTCGTTCCACACCCGTGGTAAGCTCCGCATGTGCTGCCATAGAGGCAGTCAGCGCCCCCAGAATAATGAAGATTTTTTTCACTGCAGATACCTGATCCTGTGTCTGTGGTTTTCAAATGACATGTAAATGGATGAGTTTTTTATATGGGTGATCAAAGCAGCCCTGCCATCGATGGCAGCCTGGAAAAGTGCTCTGGCATTGTGTACACCTTGGTAGAAAATATCGATTATTACATCCTGTATTTTTTGATCCAGCTGTTCCCATTCAGGCGCATCAGGGAGACGGTGTGATACCCGTTTATAAAGATTCCTGGCCTCGTTAACCTTTACCTGGTAAGCAAGCTCAAAAAGCCGAATTTGCTGTTGATGAGTGATCTCGCCAACCAGAGGGCCATAGACTTTTACAAATTGTCCTGCCTGATGGCCTTTGATATGTGCCGCTTTTGAACATATTACAGCCTTGTATTCTTCAATGCCGGCCTGCCTTAGCGTATTGAAAATTTCTCCTGCACTGCGGTTTCCCATGTCATACCCACGTCCTAATGTTACCCCCGACGAGTTTGTAGGCGGCCATTGCAGTATGCGTGAGAAATTAGGGTAACGACGCTGCCGGAATGGCGCCACGGCGGTAATGTAGTCAACGCCTTCTGCATCGAAAGTCAGTTGCCCCCGCCGGACGGCCAACGGACCGCCGCTGTGTTTGGGGCGAAAATGGGGAGAGGTAGCCTTATCAAGAGCCTGCATGAACCATGTATCTGTAGGCTGAATCAGGCCGTTAGGCGACATATTTAAAAGCCGCTGATACCAGCGTATCGCCTCAATAGTAGCAGTATCACAGTGTCCATTTACTGCAAGTGATCTTCCTGTAGTCAGTCCATACCCTGCATTTTTTACCAGATGCTGGATGGCCTTAACTTCGTCAGGATTATTGGTTCCACAGGCTCCGACTGATGAAGACAATCGAAAAATGTGTGGACCTTGATGTCGGCCATGAGTCATGGTTTGTCCTTTGCGCGAGCAATGTCATGTCTAATCATGTGGCAAAATTCTATCTTTTTTAGAGCGTATTAGCCACGCTGTCAGGGGCAGATCCCAGTACATGAGAAAACGCAGCTCCGGACACCCGGTAGCCAAAAGTTCCGTCTGCATTATGCCTGTGCTGGGACTCGGCATGCGGTGAACTGATCTCCTATCCTTAGCATACCGTTGTATTCGTAACGTCCGCTTTGAGCGAGAAGCGGACATGAAATTAATTCAACTGCGGTAGTGGTCCTATGATTGCCAGGGCGGGCTTAGAACTTGTTGTGAACTCAATTGAATCTCGCGAAAATTCTTATCTAGCGCAAAGCGGATGGATAAGGCGAGAGTGATCGTTCCATCAGGGTTATATAGTGGTCCGTTTAGCACAGATGGCACGCCCCATCCAGCAGGAGTATTATTACTGGATCGAAACCCCGGGGAAGCCCAATATTCCTGTGCGCGACTTATTAGCAAATCTTCGCCAAGATTCAGCTCTGAAGTTAAAACAGCCCACTGATGCTGACGAAGCAACGCAGCGTAACGTTCTGCTGTTGCCATAACTGTTGATGGCTGAACCTGAAAGCTAAAGCAGACCCGAACAAAAACCTCAAACTGCAGTGGGCTTTTACCTGCCTCAACTTTCGTCCATGCGCTTGGAGTTTTACCAATCCAATCGGCAACTTGCGCTTGGTGGACCCCTCTCTCTATGCGCAATTCACGTAAAAGTATCATGCAAATACTTGAGTAGGTTGTGATGTATTGTGTTTCGGACATACCAGTTACCTCTATAGTTTCAGTCTAAAGAAGGTAACACGGCAAGTTGTTTTTTGGAACATTTAAATTCCACAAAAGAACAATGATGTTCCTAACAGGAACTTGATGGGCTATTTAAAAACCGATTAGTTAACGATGAATCACCTAAGCCTCCTTCAAAAGCCGCACTGCAATACATCAACCTGGCAGCCCTAGCCTATGTTGCGATGGCCAATGAGGTACTTCACTCTGTCATGGTGAATATTTCGCTGAGGGTGAAGTCGCAACCCCTGCTCCCAGGCAATGTCTGCAACCTTCTCAGCATCGGATCCGGTGCGCTCGTTTTCTCCCCTGGATTGCCAGAGTTTCAAAATCTCAGTATTCACATTCATTTTCTGTTTCCTGTGTGTTTGGGAACGCTCAGCGTCATGTCACGACGGTGGGAACGGCAACATAATTTGGTGCAGGCAACGAAATATCCGCACCCGCTGTTAACGTGAAATGAGGGTTTGACCTTTTCCTGGTCAATTAACATATTTTGATGTCAGCGATGTTCGCTTTTGGCACACAGCGGACTGTCCATTCAGGCTTAATCCAGCGCAAATAAAGCATCAACTCAATGACTCAGTTCGGTTAAACCTTTGTATCACATCTCATACAATGCCCATCTCTGCCTCTCAACTTTCGTTCATGGCAACCTCTTGGCATGAACGCACAACTCACCGAAATCATGCGCCTTATCACCAACCTGATCCGCACCGGGAAGGTCAGCGGCTTCAAAAAGCAGGTAGACGGCAGCAGCTGGATTATCACCACGCTGACGCACAGCCTGAGCAGTGACGGTGGGTTTACCACCAGTCTGGAGCTGGAGGTGAAGATTGATAGTCTCGAAATGGAATAAGAACCATCCCATTATGTTTTTTTGTGTATTATTCATCTTAAATGGGAAGGGGTGCGCCACTATGATGAATTGCCCGCTGTGTGGAAGCGCAGCACATACTCGCAGTAGTTTTCAGGTTTCTAAGACAACGAAGGAACGCTATAACCCGTGCCAGAATATTAATTGCAGCTGTACTTTCAAGTCTCATGAAACCGTCGCTGAAATTATCTCGCAACCCGCTACAGTGAAGCCTGTTCCTCCGCATCCGAACCGATCGCCACAGGGCACGCTTTGGTTATAGCTTTCCATCAGAACCCGCTCAGGCGGGTTTATTTTTGAATAAGCGATTTTATATATTTATCAGACTCATCCATATTCATAGGACCTAGCCTTTTGCATTCCTGCCCACCGCCGTTAAGCGTTATCTGCTGATCGCCTGATTTATTTGAAATAACAACCTTCTTTATCAAGCCGGGATTCCACGTTTTGCCAACGTATTGTGTGTCGCATATACCACGGAAAAACAGTACGGCCATATCTTCGTTAACGGCTGGCTTCTTCATCGTCATGGATAGGGTGCCATCAAGAAGACCGAAAGAGTCGTGCTGATAAGTATTGATGACTTCTAAAACGGGTTTAGGAACATCATCAGCAAAATCATTTAAAACCGGCCGAGAAATTTCATTCGCAAAGGCGTTAGACGCCAGCAAAAGCGAGAGCGAAAAGAGAATTTTTTTCATGAAGAGGGTCTCTGTTTAAAAGCGATGCAAAATTTCTGCTGCCATTTTGCTGCCAATGACTGCGACGCCAACAAAAAAGCCACCCTTGCGAGGTGGCTTAGATTCCTGATTTAACAGGTAAAATTTGGTGGCCCCTGTTGGGTTTGAACCAACGACCAAGCGATTATGAGTCATATGAATAGCTTGTTCCATCGTTTTTCATCTTAAACCATGTTCGCTTATTAAATGCTATAAAACAGAACGTTATGTTGATTTCTTCGTTTCATGTTGTTCCGGGATCTTCCTTTCAGTATCATCCTTACGTCACCTGCTACATCACCCAGAAAACAGCAATATAATTCTCGTAAGGACTCTCTCTTGGCAGACAATCTAACGGACTCAATGGTGCGCGGTCTTAAAGCTCGCGACTCGGCTTATCAGGTTTGGGACAAGAGTGGTGAGCGCGGAGCAGGGCGTCTGGGCGTTAAAGTTGAGCCATCCGGGCAGCGAGTTTTCTACTATCGCTACTACTGGAATGCTAAGCGCCACTTTATTCAGTTGGGTCGTTACCCTGAAATGTCGTTAGCTCAGGCTCGTCAGCTTGCGAAAGGTTATGCCGGTACGCTGAAGGAAGGGAAGAACCCTAAGGTCGAAAAGGCTGAACAGGAAATCGCGCTGGAAAAGCAAAAACGTGCCGAACAGTTAAAGGGCAGCATCGAGCAGCTTATTCAGGGTTACACCAACAAAATGCGGGAAGATGGAAAGCGGACATGGCAGCAGGTGCTCTACCGTCTGGAGAAAGAAACGTATTCCGTTATCGCCAAAGATACCAAAGCTAACGAAGTCACACCGCTACATATCAAACAGATTCTGTCCGCTATCATTCAGCGCGGTGCGAGCGTTGAAGCAAACCGTGTGCGTTCTTATCTGATGGCAGCTTTCAACTATGGGCTCAAAGCGGACAACGATCCGGCCAACCACCAGCAGAATGTGATGTTTGGGCTTGAGATGAACCCGGTGAGCGTCATCCCTAAACAGTCTGCTGCAGAGAAAGCGGGAACCAACTGGCTCAAGTTGAATGAACTGCAACAGTTAATGGGGGACTTCCCCAAAACGCCAAGCGTCGGCAGCACGGTAAGTTTGCTGCTTAATTTATGTGTTTACGCTGGTGGCCAGCGCCCACATGAACTGGCTTCCAGTCGTTGGGATGCAGTGAACTGGGAAGAAAAAACGCTGTTGATCGTCGCTGATGTATCAAAGAACAAGCGTGACCATCTGGTTCCGTTAACGGATTCAGCGGTCGAAATTCTGGAAAGGCTGAAGGTGGAAAACGTTAACAATAGTCCGTTTATCTTTCCGCAACGGCTGGATGCGGCTAAACATCTGCGGACCGACAGTTTTGCGCAGGCAATCATCTATTATCGTGAGCACTTTCCTGACAATCCGGTGTTTGTTGCAAGGGATTTACGGCGGACCTGCAAAACGCTGATGGGCGAAATCGGTGTTTCGAAAGAGCTGCGTGACCGCATTCAAAACCATGCATTGCAGGATGTCAGCTCGAAGCACTATGACCGTTATGATTATCTTGTAGAGAAAAGAAGGGCATTAGAACAGTGGGAAAAGAGGGTTAATCATGTTGAGCAGGCCACCAGCAACGTAGTGAACTTATTCCAGAGAGGATGAGAATTGGCCAAAGATAGTCTCAATTCTTTGAAGAGCATTTACCAGCCTGGTTCATAGGATAGTGTATTGTTGAATAGACCGGGCATTATCGATGAAGCAGATTTTGATGTGTTGTCAGTTCAGGCAGATGCTGGGTTACAGTCTTTTTGGCGAGCATAAAGCGTTTAAAAGGCTATTCAGGCCGAAATCACTGACAGCTATATGCCGATGATACAGCTTGTTGACGATATTTTGCCGAATTAGCGAGCTAAGCCGATAGCTTTTGCTTTAGCTTGATACTGCTTATGATTTTGCTCAATTTTCCGCACAGCTTCACCCGTTTCAATAGCCGTTGAGCTAGCAACGGAGCGGCAAATTTGTTGTTTGGTGATTTTGGCGCTGGTGGCTCGACTTTGCATTGTGAGGTCCTCATTGTGCTTATCGGGTTTGTAGGGGGTGGTAGGTGAGCTTACAAGTTGGTTTATCAGAGGGTGTTTGCTGGAAGGTAGCCCACCATTGAGGTGGGCTAAGCTGCTTAATCCTGATACCTGGCTCTTGCTCTCATTTCCTGCATGTTCATGCCGTGATGAAAACGCTGATGTCCACACATCCAGCATGAACAGAGGCATGGCGTATGATAAGCCTTACCGATATTGACGATAGTCGCGCCTTCAGGCCAGCTGTAAGCCGCATTATTATAGCGGCCGCGTTTAGTTTTGAGCCTTTTCATATGATGGCGACGAAACGCTCGATTTCTTGTATGCATGGGTAATCCCCGAATATACCGTCGGGGCAGCCACACCTTCGTGTGACCGCCGGAACGGGTATTCGGAGTGGAGGATTTTACGCATTGTTAAGATCCTTATTAAAATCCATTCGCCTGAATGCCGGAAAATTCTACTCGTTAGTATCCCAGTTTATGAAGTGATTTTTCAATCTTTCAACAGTGTGTCGCCACTTTGGCGTTGTCGGTTTACAAACGGTATTTTGATTACCGAAGAATCCGAGTTCATTTACTGCATCCTGTTCACTACGGGTTTCAAGCCATTTTACTGAGACGAAATACTCAGATTTATCGGGATCACCTGAGTTATCACGATAAAGGTCTCCATGCTTAAGCACGTCCATCGCGAGTTTTTCACCAGCCTCAGTATTAACTGTAAAGCTGCTGGCTGGCTCAACGGCACTTTGCACAATACCGACGCCTACATAACCTGTTTTTGGGATGTTAACCCAGACGCGTTGACTGGGCTGAAGCTGTTTTAAGGTCTGGCTGTACCAGCTTCCGCCACCGGCACTGATAAACCCGTAATGTCGCGCCTCTTCCCAGTTACGACTATTTGAGTCACCGAACGAGACATAGAACTCTCCATTCCAGGGTTCTTTTGATTGAGCACTCGTACTTGCGGTGGCCTGAGCAGCATTAGTTTGCGTCTCGCTGGGATCGAGAAGCCAGGCGCGACTTAAAAACTGTTCATCTCCGTGCTGAAAGACTTTGAAGAACAGCACGTTAATAGAGATACCATTTTTACTTAAATAGTCGACAATGCGTTCGGTGGACGGATCCAGTTCCGCCGCTACGATAATGATTTGATGCGACTGGTTAATAGACTCTTCTTCTAACTCAGTATTGAAACGTTGCTTAAAGGCGTCACCCAGATTACTGCCGCCAGAGAATTTTTCATAAATTTGTGACAGGCGGTCTGCGGTTAAATCATCTACCCATGAAGCGTAATCCAGCGCCTGAGCGACTACCTCGCGCGGTGTGCGGTCGCGTTTCAGCTCTATCAGGATTAGCGAGGCATCAGGCGCTATCGCCAGCAGATCAATACGCCCCTTATCGAGCGTATTTTCCTGATGACCGATAATCATCCACTGGTCTGAAAGAATGGTTGGGTCGTTTAAGATCATTCTTTCCAGCAAACTTTCACTGGCCAGCTTGCTGATGGTCAGCGGCTGTGGGTTATCCCCCACCCGCCAGATAGCATGATGAACCGGCATCGTCTGTTCCTTAGCTTAGCGCTGCGTCTGTGAGTGCATTCGCCAAATGTAGCTGGGTTTGCTGGGCAGATCGCAGGTGGGATTTAAGTTTTTCGCAGATAATGAATAGTTCATCAATTTTAGTAACAATTCGATGTTGCTCTAATAACGGTGGTACTGGGAATTCAAATAATTCCAATGTTTTTTTACTAAGTCCTTCAATTGCCATGCCGACTTGTCTTCTCCATATCAGGTTTTGAATAAGGGGAGATTTAATGGCTAAGTGAACAAATGGTGCAAGCTCGCCCAATAACAATCGAATGATTGTGACATGCTGGCTAACGTTTGCCTCTATGATGTGATCAGGAAATATTAAAGTGCGGCCTAATGAAGCCCCGGTGATATTTAGAAGAATATCACCAGGAAAAACTTTCGTTCCATCCATTTTAGAATGTATATTTTTATCAATATACACTATATCGTCTAAACGGAGGCCCTCATTCCACACGTTTTGAGAGCGAAGAAATGGAATGCCTTCAGTTACATATGCACTTTGCCCTCCTCGAGGAGTACTACCCGAGCCCATCTTGCTGGTTAGGTCACCCAGCCTAATAAACTCCCACCCCTCCGGCAACCCAAAAGGCTTTTCCTCATCACTCACTGGCGGCAAAGGTTTCTGTTTTTTAATTTTACCTTCTTTCACCAGTTGCGCTTTTTCCTGCTCAATACGCTTTAGCAATTCGGATGCGGGTTCGTCGTTGGGGTCTTGCGGCACCAATCTACCCATCACCGCCAGTTGCAGAATGGTTTGTTTAAGCGCATCAATGCTAGCTTCGGTGGTAAACAGCGTGTCGAAATGCTGGCTGATTCGCGCCCAGTTTTCGGCTAACTCTTCGGCATTTTGGCTATTGGTAAGTGTTGCCAGCAACGTTTCAACCAGCTGGGAATGTGCTTCCAGACTGGTCAGAGATTGCTGCTCCAGTTGGTCGCAAAGGGACATGAGGTCTTTTACTTTTTGAACGATATTTATTTGCTCATTGACAGGAGCTAGAGGTGTTAACGCATTTATTGCTTTATCAGTACCTAACCTTGGCATATTCATGCCATGTGTTGATTCGTTAGCGTATCTAATAAAGCTAGGGGACTTTAGTAATATGCTCAGATATTCTGAAGTGATTCCATTGAATGGTCTGACGGGAATTATCTCAGTGGTGCAAACGCCATCATCATCAGCAATAAGTACTTTATTTAAATATGGGCGTAACTTTCCATATAGTACGTCCCCACATGAAAATCTATTTTTTGAGCTTTTGAATGGGCGTTCGGCAAAAGTAACTCTATTTAAAAGCCTGGATGTTTCTTTTTCAATATCTTCGAGTTCAACAATCCATGTGTTGCTTTTAGCATCTTCAGGCTCTGCTTTATCGCATTGACCATAATTTGTCAGAAAACCTAACGATGTCCATTCCCAGCTCTCCGGCAATTCAAACGGCGTTTCATCCTCATTAATTTTTGCCAAAGGCTTCTGCTTTTTAATTTTTCCCTGCTTCACCAGCTCGGCTTTTTCAGCGGCAATGCGTTTTAGCAACTCAGACGCAGGTTCATCATTTGGGTCCTGTGGCACCAGCTTGCCGCGCACCGCCAGTTCCAGAATCAGTTCGCGCAGCTTTTTAATGCCATAAAGATCAATCTTGCCGTTGTTGCCGCGTCCAGCCGTTGAACGTGTCTGTAAGGCAGATGTCCAGGTATTGATATGTTGGGTGATTAGTTGCTCAGCAGACATCAGTTGGCCTCCTTGCCCGCAAGCGCGGCACCGAGGATATCGCGTAGCTGGTGACGCAGCTGGCTAATCTCCGCTTGCTGCTGTTGATACTGCACCAGCAGCTCATCGGGATCATGGCTGATCGCTTCTGCCTGATGCGGATTCTTGATATCAAGGTTGAAGTTACGTGCAATGACTTCATCAATGCTGACTTTCCAGGCGTGTTCGTTTTCAACACGGCTGGCAAAGCCGTCGGCTTCATTGCCCCACCAATCGATCTCCGGCTGAAACTCTTCAACTTTCATGGGGCGGGTTTTGCTGTAGTTTTTCACGCCTTCAGGATAGGGATGTTCATAGAACCAGATATCCTGTGTCGGCTGGCCTTTGGTGAAAAACAGCAGGTTAGTTTTGATGCCGGTATAGGGATTAAACACGCCATTCGGCAGACGTACGATGGTGTGCAGGTTGCACTCTTCTGTCAGCAGCTTTTTGATTTTGGTTTTAACACCTTCACCAAATAGCGTGCCATCTGGAAGAACGACAGCGGCGCGTCCTTTATCCGCCAGCACTTCCACAATCAACTGCAGGAAAAGGTCTGCAGTTTCACGCGTTTGCGTTTCAGAGGGAAAGTTTTTCTCGATGCCATCTTCTTCGGTGCCGCCAAATGGCGGGTTGGTAACAATCACATCGAACTGCTCATCCCATGAAGAGAGCGGCTTGCTTAACGTATTGTCATGGCGAATCTGTACCGGAACTTCAATACCGTGCAGTAGCATATTGGTAGTACAAAGCAGGTGCGGGAGCTGCTTTTTCTCTACGCCGTGAATCTGCTTCTGCAGCGTTTGGTGATCGTCGGTGCTGTGAACGTAGTTGGCTTTAATATGGTCAACCGTGCAAGCCAGAAATCCGCCAGTACCGCAGGCGGGATCAATAACGCGCTCGCCCAGTTTGGGATCAATACGGTTAACCATAAAGCGGGTAACGGCGCGTGGCGTATAAAATTCGCCCGCGTTGCCAGCGCTTTGCAGGTCGCGCAGAATCTGTTCGTAGATGTCGCCAAACAGATGGCGTTCGTTGCTGTCACCGAAGTCGATTTCGTTCAGCTTATTGATGACCTGACGCAGCAGCGTACCGTTTTTCATATAGTTATAGGCGTCGCTGAAAGCTTCCCGCACCACAAAGCCACGTGGATTTTTATCGCGAGGGGCAGGCAGGCTTTTCAGGGCAGGGAAGAGATCGTCATTAACGAACTCAAGCAGCTTGTCGCCCGTTATGCCTTCAGCATCTGCTGCCCAGTTGCGCCACAGATAACGTGCGGGAACCGGGAGGCGATACTCTTCAGCATCCATTATGGCTTCCAGCTCTTCTTCCTGAGTGTCGAAAATTTTTAAAAACAGTAGCCATGAAAGCTGACCCAGACGTTGCGCATCGCCGTCCACACCGGCGTCTTTACGCATAATGTCCTGTAAGGATTTGATAACTGAACTGATAGACATGTTTGTTGCAATTTCCGTAATAAAAAAGTCTGCCACCGAGCGGTCGCTACGGTGACAGACATTGATAGGGAATCAGGCCGAGCGAGGAGGGAGTTCGTAGATTTCGTTTTCCAGTTCACTCACGGCACTCATGTAGCTTTCCTTGTCACCAAAGTTCTTTTTGATGATCTCCAAAGGGCGGCCCATGGTATCAAAAGGTCGAAGCTTCAGTACCTGAATATCTTCGATTTCCTTTACGCCCGCATCGGCGTATTTATCGAGCAGGTTGCTCAACACGGCCTGAGCCGACTCAGAGTATTTGGTAAAGTAGTTACGCTTACGCACATTATCGGCGCGTTCACGGCGGGTGAGCGGCGGCTGACCGTACACGACATGACAGAGCATA
Source organism: Mixta gaviniae (assembly GCF_002953195.1). Taxonomy (GTDB): domain Bacteria; phylum Pseudomonadota; class Gammaproteobacteria; order Enterobacterales; family Enterobacteriaceae; genus Mixta; species Mixta gaviniae. The sequence goes on along the minus strand of NZ_CP026377.1, from coordinate 3,855,921 downwards.
TCGAACGGATCCAGCTCTTTGCCGACCTCTTCCGTCAGTACATCCCAGATAATACCCTGCTGTTCCAGCTCTTCGATAATGGCCTGTTTACGTTCAGCACTCTGCCAACGCTGAACAAAATCATTTAAAGATGCGTACTCTTTCATTAGCGTACGACGGGTGTAATCCTGAAAAGATTCGGTAACCAGCTTACCGTCAGCGTCGTAATACTGAACGCGTTTAGATAACACGTTAACAGCAACGCCTTTAACGTAAAACTTCCTGCGTCGTTCTTCGTCTGTTTCGGGCAGTGCGCCATCAGGTTCGGGGTCTGTTGAGAGGCCAGAGGGATAGTCTGGCGATGGTTCTTCTGCATGGCCTGTTTGACCCGCTCCATCTGATACTTCATCTTCCAGCTGTTCATCAAAATCTGACTCTGGATCGGCGACCTCATCTTTTGTCGTCGTTATGACTTTCACCGGCAAGCCATCAAAGCGTTCATCTGCAAACAGTTCGGTGGTTTTTCGGAAATCCAGAATGGTGAACCATAGCTTGTTGTAACGTTCATCAATACGCGTACCGCGTCCAATGATTTGCTTAAATTTGGTCATCGACTGTATATTTTGTTCAAGCACAACCAGCTTACAGGTTTTGGCATCGACACCCGTTGTCATCAGTTCTGATGTTACGGTGATAACCGGGTAGGGCTTCTTCGGATTGATGAAGTTATCCAGCTGGTTTTTCCCCTCGGTCTCATCGCCTGTAATACGCATAATGTATTTATCATTTTCTTTAATTTGCGCTGCGTTGAGATTCACCAGGGCGCGCCGCATCCGCTCTGCATGAGGTATGTCATTGCAGAAGACGATGGTTTTATCCATGGGGTTGGTGCGTTTGAGGTAATCCGTAATGGTTTCCGCCACCAGCTGAGTGCGTTCATCAATGACTAAATTGCGATCAAAATCTTTTTGGTTGTAGATGCGATCTTCAATCAGCTCACCATTTTTATCGACTTCGCCTTTCGCTGGACGCCATCCTTGCAGGTCAACATTGATATCAACGCGTACCACTTTATAAGGTGCCAGGAATCCATCCTCAATGCCCTGTTTAAGCGAATAGGTATAGACCGGCTCACCGAAATAGTCCGTATTTGAGACCTCATGAGTCTCTTTCGGCGTCGCCGTTAAACCGACCTGAGTCGCACTACTAAAATATTCCAGAATCTCGCGCCAGGCACTGTCTTCAGCGGCGCTGCCGCGATGGCATTCGTCAATGATGATCAGATCGAAGAAGTCACGCGCAACCTGCTTATACGCTTTTTCATGCTCTTCGGTTCCTGTCATCGCCTGATACAGCGCCAGATGGATTTCGTAAGCGGGATCGACAGTGCGGCCAGTGATTTTGGTCATTGCCTGCCCAAAAGGCTGGAAATCGTTGGTGCGGGTTTGATCAACAAGAATGTTGCGATCTGCCAAGAACAGGATGCGTTTCTTGTGCCTGCCTTTCCATAACCGCCAGATAATCTGGAAGGCGGTGTAGGTTTTGCCGGTACCGGTTGCCATCACTAATAAGATGCGGTTCTGGCCTGCTGAGATAGCCTCAAGCGTTTTATTGATTGCCTGAAGCTGATAATAACGCGGCGATTTACCGGAGCCGTCTTCATAGTAGTCCTGCGTAATTACAGGCAGCTGTGCGGCGGTATAGCCTTTCCAGAGACAGAGCTTCTCCCATAACTCAGCAGGCGTTGGGAATTCTTCAAGTGTAATCTCTCGTTCCAACTGATCGTGGTTCGTTTTGTCGTGAAATACGAAGCCATCACCATTGGAGGCAAAGACGAAAGGAACCTCTAACAAAGCGGCATAACCCAGTCCCTGCTGCATCCCTTTGCCGATTTCATGCTTGTTTGCTTTCGCTTCGATGACTGCCAGCGGTAAGCCAGGCTTATGGTAGAGCACTATATCTGCTGATTTGACTTTCTGACGGGATGCCAGCTTACCCCGCACAACTACCTTGCCATCACGTAACTTCACCTCCTGGCGAATCTGCGTCATGTCATCCCATCCGGCCTTCTTGACCGCAGGCAGAATAAATTTAGTTACGATGTCGGTTTCAGTCAGTTGAGCTTTGTTCACGCCAGCCATAGCATTTCCGGTCAGATAAAAGTGAAGGAATATGGACCTATTTTTGCACAAATAAAGTGCTTGGTTAATGCCTTTAGCCAACAAAATCAGCTCGGTGAGATCTTTGACCTTACTAAGTCAAATATGCAGTTTTGTGCCTTTTGTTAAACCTCCCTTATTGATTATCCTCTTGTGTTCATCAATGCTCAGGGTATGATTTTGCTATCGCGATGCTTACCGGTTGGATTATTCAGGTTAAAAAAGCCCCTTGTCCGGTAAGGTCTGTCTCTGAATTCACCAGCTTTAGCAATAAAAACAAAGCTTGTCATGACAGCCAGAATGACTTTAAGCGGCACGGCTTTTATTCCTGAAAGACATTGAAAACAGGCAGGTTGGTGAATTTTTAATCTTTTGCTAATGATCTACAAGGTTTGAAATGGCGGAACACTCTTCTTCAATCGATGACGAATCTCAAGGGTATATCCTTAAATCACTTGAGGATATGCGGCGTAAATTGCTGGATTTGACTTCACGAAACCGGCTATTAAATTTTCCGGTTAACCAAAAGCACTCTTCCTTACGTATCATCAATGAGCTGCCAGATCAGCTATTTCAAACCCTCAGGTCAGAACAGGTCATGCAGTTCGCTCCTGTTCCGGATCCGACCAAAGCACAGTTACAGCAATTTGGTTATCTGGAAAAAAATGCCTCTTCAGCAGAAGAAAAAGCCACGAAACCCTTGCCCGATGCGAAAACCTGGGCTGGAAAACTGGGTATCAATACCAGCTATGAGTTGCTGAGCAGCGCTCAAAACAATATCTCATCAGAAGATTATGAGCTGGTAATCAAAGCAAGAGATGTCATCCTTGAGCATCTGCAAGAAAACGGGGGCTCTTTAGCAGGCATCAGAAGTACTGAGGCTAACTCCAACCTTCCAGGCGAGCATCTGGATTCTCTTCTTACCCGGCTTGGTTACAAAGATATCGGTGAGTTTGAGCGCGATACGAAAGCGGGCAAGCCGTTGCGTAAACCATCAGTTCATGCATCTCTGACTGATGACCAAATTCAGACACTTTACTATCCAGCCGAGCTGGAAGCCGTGTTGCGCTCTATCCATGGTAAGGCGCAGGTTGCAATTGAAGAGACGGGGGCCGGTATTCTCTATTTGTCCCTTGGCTTTCTGGAATGGTATGAAAGTGAAGATTCAGATAAGGCTCGACTTGCTCCACTCTTTACTGTTCCGGTAACGCTTGAGAAAGGTAAGCTCGATCCACAGGCCGGCCTCTATCGTTACCACTTACGTTATACCGGGGAAGATATTATCCCTAATTTGTCGCTGCATGAAAAATTACAGGGCGATTTTGGTATTGCCTTGCCCAGCCTTGATGACGAGATGTTGCCTGAAACTTACTTCAAGCAAATACAGGCAATCATCGAAAAGAATAAGCCGCGCTGGAAAGTGCGTCGCTACGGAGCATTGAGCTTATTAAACTTCAGCAAGATGCTGATGTATCTGGATCTTGATCCAGAGCGTTGGCCTCAAGGCAGTAAAAACTTACTGAATCATGAAGTGATCAAACGCCTCTTTACATCTCAGGCGGGAAATAATTCGAATACAGGGAGCTTGTCCAGGGAGTATTCGATCGATACTCTCGATAACATTCATGAAAAATTTCCGCTTATTTATGATGCTGATAGTTCGCAGCATAGCGCTCTGATTGATGCTGTAAACGGCGAAAATTTGGTAATCGAAGGCCCACCAGGGACGGGGAAATCACAAACAATAACGAACCTTATTGCCGCTGCGATGCTAAATGGGAAAAAGGTTCTCTTTGTTGCGGAAAAGCTCGCTGCGCTAGAGGTGGTAAAACACAGACTTGATAAGGCGGGATTAGGTGATTTTTGTCTGGAACTTCACAGTCATAAATCGCATAAGCGTAAGGTTTTAGAGGATATTCAGAAAAGGCTGCATAATCCGTCATTGCAAAAAACGCCTGCGCAAATTGACGCAGAGATTTCACGCTATGAAGATTTAAAGAGTCAGTTAAACAGTTACGCTCAGGAAATTAATGAGATCTGGAGGCATACCGAGCTTACTGTTCACCAGATTTTGACCGGGGCGACACGCTATCGACGCGAACTGGGTATCGATCCAACTCAACTGCATATAGAAAACCTTTCCGGGCAGAAATTGAATCGCGTGGCGCAGTTAAGACTACGTGACCAAATCAAAGAGTTTAAAGATGTCGTTGTGGAATTTCGTCAACAGGTCGGTGAGCAGGCTGAACTATTGGAGCATCCCTGGTATGGCATCAATAACGTCGATATCCAGCTTTTCGACAGTGATAGAATTGTTTCAGTTCTGAATGAATGGAATGTAGCGCTAATCTCATGGCAGCAGGCACTCTCAGATTTTCTAAATCAGTATTCGATTGTTACTGCCAATCATGACGAAATGAGCTGGCAGACTCAGTTAGTTGAGTTGTCCGGTCGACTTCCGGATCTGCCCGCTGAAGCTGATTTTCAGGCTTACTCCAGGCTTGATGACAATAAGGTTGAACATTTAAAAAATTGGCTGATGGATTTCAATGTCGTTCAGGCTGATTATCGTCATATGGCTGACTACCTGATGCCTGAAAAATTGCGTCTCCTTGAGGAAGGGACTTTTGCGCCTGACTTCCCGAATATCGCTAAAACATTTGGTCTGGATAGCGTGACCACGCTTGCTGATGTCGTACGTCTGATTCGTAGTTTAGAGCAAATGTATGTTTCTTTTGAAGCAGATCGTGAGCATCTTTCCGCACTACTTGAATCTTTACCATCTTCTGTTTCCGAAAGATTTCCTGTTACTCAGCAAGGTTTTAGTCAAATAGCGACATTTATTTATGTTGCTTTTGAGCTACCTGGCGATTTAGTTAAATACAGACATGAAAGGTTCGATGATGATGGTATCGAGCTGCTGATCGAAGAGTTAAGCCAGCGGTTGGCATCGTTACATACCCTGCGCGACCAGTTAAAGTCACGCTTTGTACTGAATAAAGTAACTGATGATGAACAGCTGAAGACTATTGAAAGCAGCTTGAAAGACTCTGGCTTATTTAGCTGGTTAAGCGGCTCATGGCGACAAGCCAAAAATACGCTAGTCGGCTTATCCAGCGAACCTAATACAAAATGGAAGACGCTTTATGATGAACTGCCCAAGCTTCGTCAGTATGCTCAAGAACTAACTGAGTTTGAGGCACGTAATTTTAGCCAAATTTTCGGTGAGCTTTATCAAGGATTAGAAACCGAGCCGAACCAGATGCGGCAGCTTCGAGACTGGTATAGCAAAGTGCGTAGTGTCTGGGGTATCGGCTTCGGCGCTAACGTTGCCATAGGCAGCGCTTTACTCACTTTGGATAGTCAGATTTTCAAAGGTATCCAGCAGTTAAAACATCAGGGTGTGGATACTCAAATCTCGCAGCATCTGACCAAACTGAAAGAGTTTGAAGAAACTATCCCATCAAACGTTTTGTTCCCTGAAAACGTTCAAACACTGGCCGGTAACACAAATATTTTTTCACCACTTATAGCCAACCTTAAGGATGCACTGTTTCCAATACAGCAATGGTTTACAGCTGAGCAACTTACTTTGGAGACAGTAAATGAAAAGATCGTCATCTTGCATCAAATACAAGAAAAGCAGCGTATTTTAGGTGAAGATATGTTGCCTGGCGATATTTTTGCGATAGCAAATGAAATGGCTTTCGGAGCAAGTAAAGATAATACGCGTCTTCTAAATGTGATGAGTGAAACCATTACTTTTACAGAAAAAATGCGTGAAAAAACCCACAACTCTGATTTGGCTGATGCTATCAAAAATTTATCCGGCGGCGATGAGTACCGAAGCCTGCAACAGCATTTTCACGCCCTTGAGCATAAGTGGCAAATTCAAACAGACCGGCAAATGAATTTTGCACAGGAGACTCAGCTTGATATTGTGCAATGGCAACAGCGATGCCAGGATCGTCTCTCCGCATTAATAGAGCGTAATAAAGAAGCAATATCTAAACCTCGATGGTTAAATGGTTGGCTTAATTTTACCCGCGTATCTAAAGCTATTGAAAGTAACGGGCTACAGCGTATCCGTGATGCGATCATGAGCCATACACTTGCAATTGAACAAATCGATACCGGCTTGCAGGTGGCTATTTTCGATCAGCTGGCGCGCGAAGTTGCTTCTGAACGTCCGCATCTTCTACGGGTGTCGGGTAATAGCCGGAGCGCCATGCAAAAAACATTTCGTGACTATGACAAGGCGCTTCAGAAATTACAGCGTGAACGTATAGCAGCCGTCATTGCAAGCAATCCGGTTCCCCAGGGCGCATCAGGGGGAAGAAAAGCAGACTACACGGAAATGGCTCTTATCAGAAACGAGACCGGCAAGAAGACGCGGCACGTTCCGATTCGTCAACTTATTAATCGAGCCGGTCGCGCACTGCTCCAGTTGAAGCCCTGTTTTATGATGGGGCCAATGTCTGCGGCTAATTACCTTCAACCGGGTGACATTGAATTTGATCTTGTTGTGATGGATGAAGCTTCACAGGTTAAGCCTGAGGATGCGTTGGGAGTTATCGCGCGCGGTAAGCAAATTGTCGTAGTTGGTGACCCTAAACAGCTTCCGCCAACCAGCTTCTTTGATCGTGCAGGCATTGATGATGATGACGAAGACACTGCTGCAGTAAGTCAGACTGACAGTATTCTTGATGCCTCTTTGCCGCTTTTCAAAATGCGCCGTTTAAGATGGCATTATCGTTCTCAGCACGAGAGCCTGATTGCCTACTCTAACCGTCATTTTTATAACAGCGATTTAGTTGTTTTCCCTTCACCTAACGCTCATGCTCCAGAGTATGGCGTTAAATTCAGCTTCGTTAAAAACGGTCGTTTTATTACTCAGCATAATATTGAAGAAGCTCGGGTTATTGCCAAGGCTGTGGCTTTACATGCAATTCATTCACCTGAGGAGTCTTTGGGGATCGTAGCCATGAACTCAAAGCAGCGTGAACAAATTGAACGAGCCATTGACGAAATGTGTCGTGAAGACTCTCAAGCTGATGCAGCTATTGATCGGTTAAGAACGAAAAGCGATGCACTCTTTGTTAAGAACCTCGAAAACGTTCAGGGCGATGAGCGCGATGTCATCTTTATTTCGTTTACTTATGGGCCGGGTGAGGCTGATGGCAAAGTATATCAACGCTTTGGCCCTATCAACTCAGATGTCGGCTGGCGTCGCTTAAACGTTCTTTTCACTCGTTCTAAAAAAAGAATGCATGTTTTCAGTTCAATGCGAGCGGAAGATGTTCAGGTGACAGAAACATCTAAGCGTGGCGTTCAGGCCTTACGCGGCTTTTTGCACTTTGCTGAAAAGGGCAACATGGATGGGCTTTCTCAGATTACCGGAAAAGCGCCGGATAGTGATTTTGAAGTGGCCGTTATTACAGCGCTGGAAAATGCTGGCTTTCGTTGTGAACCTCAGGTCGGGGTAGCCGGATTCTTTATCGATATTGCGGTTCGTGATCCCGGTAAGCAGGGACGTTATTTGATGGGGATTGAGTGTGATGGTGCGACTTACCATTCTGCTAAGTCCGCTCGTGACAGGGATCGCTTACGGCAGGATGTGTTAGAGGGACTGGGATGGCGGATTCGTCGTATATGGTCCACAGATTGGTTCAGTAATCCTGAAGAGGTTTTGGAACCTATTATTCGTGAATTACATCAATTAAAAACCACAGTTCCTGAACATGAATATTCTGAAGAGCAGGCTATCGAACAATTAGTTGTTGAAGAACATGAAGCCAGTGCGAATGTAACAGCTTTTAGCGATAGTGCTGAGCCGCTTAGATTGCGGCTTGAACGTTTTGCCAGAGAGGTGATAGACATAGAGTGTCCCTATATTGCAGATGAAAGTAAATTGCTACGCCCTGCTATGATTGAAGCTTTAGTTGAGCATCAGCCGCTGTCACGCTCTGAGTTTGTAGAGCGTATACCTAAATATCTGCGTGAAGCGACCGAAAGCAAGATGAGTAAGACTTATTTAGATAGAGTTTTGTCTATCATTGACGGAGAAGGATCAGAGTAAAACCTTACAGTGAGGCAAGGAAGCCTCTTGTAACTTATCTGCACCTGATTTTTATAAAGGTTATACATTTTTTAAGAATGCTTGATCATTACGTTGTTTACCATTTGGTAGTTTTTATCACTGTTTCGGTGATCAGTTTTGTGATCACATTTTCACACTAATCCCTACCAAAAAATCACATCCAGGGCTTAATCAACATTGGATCAAAAAGCCTTGTAGGAAAGTTAAAGAGATACTGTCTGGCCGTCGTGACGTTTATGGGCGCATTGGATCATTTCTCTTGCCCGATTAAATGACTTTTTTGCCTCGTTTCCATTAAAGGAATTTCTCATTCTGCCGATTCAACGATGAGTGCTGTGTATATGATCGGCGCGCCTGAACCAGCCAACAACTTTAGGCTCTGGGTGACGCGGAGGGCTGCGGTCAGAAGTTTTACCTGAGCGGTTACTGCCCACGCTGCCTATTACAGCCACGCCAAATGGATCAATTCAAAAGGATGTTGCATGTCTGTTGCCAGTGAGACCTCTACGCAGGTCTATAAAAAAATCTCGCAGGAAGTAGAACGAATTCTCGACAACCTTACCCTGCCTGTAAACGACCCTGCCTTACAGAAAGCTAACAGCAATGCCCGCCTTCAACTTGAGAGTTTCCAGACACGCCTGAACGAGGCAATTGACAGCCTGCGTTCTAATGCTGAATGGGAGACGTTTATCATCGCCTTTTACGGGGAGACGAATGCGGGAAAATCAACGGTCATTGAGGCACTGCGCATCCTGCTCCAAGAGAATACAAAGCTCACCAGGCAGGCAGCGTTTCGCCAGTTTCAGCAGCAACACGATCTCTCACCAGAGGCGCTTGAAAACGCGGATCGGGCTTTAAAAGAAAACGAAGCATTAGCAGCCTCTCTAAGTCAGGCCCTGGCGGAGGTGCGAGGCCGCTACTCAGATCGCGAAGCTGAACTCGATAAAGAATTGTCGCGGCTGAGTACGTTGATTGAGGATCAGAAGACGCGCTGGTCAGCAATACGTCGGCTACTGGCTCTTTGGATCTTATCTCAAGAGCAAAAGCAGTGGCGTCAGGTGAAACAGAAGCAGCAGGCATTAGAGGCAGAAATTCATCAGGAAACACAATCGTTTGCCGTGCAGAAAGCGGACTGTGATGCACAACGGCAGACGATGCTGAAGCAGCGCGCGCGGATGGATGAAAAGTTTGCCGAACTGAACGCACTGGCGGACGGTGAAATCATCGGCACGGGTATGTCCGATTTCACCTTGGACGCCACTCTCTATCCTTTTGAGTCGTGCGGTCAGCGCTTTGCCCTGCTGGACGTACCCGGTATTGAAGGTAAGGAGAGCAAGGTGCGCGAGCAGATACAGCGCGCGGTCGAGAAAGCGCACGCCGTTTTTTATGTCACCAGTAAAGCCACGGCGCCGCAGAAAGGTGATGAGGATAATCCCGGCACACTGGAGAAAATCAGGTCACATCTCAATGCGCAGACTGAAGTCTGGACGTTGTTCAATAAGCGTGTAACGAATGCTATGGCGCTTGGAAGACCCCTCGTTAATGAGGATGAAGCGCACAGTATTCAGGATCTGGACGACAAAATGCGCGAGCAGTTGGGTAAAAACTATCGTCAAACGCTGGTTGTCAGCGCCATGCCTGCTTTTCTCAGTCTGGCCGAACACCTGGTCCCCGGTGGGCCCAACGCGAAGAGTCGCGATAAGTTCCTGAAAGCCTTTACCCCGGAAGAATTGCTCGAAAAAACGGGCGTTTCAGCGCTTGCGCGCGTACTGACACAACAGCTTGTCGCCGACAGCAAGTCAAAAATTGCCCGATCGAACATACAGAAAACCCGCGTTGTGCTGGATGACATTGCCGCACAGGTGAGCGTGCTGCAGTCAGACACCTACGCAAAACTTGTCTGGCAGCTTAATGAGGACAAAAACAGCGCACACAAGCAGCTTGATCACGCACTGAAATCACTGCGCCAGCGTCTGATTGACCGCGCGGAGGAGAGCGTTAGTCGTTTCCGCAATCATGCGCGCGAGCGTATCTATAAAGTGATTGACGGTGATATCAGTAACGATCGCTTTAAAAGTGAGCTGGAGGCCATGATTAGCCTAGAGCACGCTTCGCTTGAAAAGTCTCTTCCAGGGATACTTAAAGCCGAACTTGAGCGCTTTCAGTCAGAGATCAGTGACATTGTTGCGCAGTTTCAGCAGCACGCTCGCGGGATCCTCAATACCTTTTCACGCCTCCAGACGCACAGATTCAGCAGTAATATTCCCCTCACGATTGATATCGATAACGGCATCAACGTCACGGGACTTCTGGCGACACTCGCGGGCGGCGCGCTACTTTTCTGGAACCCCGCCGGGTGGCTTGTCCTCGGCCCGGCGCTGGCGAATCTGGCATTTGCGGCCTACAAAGCCCTGCGCAGCATGATCAGCTCCAGTTACAAAATGTCTCAGCAGAAGCAGTCCGCTGACAAAAATCTCAGCAACGTGGCTGCCCACATGAACGACGCCATTGTCGACGGCATTCAAAAAGCCTTCCCGGAGCTGCAAGAGAAAATCGCTGAGATTAAAGACATGCTGGAGGAGCCTGTGAAACAGGTTTCGGGCATCAATGAGCTCCTGATCCAGGCCGCGGCCGGATTACGCCTTTTATCCACTGGAATTGATTTTTCTGGAGCGAAGTAATGGAAAAAACGCTGGATGTTTTTAAAGCGCAGCAGTCCCGCAATGTTCACATTCTGGATGAACTCACCGCCTTTCTTGAGCAGGGTGAGAAGGTCGGCGTCCCGGTCGATGTGCAGCTCATCAATAAAATTGAAGCGGCCAAAGAGAATGCCGCGAACGGGAAATTAAAAATCGCGCTGATTGGAGGGTTCTCCGAAGGGAAAACCTCAATAGCTGCCGCCTGGATGGGGCGTCTCGATAAAGCGAGCATGAATATCAGCCATCAGGAATCTTCCAACGAAGTCAAAGTGTACGACGTGGGATCGGACTTTGTCCTGATTGACACGCCCGGGTTGTTTGGCTTCAAAGAACAGTTCAACGAAGACACCCGGGCTGTCGAAAAATACAAGGACATGACCAAAAAGTACATCAGTGAGGCGCATTTGATCCTCTATGTCATGAACTCCACCAATCCGATAAAAGAGAGCCATAAGGCCGACCTTGAATGGCTCTTCCGTACCCTGAACCTGCTTGAACGTACGGTGTTCGTTCTCAGCCGCTTCGATGAAGTAGCGGACGTGGAGGATGAGGACGATTACGCCGCCAACGTAGAGGTGAAGCGCCAGAACGTGCGTGCGCGTTTGGACGACCTGATCGCGCTCACTTCCCTGGAACATGATGCGCTAAATATTGTCGCCGTCGCGGCTAACCCTTTTGATATGGGGACCGAATACTGGCTGGATAACCCGGAAAAATTCCGTGCGCTGTCTCATATCAGTGAACTGCAGGACGCGACGAGCGACAAGATAGAAAAAAGCGGGGGAGCACTGGCGCTGAGTGAAGAAACGAAAAAGAGTGTTATCAGGGATATCCTGACCCGGAAGCTGCCGGAAGCCATCGCGAATGATGTGCGTATCCGACAGGAAGTAGAAGATCTCTCATCCATTCATGTCCGGCTCAGCAAAGAGCTGCTGACCATGCAGCGCGATATCGCGGAAGCGCGCATCAGTCTCAATAACTTTGTACTCGACTACTTTAAAGATTTGATACTTCGCGCCCGGGGCCTAAGTCTCGAAACCTATATGGAGTTTTTCGAGAGCGAAATCGGTGAGCAAGGCATCATCATTGATACCCGCCTGGACAACGAGTTCGCCCGCCGCGTGCAGTCCGTAAACAATGCCATCCAGAAGATGCATCTGGGCTACAGCGCTGAAATCAATCACTACAACGGCAATATGGCGGCGATGGGCAAGCAGGGTCTGAATTATGTCGTTAAGAGCAACTTAATTAACAGTGCAACCGTGATTGCCGCTCGTGATGGGGTGGTGTCCGTTGGTAAAATGGCCGGGTTAGAGCTGGGAAAATTGCTGAAGTTTAAACCTTGGGGAGCCATTAAATTTGCTAAAGGCCTGAACGGGGCGCTGGTGTTCGCCGGCGTGGCGCTGGAATTGTGGGATACCTACAGCCAGGCAAAGCGTGAGGCGGAGTTCAAAAAAATGATCGACTCCATGATTTCGAACTTTAACCAGCAACGCGATGGATTAATCAGTGTGCTGGGAGGAAGTGAATTCGCACGCGATTATTTTACCGGTTTCGCACTGATGCAGGATGAAATGGCGAGCCTTGAACGCGCAATGCAGGCGATTCAGGAGCAACAGTCACTCTTTGCCCGCTGGCGTGCGGATGCGGAAGCGATTGATGCGGAATACACGCGCGTGAACGACTAAGCTTCGGGAGAAAAAATGGACATTTTAGCGCTGGAAGCGTTGCTGAATCAGATGAAAAGCCTTCCCCAGCCACGTAAAACGGAAGCGAATATTTTTTCCTCAGGTGCCCGCGGGCACTATGAAAATCCTGTCAGCGATGTGCTGGCCTTCTTTCTCGATCCTGACGGTGGTCACGGGCTGGGGCCACTGGCGGCAGAGGCGCTGTTCAGCTGCATGGGGCTGGCAAACACGTTCAACGCCCAACTGTCCGCACCGCCTCAGCGTGAAGTCAGCACTGGAAGAGGGAACCGGATCGACATCCTGCTTGAGGGTGAAGACTGGGTAATGATCATCGAGAACAAGGTCTGGCATCTGCAGAATAATCCCTTTGATGATTACCTCACGTGCCTTCAACAGGAAGCGTATCAGGGCAAAACGCCCCTTTGCGTGGTGTTATCACCCAACGGTTGTGCGCCTGAGGGCTGGGTTGGGGTCAGTTACCGGCAGCTTACCGGTGCATTGTCTTCGCGGATCGGGGAAGCCTATATGGCTTCATCATTAAACAAATGGCTGGTCATACTGCGTGAGTATGTCCTGCATCTGGAGTTACTTGTGAGCCACCCTGCTGTTACAACTGAAACCGAAGCGTTTGTTCTGACTAATCTCCATCGCATTGCAGAAATAGAAGAGCTCAAGAAAACCGTCATTAAAACGTTGTCCGGAGAATGCCAGCGTTACCTTACTGAACATTTCAGCGACAAGGGCTATGAGATCAAAGCCCGTCTGACTAACTGGTCTGGCTTTCCGGTACTGCGCTTTAAATGTTCCCACTGGTTCTCACCTTCAGATGTGGTTCTGTATCTGAACGGAACGGTGGATGAGTGGTTTGAAGTGATCACTTACGCCTGCGATCTTGAAAATGAGCAGATGCGTGAAAGAGCGATCGCGATGCTCAACATCGAGGGAAGTGAGGAAGAGTATGAGGAAGAAGCCAACGGAAGAATTTTGGGTTTCTTTTCCTGCCATGTCCCGCAGGAAACCCCTAAATCTGAATTGCTTTCGGATCTGGCAAAGCGGATGACGTTACTGGATAACTTTGAGCGTGAGCTCCGCTGAGCTCTGTGGGACGGCAACCCGGCCCATTTTACGCTGGGTTTAAGAGGCGGCGCATGAATAACAGCGCGGCACCGGCTCAGCGTGGATTACGTTGCTTTGCGATGTTACTGACATTGCAAAACTGAATTGGGCACGAGCGATTGTGACGTGCCTTGCCCGGATACGTTTTCAAATGATGCCTTGAAGATGGCAAAGAGCTTATTACATTAATTTTTAAATGTCTTACATGGAGAATGTATGGGGTTGTTCACTTTAGAAGAGCAGGAGTTTCGGGCAGTGTCGAAAACGACGTTTGCGCGCGAATCCATTCTTGAACGCAGAGATATCCAGTCGGCCTTAGCCAGAAAGATAAGCCATTTCGTTCCTGACTGCATGGTCATTCAGGAAGAGTTTAATAACTGGGAGGACAGTCAGCGCAGGATCGATTTGCTCTGCATCGATAAAAATTTCAATCTGGTCGTCATTGAGCTCAAACGTGATGAGCAGGGCGCCCATATGGAGCTTCAGGCAGTAAGGTATGCTGCTATGGTTTCGCAAATGACGTTTCATGAAGCTGCTGAGTGCTATCAAAAATATCTCGATAAAGAAGGTGTCGAAAAAAATGCAGAGAATGAAATCCTCAATTTCTGTGAGAGAGAAGAAAGCGAAATTGCTGATTTTAATACGCAGGTGCGGATTGTTTTAATATCAGCTGATTTCTCTAAAGAGGTCACAAACACAGTCCTGTGGCTTAACAATAATGGTCTTAATATCAGCTGTTTCAGGCTAAGTCCATATCTTCATCTCGACAAACTGCTGGTGAATTTCGAACAAATAATCCCGTTGCCAGAGGCAAAAGATTTTCTTGTCCGACAAAAGCGCAAAGAAATAGAAGCCATGAAGGCAAATGAAAAATCTGAGAAAGATTATTCTAAATTTGTTTTTAGAGGCGCGACATATAACAAGCGTAACTTGGCTTTTGAGCTTATGAGCGACTGGATAGCGGAGAATGAACCGGAGAATATAAACTCTGTTATATCGATCTTTGGAAAGGATGTTCATCGCAGTCTTATAAAGTTGGAATCAGACGTCACTCTGTCACGACGAAAGCGTTTTCATGAGGCGCCCATTGAGCTCATCTCTGGTGAGACGGTGCTGATTACCAACCAATGGAGTATCGGCTCTATTCAGCGGCTGATTACAACGTTTGAAAATCTTGGTTATAAAATAACCGCACAACGTCCTGAATGAGGCTAATGAGGGCAAAGAGCAAGATCTTGCATCAGAAATACCAGCTTATTTAACCGTCTTGCTGGTTGAGGTGTGCATGTCCTGCTTTCAAAACTAACGTGTTAAGCCGATAGCAGCGCACGCTTCTTGCCCTCGACTTTAGCCGATTAGGCATAAAAAGCGCCCATAAGCCAGCCGTAGAGTTGGCGATAACCTGCGCTACGACTCGGCAGTCGTCTGGATTACTCGTGGCGATTCAGAAAACATAAATTAAGTCACACTGAGAAAATCTTAAAAACAATAAGCCGAACGTCCGACTTTGGCACAAAGCGGACTTGCAACAGGGTACACCTTCTGAGAGCGCATAGTGGAAATTTGCAAGGAATCACTGACATCATAAAGTTTTAATCAACGGGCAGTAGGTCTGTGAGCTTCGCCTCAGAGTTTTCCACTACCAGCAGCTTACTGCCTTATGCAGACGCACAGTCGCATGCAAAGCCGGGCATTTCATCATCAAGCGCCTGTAGTGCTAACTGCCGCTGATTTCCAGAACGGTTCACTAAGTTAAAACACAAGGTGTGTCTCTTTCTCACTCCAGTCAAGACATGCTTGTTTTATATACAAAAACTGATTGTAGGTTTTCAAATTATGATCATTGCGTTGTTTACCGTTTGACGGTTTTGATCATTATCAAGTGATCAGAATTCATGATCATATTCTTCAGCGATGTGTTGAAAAATCATATCCAAGGCTTAATTAACATTGGGTCAAAAAGCCCAATGGGAAAGTTGAAAAGATACTGGCGGGCAGTGGTGACGTTCAAACCGTAAAAATCCGCATACTCTCTGACGTTACAATGCCTCAACCATGCATCACCGTAGTAGTTATCAAAATGCTGAGCCCAGATATTACTCATTGGCTGTCGCGACAACTGGCGATACGCTGTGCGTTGAGGAAGCTGATGCTCAGAAATGTATTTCTGAACCGTAAGCCGCTGCTGCTGGTGGAACTGCCGACGATGATAAACCCAAAACAGCACACGGATTGCTGCACCTCCACATTTATGCAGATTGTTGTACATCAAGCGGTTAGGAAGCTTATGCGCTTGTGCATATTGTTGCTGCGTTACGCCATTCAAAATCGCTTCACGACGATAATTTTGTTTGTGATATGCCCACTGGGTACGCCATGTCTCGCTCCAGAAGTTGTAATCCTTGTAATGCACGTCGCACTCTATGGCAGACAGCAGGAAACGCTCAAACAACTCATCCAGCGTTGCAGGCAGAGCATGCAGGTGCTGCTTTCTTTGCATACGCTGTTCATCAGTCAGCGGCACAATTTCATAACCGGTTAGCCAATCAATGCCGCCTACATAAGTCTTCATCTTACGATTAAGTGAGTGAGGCAGCGAAATTCTAGCGTTTCTGCTTGTTTTGTTTTCCATCTTTATCAACTTTCAAAATATTTACAGCCAGCACGCTAACAACCATGGATTAACCAGATTAGCCGGGAAGTTACACAAATAGCGGCTTGCGGTGGACGTATTTAGGTAATACCAGCGGCAATACTGTGAAACGCTGATATTGCATGGCCAGTAATAGCGGTAATAACGCTCAAAATGACGGTGCCAGTGAGGGCTCAGTTTAGTACCAGCCACGATGCTATTACCGTCAGGCAGGCGGCCCCTGAGTGTACTAAAACGCTGCAGCGCTCGTCTGAGCGCCTTCATTGGCAGTGAGGCAGCCTTATCCAATTGTTGGCTATCTGACAAAGTTAGTGCCGTAGGCTTACCAGCAGAGTGCTCTGCGGGAGTGAAAAGCGAATCCAGCTTTCCGGGAAGAGGGCAATGCGCTTGTGCCCGATCAAAATGGGCAATCTGAGTACGTAATCGTGCAGTTTTAGTATGTTTTTCTTTTTTCAAATACGGGTAATGCCGGGTTCCGGAACGCGCGATGTCTTTAGCAATTCCTTCCTTAGAGTGCCGCTTAGCAAAGTAACTCACCCGCAGTAACAATGCGGTCATAGCCTCAGTATTGTTCTTTCGAATTAAATAGTAACCATGCTTTGGAAACCAGACCGTTCCGCCCGTTGCTATTTTCCAGCGGCTCTCCACCAGCTTGTTAATTTTAAGAGGATGACGCACGTAGTTGCTATCAACCATCAACAGGTAATGATAATGCTGTGCTGGTGCCTGATTCTGTTCTCTTACCCAAAATACCCGAGCAAAGCTTTTGGGATACTCCTTCCTTAAAGCAGGAATCAATAGCTGATGAAAGCGGGTAATAACGCGGTTGTCAGCCGTGTATTGAGGCAGATGAAAATCATAACGGATTGCCAGAAAGCGAGAGCAACTGGCATAAGTTCTATCAACTGCCTTGAACAGAGAATTCATGATCTTCACATCCTGCTGACTCTCTTCAGGCATGACTGGCCAGAGAACATCGTCATACAGAAACTCGCCTTTAGCCCGGATATCCGGATAAACCGTACTGCGCGTAATATTATTAATTACCGGCTCCTGATGGGCTGAATCCAGACTGCCAATTTCACTGTTTATCATAGGGTTACGGATGTATCAGAATCACGGATTGATAACGATTTGATGCGCTTGTTGTTTCAAATGGTTGCATCAGCAGATAAAAAGAAAGGCTGGAAATTCCAGCCTTGCTTAGAGGTTTAGCAGCAGTTATCGAGCCACTGTTGATACTGTGTGACTGTCCAGCCCATAGTTCTGCCTGCACGTTTTTTTGGCGCAGGAAACTCACCGCTGATTACCCAGCGGTAAAGGGTGGTTCGGCTGCAATTCAGGAGATCAAGCATCTCACATATACGGATCAGACGTTGAGGGCCCGGAAGGTGACTGACAGTCGTTGATAAAGAATTGATATGTTTCATGTTAAATTTCTCGGTAGCGAATCAATATGAAACGTATCTTAAAAACCGAGAGGGTTTATGTCGTGGATACCTTAGAAAGATACCTTGGTGACCTTTGTTATCCTGCTGATTAAGATGACTTAATTTTTCTTGTTTTTTGCATCTGTCTCTTTTCAATCCGCAACTGATGAAGATCAGTCACGTCGCGTTCAAGCAGGCTAATCGCTTCCCGAAGATTTTTCAGGCATTGCTCTTCACTCATTGGAAAACACCCTTCCGCTGGCCAGAATAGCGGGATCTTACTTTCGACCAACCTCAAAAGCTCTGGCGCTTTTGGCAGTAGATCTTTTGAAGAGGTGAGCCTGTTTTTATCGTACAAACTGGCTATGACAGCAATGAGAAACTCTTCCCGTTTAGCTGCATAAGTTTCGGCTTTCTCTATAGGAGCAGCCAGACGTTTTTCCAGCGCCTCAATTTTTTCTTTAAGTACCAGGTTTTCGGCTTTTATGTCCGAGCTATCTTGTTCACTTGCCAGCTCTTCTGGTCTTGCCGTATCAAGTGTAATCCCAAGCGCAGCAGTAATTTCTGTACGAAGAAAACCACAATCAGCCAGCTTATTAGTATTCATGACATCATCTCTCACTGCTCGCAGTGCTGCCTCAGCATTCGGATAGTAATCAGGGGCACCTATGTTTGGTGCGCCGTGTTTATCTAAAAGCTGAAAAAAGGCAACTGGCGGAATGTCGCTCCAACGTCCATCACTAAACCAGTGAAGTGATGGCTGCACTTTTGCACTTCGATACTTTTTCAATGCCAGAAGACACAAGGCATTGTAACTTTGATCTGCGTAAAGTTGTTTAAGCTGTTCAAAAAGAGACTTAACACTGATAAAGCGTTCTGCATCTGACTGGTGCGCGAGCTGTTCTTTGCGCAGTTGCTGAATGGAATCGTCGAAACTCATAACTTGTTTTTGACCTGTAATCCTGGGATGGTTCAGATAAGGCTGTGTTGATGATTGAATCGAACGGCTGTAAGGCTTTTCGAAAACAGGGAATCAGGATTCTGGCAAACATCCAGACAGACATTTAAACCCAAGCTGCTTGCGTCACCCAGCCATTCACTTACGTCACCCACTACATCACCTGAATCGCATCCAAAGAAAAAGGAGTCAGACGATTTCTCATCTAACTCCTTGTTTTATTTGGTGGCCCCTGCTGGACTTGAACCAGCGACCAAGCGATTATGAGTCGCCTGCTCTAACCACTGAGCTAAGGGGCCTGTGGGGCGTGATTATAAAGTAACTCGCCTGGGCAATCCAGCTATCGCTTATCGGTTGGCGCTTTTTACAGCAGTTCAATCGATTGAAAAACCTTTATTTCTTTGAATGTTGGCAGCGCAACGGGACAGGTCGCAAAAAGCGGATGTTAGCCTCGGGCGATCGATTGCTAAACTCATTATTAGCGTCACGTCAGGCTGACGTCCAACAGGAGAGCAGGGATGAGTGATCACGAGATCAAAGATATTATCGCACCCGGCCTGCGGGTGGTTTTTTGCGGCATCAATCCGGGAAAATCGTCCGCCCATACCGGCCATCACTTCGCGTATTCAGGTAACCGCTTCTGGAAAACGCTCTGGCTGGCCGGCTTTACCGAGCGTCAGCTTAAGCCAGAAGAGGAGCTGCATCTGCTGGATACCCGCTGCGGCATCACTCGCCTGGTCGATCGGCCGACGAAAGAGGCCAGCGAGCTGTCAACGGATGAGCTGCGCGAAGGCGGCAAATCGCTGATAGAAAAAATGCTGCATTACCAGCCAGCGGCGCTGGCGGTATTAGGCAAAGATGCTTACCGAAAGGCGTTTCGTCAAAGCAAGGTAGAGTGGGGCAAGCAGCCGGCGACCATCGGCGAAACGGAGGTCTGGGTGCTGCCTAATCCCAGTGGGCTAAACCGTGCCACGCAGGAGAAGCTGACCGAAGCCTATCAGGAGCTGGAAAACGCCCTGACACTGCGCGGGCGTTAGGCAATAAAAAAGGCTTCCCACAGGAAGCCTTTTTACGCTCTCGATACGCTTAGTCGTCCAGGAAGCTGCGCAGCACTTCCGAGCGGCTCGGGTGACGCAGCTTACGCAGCGCCTTCGCCTCAATCTGACGAATACGCTCACGGGTAACGTCAAACTGCTTGCCAACCTCTTCCAGCGTGTGGTCGGTATTCATATCGATACCGAAACGCATACGCAGCACCTTCGCTTCACGGGCCGTCAGGCCAGCCAGCACGTCATGTGTTGCAGAGCGCAGGCTCTCGGAGGTGGCCGAATCGAGGGGCAGCTCCAGCGTGGTGTCTTCGATAAAATCGCCCAGATGCGAATCTTCATCATCGCCAATCGGCGTCTCCATAGAGATCGGCTCTTTCGCGATTTTCAGCACTTTGCGGATCTTATCTTCCGGCATCAGCATACGCTCGGCCAGCTCTTCTGGCGTCGGTTCACGGCCCATCTCTTGCAGCATCTGACGAGAAATACGGTTGAGCTTGTTGATCGTCTCAATCATATGCACCGGAATACGGATGGTGCGCGCCTGATCCGCGATAGAGCGGGTGATCGCCTGACGGATCCACCAGGTGGCGTAGGTGGAGAACTTATAGCCGCGACGGTATTCGAACTTATCTACCGCCTTCATCAGACCGATGTTGCCTTCCTGAATCAGATCCAGGAACTGCAGGCCGCGGTTGGTATATTTCTTGGCGATGGAGATCACCAGACGCAGGTTCGCTTCCACCATCTCTTTCTTGGCGCGGCGCGCTTTCGCTTCGCCGATCGACATGCGACGGTTGATATCTTTTACCTGCTCGATCGTCAGGCCGGTCTCTTCCTCGATCTGCATCAGCTTCTGCATGCTGCGCTGCACATCTTCTTCTACGTCGCGCAGTTTTTCAGACCAGGGCTTATTCATTGCCAGCGCCGCCTGGAACCAGGTTGGGCTGGTTTCATTACCGGTAAACAGGGTAATGAAGTTTTTCTTCGGCATCTTGCACAGTTCAACGCACAGCTTCATGATGATGCGCTCTTGCGTGCGCACGCGCTCCATCATTTCGCGCATGTTGTTGACCAGATAGTCAAACTGCTTTGGCACCAGACGGAACTGCTTGAACACTTCCGACAGCTTCTGGATTTCTTCCACCGCATCAGGATGGCTGCGGCCTTTCGCTTTGATCGTCAGACGCGTCGCTTCATACTGATCGCGCAGCTCGATGAATTTTTCGCGCGCCAGCTCAGGATCGATGCTGTTGTCGTCATCGCTGCTGTCGCTGTCGTCATCATCATCTTCGTCATCTTCGTCGTCGCGCTCTTCTTCTGACAGCTCAGAGCCAACGTGCGTAGCGGTTGGAGCCAGATCTTCTTCGGCATTCGGATCGACGAAGCCGGTAATCAGGTCTGACAGGCGTGACTCGCCCGCTTCAACGCGATCGTACTGCTCCAGCAGATAAGTGATCGCTTCCGGGTATTCGGCGACGGAACACTGCACCTGGTTGATACCGTCTTCGATGCGTTTGGCGATGTCGATTTCGCCTTCGCGCGTCAGCAGTTCGACGGTGCCCATCTCGCGCATGTACATGCGAACGGGATCGGTCGTGCGTCCGATTTCAGATTCTACGCTGGATAACACTTGAGCTGCCGCTTCAGCCGCATCTTCGTCCGTGTCAGCGCTGTTTTCGTTCAGCATCAGATCATCGGCATCAGGCGCTTCTTCCACAACCTGAATGCCCATGTCGTTGATCATCTGGATGATGTCTTCGATCTGATCGGAGTCGACGATATCTTCCGGCAGATGGTCGTTGACCTCGGCATAGGTCAGATAGCCTTGCTCCTTACCACGGGTGACAAGCAGCTTGAGCTGTGACTGCGGGTTTTGCTCCATAAGACGGTATCCACACTTCTGTTAATTTGATTGGTGTCGGGTCAGCCATAAGGGCCAACAATAACAGTTGAAGGCGTTTGGATTATTGCCGCTGCCCTCGTGGCGGCTTTCAGGGTCTACCTGACTATATATCGGCACTTAAGCCGCTAAAGTTTGCTGTGAGACTGTCTGCTTATCCTTTTGCGTGCCGGCCCGCGCTGCTCCCTGTCTTCTGATTATCGCCGGGAAAGCGGTGCCGTAAGCGCTGGTAACGTCTCTTAATACCAACGCGATCGCGAATCTATTTCTTTGCCAGCGCCTGGCTGAGCGAGCGCACTTCTTCGCGCTCTTCAGGGCTGAGGCCGTGGGTTCTGGAGCGCGCGATCAGCGCTTCCAGACGCTGCTCCAGCGCCGAATCGTACATTTTCGCCAGAGAGTCCTGAAACATCGCCTCTACTTCGTCATCAACAATCATGTGGTTCCATGTTGCGAGCGTTTCAAGGTGCTGGCTAAAATTTGTGCCGCGATATAACTCTAGTAGCTGGCCGGTGGTCAGGCCAGGATTTGCGTTGCAACTCTGCACCAGTTCCATAAAAAGCGGCAAACCGGGCATATTCAGCTGCTCCAGCCCCTGCAGCGAGGGCACCATCGCTGCCAGGTGCGGGTTCTGCACCAGCAACCCCACCAAAATGCGCATGGTGGTGCGCTTCAGCTGCGGCGCGGCGGGCTGAACGCCGCTTTCCGCCTGCTTCGGCAACAGCTTCTCCAGCTGGTTGTCATCCAGGATGCCGAGCATATTGCCCAGCTCCTGACGCAGATAGATGCGCAGCGTTTCGCCGGGGATCTGACTAATCAGCGGCAGCGCCAGCGTACTCAGACGCGTCCGGCCGTCGCGGGTACTCAAATCGACCTGCGGCAGCAGCGTATCGAACAAGAAGCTGGAGAGCGGCATTGCCTGCTCCATCCGCGCTTCGAACGCTGCTTTACCCTCTTTGCGAATCAGCGTATCCGGATCTTCGCCGTCAGGCAGAAACATAAAGCGTAGCTGACGACCGTCATTCATGTAAGGCAATGCGGTCTCTAAAGCACGCCATGCTGCTTCGCGGCCCGCCCGGTCGCCGTCATAACAGCAGATCACGTTGTCCGTACTGCGAAACAGCAGCTGGATATGATCGGCCGTAGTGGAGGTACCGAGCGACGCGACAGCGTAATCGATGCCGAACTGCGCCAGTGCCACCACATCCATATAGCCTTCGACCACCAACAGCTTCGCCGGTTCGGGATGCTGCTTCTGGGCCTCATACAGGCCATAGAGCTGACGGCCTTTATGGAAAATATCGGTTTCCGGCGAGTTCAAATATTTTGGCGTGCCGTCGCCCAATACGCGTCCGCCAAAGCCGATAACCCGGCCACGCTTGTCGCGGATAGGGAACATAACGCGGTCGCGGAACCGATCGTAACTGCGCCCCTGATCGTTGGTGACCAGCATGCCCGCATCGATCAGCGATTGGCGATCGTCGGGATTGCGGCCGAAACGCTTCAGGGCGTTATCCCAGCCTGGCGGCGCGAAGCCGATGGCGAAATGCGCAATCACCTCGTCGCTTAATCCGCGCTGGTTGAGATAGGCGCGCGCCGCGGTCGCCTGAGACTGAGTCAGCGCCTGCTGATAAAACTCAGCAAGCCCGGTCATAAGCTGATAAAGACTTTGACGCTGATGGCGTTCCAGCTGGCTGGGACCGCTGCCTGCTTCATAGGGCACTTCCAGCCCGTGCAGGGTAGCCAGCTCTTCAATACTTTCGACAAACTCCAGACGATCGTAATTCATCAGGAAGTCGATAGCATTGCCGTGAGCGCCGCAGCCGAAACAGTGATAGAACTGCTTCTCACCGTTAACGGTGAAAGAGGGGGTTTTTTCGTTATGGAAAGGACAGCACGCGTGGAAATTCTTACCCTGTTTTTTTAACTTAACGCGGGCATCAATCAGATCCACAATGTCCGTGCGGGCAAGTAAGTCATTAATAAATACGCGTGGAATTCGTCCGGCCATAAGCCCCGTTTTCTTCGCTCATAAACGAAAATAAGCCGCGCTTCCTTCCGGAAAGCACGGCCTCTAACTTGACTCTGTCTGCGTTTAACACGCGGTGGAAGCGCAAGGCCTCCGGAAGAAATTAGTACAGACGAGTGCGGCGTGCGTTTTCGCGAGCCAGTTTCTTGGCATGACGCTTAACTGCAGACGCTTTAGCGCGCTTACGTTCGGTAGTCGGTTTTTCATAAAACTCACGACGACGAACTTCAGCCAGAACGCCTGCTTTTTCGCAGGAACGCTTGAAGCGACGCAGTGCTACGTCGAACGGCTCGTTTTCACGTACTTTAATTACCGGCATGTAACTCTCACCTCGATAAAATTCGGTCTTTCGCTGACGTCAGCGTCAGCTCATTTCAAAATGGTGCGGAATTTTACAACAATAGCGTCTGCGTTGTAAAGCAACATTGAGCTATGCAAACCAACAGGGCCGTTGGCGGCTGCCGGATTTTCGCAGGCGGAAGAGTATATCTTAAAGCGCTAAACGGCGTTCAATATTTTTTCGTTTTTTGTTCATAAAGCAGGCAGGCGTCTCACAAAATCGCGCCAGCGCCGCCAGGCGCTGTGGTACACTGCGCGCCGCAACAGAGAGGTAAAGCAACCATGCGCGTTCTGGGTATTGAAACATCCTGCGATGAAACCGGCATTGCTATTTATGACGATGAGGCCGGTTTGCTCGCCAATCAACTCTATAGTCAGGTGAAAGTCCATGCCGATTATGGCGGGGTGGTGCCGGAGCTGGCTTCACGCGATCACGTGCGTAAAACCGTGCCGCTGATTCAGGCCGCGCTGCAGGAAGCGGGGCTGGAAGGCAAGGATATCGACGCGGTCGCCTATACCGCCGGGCCGGGGCTGGTCGGCGCGCTGCTGGTCGGCGCGACCATCGGCCGATCGCTGGCGTTTGCCTGGCAGGTGCCTGCTGTACCGGTACACCATATGGAAGGGCATCTGCTGGCGCCGATGCTGGAAGATAATCCGCCGCAGTTTCCGTTCGTTGCGCTGCTGGTCTCCGGCGGGCATACGCAGCTGATCGGCGTGACCGGCATTGGCGAATATACGCTGTTGGGTGAGTCGATTGACGACGCCGCCGGCGAAGCCTTCGATAAAACCGCCAAACTGCTGGGTCTCGATTACCCGGGCGGACCAATGCTCTCCCGCATGGCGCAACAGGGCACGCCGGGCCGCTTCACCTTCCCGCGTCCGATGACCGACCGGCCAGGGCTTGATTTCAGCTTCTCTGGTTTGAAAACCTTCGCAGCTAACACCATCCGCGAAAACAGTGACGATGCGCAGACCCATGCGGATATTGCGCGTGCCTTCGAGGACGCGGTGGTCGATACGCTGGCGATCAAGTGCAAGCGCGCGCTCGATCAGACCGGCTTTAAACGCCTGGTGATGGCGGGCGGCGTCAGCGCCAACCGCACGCTGCGCGCGAAACTGGCGGAGATGATGCAGGCGCGCGGCGGAGAGGTCTTTTATGCCCGCCCTGAATTCTGCACCGACAACGGCGCGATGATCGCCTATGCCGGCATGGTGCGCCTGAAGGGCGGCACGCGCGGCGAGCTTGGCGTGACCGTGCGTCCGCGCTGGCCGCTGGCTGAGCTGCCGGCGATCGCCTAAACGGGCGCGTATGCGCAGACATTAAAAAGAAAACGATGCGGTTATCCGTCCGGGAAACCGCATCGTTTGTATCCAAAGGGGTTAGTTGCCCATCAGCTTGTTCAGCACGCCGCCAAACACGGGGATGTGGCTAATCACGCTTTCAATGCCCATGCCAACGTACTGGCCGACGCTTTTACCCAGCTGCTGCCCGAGATCCGGGAAATACGCTTTAATATCCAGGACGCCAAGAATGGGAATTTTTACCGTCATTTCAGGCAGGAAAGCGTAAAGCGAATCACCAATAAAATCGCCTACGGCCCCAGCGATGTCGGCGATAAAACCACCGCCGCTGATATCAATACATTCACTCTGCGTTAGCTCTCTCATGCGTTACCCTCTTTTTTCTTCCGTTGAATATTCATCCTGAGATGAAAGCTATCTTCTGCCGTGACAGGCCCGCCTGAGCCGATGCGTAACGGCCATTGCCGGCGCGCTGCAGCTCATGCCGCCGCTAAATGTAACAACCGGAGAGAACGCGCGACTGCGCTTTTTGCTAATTAAGCTTTTCCAGAACCGACATGCCCTTTGTCGGCGCAGAGCGCCAGACGCGGAAAGCGAGCCATGGCAGGCGCAGGAAGAAAAGAGGTGCAGGCGTGGAAAGCGAGCAGTTGCAGGCGCGAGAAGAGAGGAGTGTCAGGCGCGGGAAGAGAAAAGGCACAGGCGCGCCAGGGAGAAGGCCGGCGCACGGTCACTTAGCGAGGCTAAGCGGGGAATTATTTACGCTTCTTTTTCCAGATCTTCGTTTCCTGGCCACGCCACAGACGCTGAATATTATCATGATGGCGCAACAGGATAAGGCAGGAGAGCATGGCGACCGGAAAGGTAAACTGCGGTTTAAACCACCAGACGTAGAAAGGCGCGATCAGTGCGCTGACAATCGCGCCCAGCGAAGAGTAGCCGCTCAGCAGCACCGTCAGCAGCCAGGTGCCCGTCATCAGGCCGGTCAGATCCCAGCCGATAGGGGCAATGGCACCAAAGGCGGTAGCGACGCCCTTGCCGCCGCGAAAGCGAAAGAAAACCGGATAGATATGGCCAAGACAGGCGGCGATAGCGGTCAGGCCAAGATAGACCGGCGAAACGCCGAGCGCGTAGGCCAGCCATACGGGCAGCATGCCCTTCAGCACATCAAATGCCAGCACTGCCGCCGCGGCCCCTTTGCCGCCAATGCGCAGTACATTGGTCGCGCCAGGATTGCCTGAGCCGTTATGCCGTGGATCCGGAAGCCCTGCCAGCCGGCAAACCAGAATAGCGCTGGAAATAGATCCGCACAGATACGCGAAAATGATCATACCAAGCGCGATAGCACTCATAACACCGTTCCGTTTCGTAAGGGTCGTTTTATTCTCATCATCTGTGGATAATACGCATAATTCGCCGGGAGTGGTATCCGGTTAACGTAAAAACAGAGAGTGCCATCATGGATATCGTATTTATAGAACAGCTGTCGGTGATCACCACGATTGGCGTTTACGACTGGGAACAAACCATCCAGCAAAAACTGGTGTTCGATGTCGAAATGGCCTGGGATAATCGTCAGGCGGCGGCCAGCGATGACGTGAATGATTGCCTGAGCTACGCTGATGTCGCCAGCGCGATCATCGATCATGTTGGCCAGGGGCGTTTCGCGCTGGTAGAGCGCGTAGCTGAAGAGGTCGCCACGCTGCTGCTGGCGCGTTTTGCCTCGTCCTGGGTGCGTATCAAAGTCAGCAAGCCGGGCGCGGTTGCGCAGGCGGCGCAGGTGGGCGTTATCATCGAGCGCGGAACCCGTCAGCGCTAGCGGGGACAATTCTGAAATAGATCCAATGTGATTGCTATCACAATGAAACCGAACCACATTATGGCTGTCATAAAGCACGCTTAACGCTGAGTTGGCATCTTTTCTGGCGGTTACGTTTCGCACGTCCGCCTTTTTAATGGTTCAAACATTAGGGTAGAGGACATTTGATGGCAGATATTCATCAGCTTTGGGTGGCTGCAATCCTTGGCATTGTTGAGGGACTGACGGAGTTTCTTCCAGTCTCATCCACCGGTCATATGATCATTGTTGGACATCTGCTGGGTTTTGACGGCGATAAAGCGGAAACATTCGAAGTAGTTATCCAGCTCGGCTCCATTCTCGCCGTGGTGGTGATGTTCTGGCGGCGCCTGTTTGGTCTGATTGGCATCCGCTTCGGCGAAGTGAAGCATGAAGGGGTCGGCACCGGACATCTGACGCTGATCCATATTCTGTTGGGCATGGTGCCGGCGGTGGTGATCGGCTTGCTGCTGCACGATCAGATCAAGACGCTGTTTAACCCGATCAACGTGATGTATGCGCTGATTGTCGGCGGCGTGCTGCTGCTGGCTGCAGAGTTCCTGAAGCCGAAGCAGCCGAAAGCGCCGGGCATTGACGATATCACCTATCTGCAGGCGTTTATTATCGGCTGTTTCCAGTGTCTGGCACTGTGGCCGGGCTTCTCGCGTTCGGGCGCCACCATTTCCGGCGGCATGCTGATGGGCGTTAGCCGTTACGCGGCTTCTGAATTCTCGTTTATTCTCGCCGTGCCGATGATGATGGGCGCCACCGTTCTCGATCTCTATAAGAGCCGCGGTTTCCTGACGATGGATGACTTCCCGATGTTCGCCGTGGGCTTTGTCACCGCGTTTATCGTGGCGCTGCTGGCGATCAAGTTCTTCCTGCATATCATTAAACGCATTTCGTTTGTGCCTTTTGCCATCTACCGCTTTATTGTGGCGGCCGCGGTCTACATGGTCTTTATGTAACGCACAGGCGGCACGAAAAAAAGGAGGCGCATGCGCCTCCTTTTTTATATTCCCTTTCTGACGTTATGCCTTATTCATCGTCACGCCTTTAACGCCGCGCGCCAGCTCTCTACCGCCGCGCAGCGGCGACGGGTCAACTCCTCGCGCACCTGCGCGCCCTGAAAACCGGCATCGATCACCGCTTTGGTCGGCACTGCCTGTGCGATACGGAACGCTTCGCGCACGTAGGCGCCCTGCGGATAAGGGTTGCTCTCCCATCCGGCGCGCCCGCGCGCATCCGCTTCGCTGGTTTGCGCCAGCTGCTCGACGCGCTGCGGCTTACGCCACGCATCAACGCGATCGAACAGCGCGATCACGCGCTCGGCGGGCTGATTATCGATGGTATGCACCACATCATGAAACTCCGCCACCAGCACCGCCAGATCGCGAAGGGTGTTCGGCACGCGCAGACGCTGACAGATATTTTCTACCAGCGGGACACCTGCGGGGCCGTGTCCGGGATGGCTGGGCCACTTCTCCGGCGGCGTCAACCCCTTGCCGACATCATGGCAAAGCGTGGCAAAACGCACGTCAGGTTCCGGCGTCAGCTGCGCCGCAATCGCGACGGTCATCAGCGTATGCACGCCGGTATCGATTTCCGGATGCCACTTCGCCGGCGCGGGAACGCCGAACAGGTTATCAATCTCCGGGAAAAGTACCGCCAGCGCGCCACAGTCGCGCAGCACCTGAAAATAGACCTGCGGATTACGCGCGCGCAGTGCATTCTCGGTCTCTTTCCAGACGCGCTCGGCGGTCAAGTGCGCCAGCTCGCCGCTGGCGGCCATCGAACCCATTAGCGCCATGGTCTCATCGGCGATGCGAAAGCTCAGGTGCGCATAGCGGGCGGCGAAGCGCGCCACGCGCAGCACGCGCAGCGGATCCTCGACAAAAGCGTCTGAAACGTGGCGCAACAGTCGCTTTTCCAGATCCTGGCGGCCCTGATACGGGTCGATGTAGTGGCCTGCTTCATCCTGCGCGATGGCGTTGATGGTGAGATCGCGGCGCTGCAGATCCTGCTCCAGCGACACGTCCGGCGCCGACCAGGTAACAAAGCCGGTATAGCCGCTACCCGATTTACGCTCGGTACGCGCCAGGGCGTACTCTTCCCGGCTTTCAGGGTGCAGAAAAACCGGGAAATCGCGGCCTACCTGCTGGTAGCCCTGCGCCAGCATCATCTCGGGCGTGGCGCCGACCACCACCCAGTCTTTGTCTTTGACCGGCAGCTTAAGCAAACCATCGCGCACCGCGCCACCGACAAGGTATGTTTTCACTACGGGTCTTCTCCAGAGTTCAGTCAATCAATCGTCAGGCGTACCGGCGAAAGCTTACCGCGCCGGTGAAACAGCGTGTCCTGAATCGTTATTCTGGCACAACAATAGCAGAATTACGGAAACGACAGCAGCAGGGCGAGCGGTTGCAGCCCTGTTGCCGTCGCGATAGGCATGAAAAACGCGTGGCGGGTTAGTTCATCCAGCGATTATTCTTTTTGCGGCGCGGGATCATGTGCGGCAACAGCAGACCCAGCAGCAGGCCTACGCCCGCCACGCCGCCGCCATACATAAACCACTGCATGATAATGGCACGCTGCTTGTCATCCAGCTGCACGTTGGCGGCGTTCACCTTTTTCTGCGCCACAATCAGCTGATTTCGCAGCTGCTGGTTTTCATCTTTCAGACCGTTAATCACGCTGTCGCTGGCCGCCACCTTTTTCTGCATATCGGCGGTGCGCTGGTTCCAACTGTTGTCGATATTGGCCAGCTTATCGGTCAGATCTTTCACCTGCTGCTGTAGCTGCGGTACGCGGGTGCGCAGGCTCGGCTCGACGCTCAGCTGCGCCAGCGGGATCCAGTTGGTTTTGCCTTCCGCATCGCGGATTTGGCCATACTGGCTGTCATTATTGGTCTGCAGCAGGGTGACCTGCTCGCCGGCGTTCAGCTTGCCGACCAGGCGATACTGATCGCCGGGGCCGCTGCGCACCCAGGTGGATAACTCATCAGAAATATAGCGTTTCTCTTCGGCATGGGCGGACAAAGTTACGCTGAAAGTCAGCAAAGTCAGGGCAATAAGGTGTGATTTTTTCATTCGATATCGTTTTTTCATCTGTTCCGGAAAAATTTTAGGGCACAGTCTGGATAGGCTACGCAAAAATCTGAATGAGAACTATCCTGGTCTCAAACCGATGCGGCAACGCTCGCGAAAGCATAATAAAGCAGAGACAGCAGCAGGTTATCTGCATTACTCTTCGGCTTATTCCTGAAATCTGCGCCAGTGAAAGATTGAATGAAAAATTATGACCATTGAAATTGAATTAAAGTTCATTGCCACGCCGCACGCGGCGGAACAGCTTGGCAGCCGGTTGGCCGCATGGCCGCACAGTTACAGCGCGCCCATCGCTCTGACCAACATCTATTATGAGACGCCGGACAACCAGCTGCGCCGCTGGGATATGGGGCTGCGCATCCGCGGCGTCGGCGAACAGTATGAGATGACCCTGAAAACCGCCGGCCAGACGGTTGGCGGTCTGCACCAGCGTCCCGAATACAATGTCGATATCGCGAAGCCGGAGCTGGATATCGCCCGACTGCCGGCGGAGGTCTGGCCGGCAGGCTGCGATCTTGAGGCGCTGCAGCAGCAGCTGACGCCGCTGTTCACCAGCCATTTCAGCCGTGAAAGATGGCTGGTCACCTGCGGCGAAAGCGAGATCGAGGTGGCACTCGATCGGGGTGATATCAAAGCGAACGGGCTTAGCGAGCCGCTGCATGAAATCGAGCTGGAGCTGAAGCACGGCAAGCTGGCGGATCTGCTGGCGCTGGCAACGGAGCTGGCAAAAATGGAGGGTTTGCGTCTTGGCAGCCTGAGCAAGGCGGCGCGCGGCTACTGGCTGTCGCAGGGCAAACCACAGCAGCCGGCGCGTCCGCTGCCGGTGCTGCAGGCCAAACCGAAAGCGACGGTGGAAGAGGGCATGCAGGCGGCGCTGAGCCTGGCGCTGCGCCACTGGCAGTATCATGAAGAGCTGTGGCTGCGCGACGAGCCCGGCGCCCAGGAGGGCGTGCTGGAAGCGCTGGAGACCGTGCGTCAGGCGTTTTCGCTCTTCGGTGCGCTGGTGCCGCGCAAGGCAAGCAGCCAGCTGCGCCAGAAGCTGACCAGCCTGATTGAAGCGCTGGAAGAAGGGCGGCCCGACGCGCAGGCGTTCTGTTACAGCCCGCAGTGGCTTGATGCCCAGCTAAGCCTTTCCGGTTGGCTGCTTAACACAGGCTGGCGTCCTTTTGTCGACGGCAAAAACGCCGAGCGGCTGCAGGGCTCCTTCAAACGCTTCGCCGATATCATGCTGGGGCGCGTCGCCGCCGATCTGAAAGAAACCTTCGGCACTGTGCGCCAGTATAACGAGTATCAGGATAAAGCGGTGCGGCTGACGCGCCAGCTGCTGGCGGTGCATCTGCTGGCGGGCGCCTATCCTCTGCAGGATGTCGAACACTGGCTGCACGGCTGGCAGCAGCTGGCGCAGGCCATTCATGCGAACCGCTATAACGAGCTGGATCCGCTGTGCCGTCAGGCGCTGCGGCAGCCGGCTTTCTGGCTTAACGGCAACGTCTGATCACCTTTCAGGGAGAGGTTATGCTGCCAACATTTACCGGACCGCTGCCTGCACTGCTGCAGCAGCAAGCGGAAAAAGCGGCACAGCGGCTGGATCGCCCGCTGACGTCGCTGAGCATTCAACAACAGGCGGTGCTGGCTTTCAGTGATTTTGTCGCCGATAGCCTGCAGCAGCACCCGGAATGGTGGCAGCAGTTAAGCGAGCAGCCGCCGCAGCCCGCTGAGTGGCAACATTACGCCGACTGGCTGAATGCGCAGCTGGAGGCCGTGAGCGATGAAGCGGCACTGATGCGGGAGCTGCGTCTGTTTCGGCGCCGCATGATGGCGCGTATCGCCTGGATGCAAAACACCGGCGAGAGCGGCACCGAGGCGTCGCTGCGGCAGCTGAGCGCGCTGGCGGAAACCCTGATAGTCGCAGCGCGCGACTGGCTGTGGCGAGCCTGCTGCGTTGAGTTCGGTACCCCCTGCAATGCGGCGGGCGAGGCGCAGCCGCTGCTGATCCTCGGCATGGGGAAGCTGGGCGGCGGCGAGTTGAACTTCTCCTCTGATATCGATCTTATTTTCGTCTGGCCGGAAAACGGCGCGACCCGCGGCGGCCGACGCGAGCTGGATAACGCGCAATTCTTTACGCGGCTCGGTCAGCGCCTGATTAAGGTTCTCGATCAGCCGACGGCGGACGGCTTCGTTTATCGCGTAGATATGCGTCTGCGGCCGTTTGGCGACAGCGGCCCGCTGGTTCTTAGCTTCGCCGCGCTGGAGGATTACTACCAGGAGCAAGGGCGCGACTGGGAGCGCTATGCCATGGTTAAGGCGCGCCTGATGGGCGACAGCGACGACCGCTGGAGCCAGGAGCTGCAGCAGATGCTACGTCCCTTTATCTACCGCCGCTATATCGATTTCAGCGTGATTCAGTCGCTGCGCAATATGAAAGGCATGATTGCCCGCGAGGTGCGGCGGCGTGGCCTGAAGGACAATATCAAGCTCGGCGCCGGCGGTATCCGCGAATGCGAATTTATCGTGCAGGTGTTTCAGCTGATTCGCGGCGGCCGCGAGCGTACCCTGCAGCAGCGCGCGTTGCTGCCGACTCTCTCTGCGATTGAAGCGCTGCATCTGCTGACGCAGCCGCAGGTTAACGCGCTGCGCGAAGCCTATCTCTTTTTACGGCGGCTGGAAAACCTGCTGCAAAGCATCAATGACGAACAGACGCAAACCCTGCCGGCCGACGAACTGAATCAGGCGCGTCTGGCCTGGGCGATGGGATGCGAAAGCTGGGCGGCGCTGCATCAAACGCTGGAGCAGCAGATGGCGCAGGTGCGGCTGATCTTCAACGAGCTGATCGGCGAAGATACGCCGGATGGCGCGGACGAGAGCGAAAACCAGGAGATGAGCGAACTCTGGCACGACAAGCTGGAGCAGAGCGAGCTGGATAGCCTGCTGACGCATCTTGATGGCGAGGCAAGGAAAAATCTGCTGCGCACGCTGACGGAATTCCGTCAGGACGTGGATAAGCGCACCATCGGCCCGCGCGGCCGGCTGGCGCTCGATCAGCTGATGCCGCGCCTGCTGAACGAAGTTTGCGCGCGCGTCGATGCGGATAGCACCCTGCGCCGTCTTATTCCGCTGCTGCTGGGCGTGGTGACCCGCACTACCTATCTGGAGCTGTTAACCGAATCCCCCGGCGCGCTGAAGCAGTTGATCCGGCTGGTCGCCGCCTCGCCGATGATCGCCAGCCAGCTGGCGCGTTATCC
The DNA here is from genome assembly GCF_002953195.1 of Mixta gaviniae. Taxonomy (GTDB): domain Bacteria; phylum Pseudomonadota; class Gammaproteobacteria; order Enterobacterales; family Enterobacteriaceae; genus Mixta; species Mixta gaviniae. The sequence goes on along the minus strand of NZ_CP026377.1, from coordinate 3,822,340 downwards.
ACTGTTGCTGGATGAGCTGCTGGATCCCGCCACGCTTTATCAGCCTACCGCGACCGATGCCTATCGGGATGAGCTGCGGCAGTATCTGCTGCGTATTCCGGAAGAAGATGAGGAGCAGCAGCTGGAAGCGCTGCGTCAGTTTAAGCAGGTGCAGCAGCTGCGCATCGCCGCGGCGGATATCGCAGGCACGCTGCCGGTGATGAAAGTCAGCGACCATTTGACCTGGCTGGCCGAGGCGATGATTCAGGCGGTGGTGCAGCAGGCCTGGAATATGATGGTGCAGCGTTACGGGCGGCCTTCGCATCTGCAGCAGGACGAACGCGGCTTCGCCGTGGTCGGTTATGGCAAGCTTGGCGGCTGGGAGCTGGGCTACAGTTCCGATCTTGATCTGGTGTTCCTGCATAATTGTCCGGCGGAGGCTGTGACCGAGGGTGAACGCGCCATCGACGGCCGCCAGTTTTATCTGCGCCTGGCGCAGCGCGTCATGCATCTGTTCAGTACTCGCACCTCCTCCGGTATTCTCTATGAAGTGGACGCGCGCCTGCGGCCTTCCGGCTCCGCCGGCATGCTGGTCAGCACGCTGGAGGCGTTTGAAGAGTATCAGCGCCAGGAGGCCTGGACCTGGGAGCATCAGGCACTGGTGCGGGCGCGCATCGTCTATGGCGAACCGGCGCTAAGCCAGCGTTTTGAAGCGATCCGCCGACAGATCCTCTGCCTGCCGCGCGAGGCGGCGCTCCTGCAAACCGAAGTGCGCGAGATGCGTGAAAAGATGTATGCGCACCTGAGCCATAAGCACAAAAGCCGCTGGGACATCAAAGCGGATGCTGGCGGGATCACGGATATCGAATTTATTACGCAATATCTGGTGCTGCGCTATGCGGCTCAGGAGCCGGGGCTGACGGGCTGGTCCGATAACGTGCGCATTCTGGCGCTGCTGGCGCGGCATAACAAAATCACGCAGCAGGAAGCGGATGCGCTGACCGAGGCGTACGTTACGTTGCGCGATGAGCTGCACCATCTGGCGCTGCAGGAGCAGGCCGGCCACGTTGCGCCGGAGGCGTTTAGCCATGAGCGGCAGATCGTTCAGGAGAGCTGGCAACGCTGGCTGCAAACCGCCCCGGGCGGCGCCTGACGGAACCTTGATGCGCGGCGCAGCGTTTTGACGCAGCTGTGCTATTATCGCGCGCAATATTTTTACTGCAGTCTGGAGTCTCTGTAATGAAAGTGACACTGCCCGAATTTAACCGTGCAGAAGTGCTGGTGGTTGGCGATGTGATGCTGGATCGCTACTGGTATGGCCCTACCAGCCGTATTTCACCCGAAGCGCCGGTGCCGGTGGTGAAAGTAGACAATGTGGAAGAGCGGCCGGGCGGAGCAGCCAACGTGGCGATGAACATCGCCGCGCTAGGCGCGTCATCTTGTCTTGTCGGCCTGACCGGCGTTGACGATGCGGCGCGCGCGCTGGGCGTCAGCCTGCAAAACGTCAACGTGAAGTGCGATTTCGTTGCGCTGCCGACGCATCCCACCATTACCAAACTGCGAATTCTTTCCCGTAACCAGCAGCTGATCCGTCTGGATTTTGAAGAAGGCTTTGAAGGCATCGATCCTGAGCCGCTGCATCAGCGCATCGCCGCCGCGCTGCCACACACGGGCGCGCTGGTGCTGTCCGATTATGCCAAAGGGGCGTTGGCCAGCGTGCAGCAGATGATCCAGCTGGCGCGCGCGGCAAATGTGCCGGTACTGGTGGATCCGAAAGGCACCGATTTCGAACGCTATCGTGGCGCGACGCTGCTGACGCCTAACCTTTCCGAGTTTGAAGCGGTGGTTGGCAAATGCAAGGATGAAGCTGACATCGTCGAGCGCGGCATGCAGCTGGTGGCCGACTATGAGCTATCCGCGCTGCTGGTGACGCGCTCGGAAAACGGCATGACACTGCTGCAGCCGGGCAAAGCGCCGCTGCATTTACCGACCCAGGCGCAGGAAGTGTACGATGTGACCGGCGCCGGCGATACCGTTATCGGCGTGCTGGCCGCCTCGCTGGCGGCGGGCGACGATCTGGAAGCCGCCTGTTTCCTGGCAAATGCCGCGGCGGGCGTGGTGGTCGGTAAGCTCGGTACTTCCACCGTATCACCGGTGGAGCTGGAAAACGCCATTCATGCGCGTCCGGAGAGCGGCTTCGGCATTATGACCGAAGCGCAGCTGAAAGAGGCGGTGGCGATGGCGCGTCAGCGCGGCGAAAAAGTGGTGATGACCAACGGCGTGTTCGACATTCTGCACGCCGGGCATGTCTCCTACTTATCAAATGCGCGTAAGCTGGGCGATCGCCTGATCGTAGCGGTCAACAGCGATGCTTCAACTAAACGCCTGAAGGGCGACAGCCGTCCGGTCAATCCGCTGGAAAATCGCATGATCGTATTAGGTGCGCTGGAATCAGTCGACTGGGTGGTGTCGTTTGAAGAGGATACGCCGCAGCGGTTAATCGCCAGCGTTCTGCCGGATCTGCTGGTGAAAGGCGGAGATTATAAGCCGGAACAGATCGCCGGAAGCGAAGAAGTCTGGGCTAACGGCGGCGAAGTACGCGTGCTGAACTTTGAAGATGGGATTTCCACCACCAATATCATCAAGCGTATTCGCTCGTAGAAACGGCCGGAAAAGCGCATCGACAGGCTGATGAGTTAGCCTCTCAGCCTGCCGGGACGCTTACCGCCGGCGCCTCACCGCAGCGTTACTGCGGATCGACCGTTTTAACGCCGTCCGTTGAGGCTGGCGCTGCCGGCGAGGTCGGCGGCGCAGAGGCGGAAGCGCCCTGCGATGCCGGCGTCAAAGGCGTTGCCGTCGCGTTCTGCGGCGCGGCAGGCGTAATACCAGGGGCAGGCGCTGCCGCTGAGTGTGCAGCGGCTGTATGCGCAGGCGTAGCAGCGGCAGAGCCGCCGCTCTGGCCTTCCAGTGCAGCCAGACGCTGCTCCAGTACGGACAGCTTTTCACGGGTGCGCAACAGGACCTGTGTCTGCACGTCAAATTCTTCGCGGTTTACCAGATCCATGCGCGTCAGCTGCGCCTGCAGGACCTGACGAATCTTCTTCTCAACGTCATCGCCAAATTCGCGAATACCGCGCGGCATCGCGTCATGCACCTGACGAGCGAGTTGTTCAATTTTTTTCGGGTCAATCATGGCGGTTTCCTGGTCGCAACAAAGATAACTTAAGTGTAATGCCTGTCAGGAAAAGGATAAACCTAAAATGGCAGTTGCGGAAAACGGATAAGCATATGCTGCTATTGTGCGTTGCCGCACATCTTGTTTGGCGCTATAGTGAATTCGCTTATTCTCAGGGCGGGGCGAAATTCCCCACCGGCGGTAAATCAGCAACAGCTGAAAGCCCGCGAGCGCTTCCGATCGCCCGATTGGAAGGTCAGCAGATCCGGTGTGATTCCGGGGCCGACGGTTAAAGTCCGGATGGGAGAGGATAACGATTCTCGTCGAGCTACGGGCTCGCCGCGCGTTATTTTTATGCACTCCTCAAGCACGCCCTGATTCTGGTAACCACAATATTGATAAGGTTTATTTACCATGAATCAGACGCTACTTTCTGAATTTGGCACGCCGGAACAGCGTGTGGAACGCGCCATCGCAGCGCTGCGCGAAGGCCGCGGCGTAATGGTGCTGGACGATGAAGATCGTGAAAACGAAGCTGATATGATCTTCGCCGCCGAAACCATGACCGTCGAGCAGATGGCGCTCTCTATCCGTCACGGCAGCGGCATCGTATGCCTCTGCATCACCGAACAGCGCCGTCAGGAGCTGGATCTGCCGATGATGGTGGAAAACAACACCAGCTCCTTCGGCACCGGCTTTACCGTTACAATTGAAGCGGCGCGCGGCGTAACTACCGGCGTATCGGCTAAAGACCGCCTCACCACCATTCGTACCGCGATTGCTGACGATGCGAAGCCCAGCGATCTGAGCCGTCCCGGCCACGTTTTCCCGTTACGGGCGCGTGAAGGCGGTGTGCTGACGCGTGGCGGCCATACCGAAGCGACCATCGATCTGGTGACGCTGGCCGGGTTTAAACCGGCGGGCGTACTGTGTGAACTGACGAACGATGACGGCACCATGGCCTGTGCGCCGGAAGCGATTGTGTTTGCTAAAGCGCACAACATGCCGCTGGTCACTATCGAAGATCTGATCTCCTGGCGTCGCAGCCACGAGACCCGCCAGGCGAGCTAACGCTTTCTGGCCTGATAGCGCCTATAAAAAAGCCGGGGAGTCCCGGCTTTTTTTATTGCTGTTTGAGTCCGTCGCCTGACTCAGCCGAGGCCTGCTTTATCGTTTTGCATAGAAAATATGATTGCCGATAGTGGCGGTACGGGCAAACGCAGTGCGCCAGGCAGGCGTAACGGTTTGGTTATGGTAGTAGGTTGCGCCGTTAGTCACATCAGAAAGCTCGCCGTTAATAATCTGGTGAGCTATCTGTTGTGCCCGTTGCCAGCCTTTATCGGCATCCGGCGGGTAGCTGAAAGCGCTTTTCGTCAGATGCGTCCATGAGAACTGTTTGGGGGCGTAAACCACCGGGCAAATTTTCGTGATGTCCCAGTTTGCCCGGTTCATGGTTACCGACGCTACCGCGATTTGTCCCTTTAACGGTTCTCCACGCGCTTCGTGATAAATATTCAGAGCCAGACACAGCAGGGCACCTTGAGCCAGCATATTGTTTCCGTCATCGTCCAGAGGTGACGGAAGTGTACGAAGCGGCAGGTAGCGCGCCTACCAGACAGGTCTTGAAAATCGCGCAGAGCAACTATCCTGTTGATTTATCATTGTCTGCGTGATTATTTTCAGATTAATAGCACTAGCCGATACCGCTGGTTTGCAACAGCGTCAGGCTAAAACCCATCACCGTCATGCCGCACAGAACGCCATAGCTCGGGTTATTGTGCGGATCTATCTCGCGCGCCAGCGGCATCAGTTCATCCACCGACAGGGCCACCATGATGCCGGCCACCGCCGCCATAATCGCCGCAATCGCCACCGGTGAAAGAACCGGGCCAAGCACCATAAACGCCAACAGGCCGCCCAGGATTTCCGCCATGCCGGAAAGGCAGGCCCAGAAAAGCGCACGCGCTTTAGAGCCGGTAGCGGCATACATCGGGCCCGCTACCGCCAGCCCTTCGGGAATGTTATGGATGGCTACCGCCAGCGCGATGCCCAGCCCCAGTTCCAGATCGCTACTGGCGGTGACAAAGGTAGCGATACCTTCAGGAAAGTTATGCAGGCTGATCCCCAGCGTCAGCAACATCGCCGTGCGTCGCAGGCTCCGCGGCTGCTGCGTCGGCGTCATTAAATCCTGCGGATGCTGGTGGGGCAGCAGGCGGTCCAGCGCAAAATAGCCGAGCAGGCCCAGCAGAAACATGCTGTAGCCCAGCAGCGGCGACATCCCCTCGGTGCCGAGCGCGGCGGGAAGCATCTCCATCAGAGAAATCAACAGCATAATGCCCGCGGCGAAACCCAGGGCAAAGGCCAGCATGCGGTTAGAGGGCCTCTGGCCTATTACGCCCAGGAACGCGCCGAGGAAGGTCGCGGCGCCGGCAAGAATAGTCAGAAGTAAAGGAACCGACATGGCAGACTCCATATGATAATCATTCGTATTAAGACTATTGAAATTCTGACAAAAAGCGAGGGGGTATTGCGTAAAGTTTTGTCTGAATAATCTTCAAAAATATTGAATATGATCGTCACGCTTATCCGCCTGCATCTCTGCGCTGATGGGCGTAATGTGATGCTCAACGAAACTGATGCACCGTTGAGGAACTCATGAACCCTACCCGTATGCCGGCGCTTTTTCTTGGACACGGCAGCCCGATGAACGTGCTGGAAGAAAACCGCTATACCCAGGCCTGGCGTCAGCTGGGCGCCAGCCTGCCGAAGCCGAAAGCGATTCTGGCGATCTCGGCGCACTGGTATACGCGGGGTACAGCGGTCACCGCGATGGAAAGGCCGCGCACCATCCACGATTTTGGCGGCTTCCCGCAGGCGCTGTTCGATACGCGTTATCCGGCACCCGGATCGCCGGCGCTGGCGCAGGAGATCGCCGCGCTGCTGGCGCCGGTGAAGGTGCATGCTGATAGCGCCTGGGGGCTGGATCACGGCGCATGGGGCGTACTGATTAAAATGTACCCTGAAGCGGATATTCCCGTAGTACAACTGAGCATCGACGGCACGCAGCCTGCTGCCTGGCATTTTCAGATGGGAGAGAAGCTGGCGGCGCTGCGCGATCGTGGCGTGATGCTGGTTGCCAGCGGCAATGTGGTGCATAACCTGCGCCTGGCGCGCTGGGAGGAGGGGGCCGAACCGCTGCCATGGGCAAGCGCCTTTGAGCAATATGTCCGCGACAATCTGCGCTGGCAGGGTGAGGCCGGGGCGCATCCACTGGTGAACTTTATGCAACACCACGGCGCGGCGCTTTCGAATCCGACGCCGGAACACTATCTGCCGCTGCTCTATATTCTTGGCTCGCGCCAGGCGGATGAGCCGGTCACGGTGCCGGTAGAGGGCATCGAGATGGCAACGCTCAGTATGTTATCGGTACAGGTAGGATAGCGAGGTCACCGCCGCATAAGCCGCTCTATTCATGCGGACAGGACCGCGAGATAGCGCTGAGACTGTTTATGCCGACGTAGCGGCTGCGCGTTACGGTAAAGGCGGGCAGCAGGACGCTGCCCGTTCAGGCTATTCAATAAAAGCGTGCGGATAGAAACGTGAAAGATCCTGGGTGATCAGCGCACGATCTTCGCGCAGGCCGATGCCGGCAGGCTGATCGTCCACCAGCCAGCTGCCGATCAGCGTATAGCTGTCGCCAAACTTCGCCAGCGGATGGAACTGCTGCACTATCATCCCTTCTTCGCCGTAAGGCCCGTCAACGCGCGCAATCTCCTGGCCCCGTTCGACAATACGAATATTGGCGCCCTCGCGTGAAAACAGCGGCTTCACCACATACTTATCCATTGATGGAACGTTATCTTCGGCAAAATACGCCGGCAGTAAATTAGGGTGGTTCGGGAACATCTGCCAGAGCATCGGCAGCAGGGCCTTATTGGAAAGAATGCTCTTCCACGCGGGTTCCAGCCAGCGCACGCCAGCGTCGTTCAGCTTGGTGGAGAAGATCTCACGCAGCATAAACTCCCACGGATAGAGCTTGAACAGGTTGCCGATCACCTGATCGTTGAGATCGGTGAACTCACCTTTCTCGCCAAGCCCGATGTCATCGATAAAGAGGAACTCGCTGGGCAATCCCGCTTCACTGGCGCAGTCCTGCAGATATTGCACCGTGCCGCGATCCTCTTCGCTGTCGCGGTAACAGGTGAAGTGCAGCAGGCCGAAACCGTGCTGCTGGTGCAGAACGGCGAAACGGTCGATCAGCTTTTCCTGCAGGCTGTTGAACTGATCGCTGCCGGCAGGCAGGTTGCCGGCCTTTAGCTGATCCTCAAGCCATAACCACTGAAAGAAAGCCGCTTCATACAGCGAGGTTGGCGTATCGGCATTGTTCTCCAGCAGCTTCGCGTCGCCGTTGCCGTCCCAGGCGAGATCGAGACGCGAATAGAGCGACGGCTGCGAGGTTTTCCACGAGGCGCGCACAAAGTCCCACGTATGTTTTGGAATGCGGAACTTATCCAGCAGCGCTTCGCTGTTAACCACTTTATCCACCACCTGCAGGCACATCTGATGCAGCTCGGCGGTGGTCTCTTCCAGATAATCCACCTGGGCCAGCGTAAACTGGTAGTAGGCGTCTTCGCACCAGTAAGGCTCATCATACATGGTATGAAAACCAAAACCGTATTCGGTGGCGCGGGCGCGCCAGTCAGGGCGTTCAGCGATAGGAATGCGTTTCATCAGGCTGATTAGCCTCCCATCGAACGGCTGCTGGTGCCGGTGGCGCTGCTGCGCTGCATGGTGGATTGTTTGGCAACACTTTCACCGAAGCCGCCGCGGGTAACGGTACGGGTTGTCGCCGGCTTCGGCGCCAGCGCGGTTTTCGGCACCGTCATGGTACGGCCCGGCGTGGCGGTGCCGTAGTTGCGGCCGCTGGCGTCGACGAATTTGCCGTTCATCGGGCTGGCCGGGTTTTTAGAACTGAACAGCGGCTGCGCCGCAAAACCCGCGCCACCGCCCATCAGGCGACCCATCATATAGCCCGCCATCAGCGGCATCCAGAAACTGCCGCTCTGATGCGCTTCCGCATTGGTGCCCGCCTGTGTCGGTGCCTGCTGGCACTGGCCTTCGCCGAATTCCGCGACGCAATCTTCGCGTGAGGCATATTTCGGCGCGGTTTTTTCTGCCTCTTTCAGGGCGTTGTTGTAGGTCGTCGTACACTGCGCGCTCTGGCCCGGATTCGCTTTGCTACAGTCATCGGCATTTTGATACAGGGAAACCGTCTCATCCGCCTGCTCACAGCCGGCCAGCATAAACACAGCGGTAACTGCCAGCGCCACAGGCGTCAAATGACGGGCGCGCCAACTCTTGCGGAAGGCGTCGAGATGAATATTTTTTGTCCGTTTCATGGGGATAGTCCTCTGCCCAAAGGTAGCGCAAAGGATAGGTTAAACCGGTTCAAAAATGAAGCAATGGACGGCGCTGTGCCTGCATATTTACTTAGCTATACGTTCAAACGGGAGGCGGATTCAGATAAGCGAGGAAGGGGAAAAAGAAGCGACCGTTGCGGCCGCTAAACCCGGAAGGTTCAGCGGCCCGGTTTCACTATCAGTGGCGGAACGGGTTGCCGTCCTGGCGCGCCGCTGCAGGGCGAGCCGCCGGGGCGGTGCGTTCAGCCTGCTGATTGCCTGCCGCCTGCAGCTGCGTGCCGCTATCGGCCGCCGCGTCCTGCTGCGGGTTTTCCGGCGCCACCGTTTCCGGCGAGGTCGGGATTTCTTTGCCGAGGCTGGCGTTCAGCGCCTGCAGATCCTGCTCGTTCAGCGTGCCGAGGGCAGATTTGATGTTCAGCTGATTGATCAGGTAATCGTAGCGCGCATCGGAAAGCTGTTGCTTGGCGTTATAGAGCGTGGTGGTGGCGTCAAGCACGTCGACGATAGTGCGCGTGCCCACCTGGTAGCCTGCTTCCATCGCATCCAGCGAGCTTTGCGCGGAAACCACCGCCTGCTTATAGGCTTCGATGCTGCTGACAGAGGCGTTGATGTTATTGAAGGAAGAACGTACGGTCTGCACGGTAGAACGATGCGCGCTCTCCAGCTGCTCGCTGGCGCTGACGAAGGCGTACTGCGCCTGCTTCACCTGAGAGTTGACCAGGCCGCCCTGATAAAGCGGCAGGCTGAAGCTCAGACCTACCTGGTTGCTGCCGGTGATGCTGTCGCTCTGCACGGCACGGCTGCCGCCATATTTGTTGTTAGACAAATTGCTGGAGGCGCTCAGATCGAGCGTCGGCATATGGCCAGATTCATAATAGCGAATCTGTTCGCGCGCCAGATCCTGCGACAGGCGGGCGGAGAGCAGGCTCAGGTTGCGGCTTTCCGCCTCCTTCAGCAGCGCGCTCACCGGCTGCGGCTTATCGGTACGGAAGCGATCGATATTCAGCGATGCCAGCGTCGGGTAGTAGTTACCGGTCACCTGACGCAGCGTTTCCAGCGCGTTATCCAGCTGGTTGCGCGCCGAAACTTCGTTGGCCAGCACGTTATCATACTGCGCGCGGGCGTTCTGCACGTCGGTGATCGCCACCAGGCCTACGTTAAAGCGCTGCGTGGTTTGATCGAGCTGACGATAGATCGACTGTTTCTGCGCTTCCGTATAGGAGAGCGAATCGATGGCGCGCAGCACGTTGAAGTAGGCGGTGGCGGTGTTCAGCATCAGGTTCTGCTGAGCCGTCTGATAGGTCACATCCTCAATACCGGCATTCTTTTCCTGCAGCGTCAGGGCGCGCCATTTGCTCATATCGAAAATGGTCTGCGTCAGGCGCAGGGAGCCGCTGGTGGTATTCGAATGGGTGTCGCTGCTGTCGCGATAGCCGCTGGTATAGGTGTAATCGGCGCCCAGACCCAGCTGAGGCAGCAGCGGACTGCGGGCTTCATTAATCTTTTCAAATGCCGCGTCACGGTCAGCCGCTGAACTGCGCAGATCGGGGTTAGTCAGTCGGGCCTGTTGGTAAATCTGCAGCAGGTTCTCCGCCTGACTTGCTACGCTGAAGCCGCCCAGGCTCAGGCCAATAAGTAAAGGGAGCAGTTTCTTCATTTGCATTCCTTGTAGTGCAGCAAAGTTGCTATGGTAGCGCTGACATAAGCGAAAAAAATATGCGCCGATTCTACCAGAGTGTGCCAGATTGATAAGTTGGCTGAACGTGCCATCTTCCGTTAATTTACGTAAATAATTCAGAAAGAACCACCCTTCCGGGCGAAGCGTAATTGAAACCCTTCGTCACTATCCCCACTGTAAAGGACACCGGTCTTATGGTCGAAAATACAAAATACCCAGTGACTTTCAGCAAAAACGATGTAGAAATTATTGCACGCGAGCCACTCTATGAAGGATTTTTTTCTCTGGTCCGCTATCGTTTTCGGCACCGCCTGTTTAACGGCCAGATGAGCGATGAAGTGGTGCGCGAAGTTTTTGAGCGCGGACATGCCGCAGTCCTGCTACCCTATGATCCCCTGCGCGATGAAGTGGTGCTGATCGAACAGATCCGCATTCCCGCTTATGACACCAGCCCAACGCCCTGGCTACTGGAATTAGTGGCCGGGATCATCGAACCCGGTGAAAGCGTGGAGCAAGTAGTGCGTCGCGAAGCGATAGAGGAAGCGGGCCTGAAAGTCGGCCGCGTGCAGCCGATGATTAACTACCTGGCGAGTCCGGGTGGCACCAGCGAACGCCTGTCGGTGCTGGTGGGAGAAGTGGATGCCAGCGTGGCGCAAGGATGCCACGGTCTGGAGGATGAGAATGAGGATATTCTTGTGCATGTGGTAAGCCGTGAACAGGCTTATCGCTGGGTGGAAGAGGGGAAAATCGACAACGCGGCCTCCGTCATCGCCCTGCAATGGCTGATGCTGCACTATGAGAAATTGCGAAAAGAGTGGAATCCAACATGATCAAGCGCTACGTCCCTGATTTTCCCGAAATGATGCGGTTGAGCGAAACGAACTTCGCGCAGCTGCGTCGTTTGCTGCCGCGCGACGATGAAGCGGGGGCCACGGTGACCTATCAGGTAAACGGCGCCAGCTACAGCATCACCATTACCGAATCGACACGTTACACCACCCTGGTGGAAATCCGCCAAACCGCGCCCGCCGTCAGTTACTGGAGCCTGCCTTCCATGTCTGTACGGCTCTATCACGACGCGATGGTTGCTGAAGTGTGTTCAACGCAGCAGATCTATCGCTTTAAAGCGCGTTATGATTACCCGAATAAAAAATTGCATCAGCGTGATGAAAAGCATCAAATCAACCAGTTCCTCGCTGACTGGCTGCGTTATTGTTTGTCGCACGGCGCGATGGCCGTTCCGGCCTGGTAAGCCGCGATAACCTTGATATGGCGTAGAGATTAAGGAAACTCTTTGGATAGCCTGCTAAAACTTCCTGTGGTGAGTGGGGCCAGTATCAGGATATTACAAATAACGGACACCCACCTTTTTTCAGGCAGACATGAAACGCTGCTGGGCGTGAATACCTGGGCCAGTTTCAACGCGGTGCTGGACGCCATCGAGGCGGAGCAGCAGCCCATCGACCTGATCATCGCTACCGGCGATCTGGCGCAGGATCACACCCCTGAGGCTTATCAGCACTTCGCTGAGGGCATTGGGCGCTTACCGGCGCCCTGCGTCTGGCTGCCGGGCAATCACGATTTTCAGCCGGCGATGTTCGGCACGCTGGCGCGCTCGGGCATCGCTGAAGCCAAGCAGGTGTTTATCGGCGAACGCTGGCAGCTGCTGCTGCTCGACAGCCAGGTGGCGGGCGTGCCGCACGGCATGCTCAGCGATTACCAGCTCGACTGGCTGGAGAAAACGCTGGCGCAAACCGCCGATCGTCACACGCTGATCCTGCTGCATCATCATCCGCTGCCGTCGGGCTGCAGCTGGCTGGATCAGCATAGCCTGCGTAACCCGCACGCGCTGGAGGCGGTACTGCAGCCCTATCCGCTGGCGAACACCCTGATTTGTGGCCACATTCATCAGGAGATGGATGTGGAGTGGCACGGCCGCCGCCTGCTGGCGACGCCGTCGACCTGCGTACAGTTCAAGCCGCACTGCACCAACTTTACCATTGACGCCGTGGCGCCGGGTTGGCGCTGGCTGGAGCTGGATGAGAACGGCGCGGTGCAAACCCGGGTACAACGGCTGGCGAGCCGCGCCTTTACGCCCGATCTGGATTCCGAAGGGTACTGAGTATGGCGACGCTGCTTTATCTGCACGGTTTTAACAGCTCACCCGCCTCGGCGAAGGCGACGCAGCTGCAGCGCTGGCTGGCGGCGCACCATCCGCAGGTGACAATGCTGGTACCGCAGCTGCCGGCGTGGCCGGCCGACGCGGCGCAGCTGCTGGAGGAGATCGTGCTGGCGCGCGCCGGCGAAACGCTGGGCGTCGTCGGCTCCTCGCTGGGCGGATATTACGCTACCTGGCTGTCGCAATGCTTCATGCTGCCGGCGGTGGTCATCAACCCGGCGGTGCGCCCGTTTGACCTGCTGCTCAATTATCTTGGCGTCAACGAGAATCCATACACCGGCCAGCAATATGTGTTAGAGTCTCGCCACATTTACGATCTGAAAGTCATGCAGATTGACCCGCTTGAGTCGCCGGATTTGATCTGGCTGCTGCAACAGACAGGCGATGAAGTACTCGATTATCGTCAGGCGCTGGATTACTACCAGGCCTGCCGCCAAACGGTTGAAGAGGGCGGTAATCACGCTTTCACCGGATTCGAACGCTTTTTCCCATCGATTCTCGACTTTATCGGTCTGAATCGCGCCTGACGCCGCGGGATCGTATAACCCTTTTAAGCCACCAATTCAGAACGATACGATGACTCAATCCAGCTATAACGCTGATGCCATTGAGGTACTCAGCGGCCTCGAACCCGTTCGTCGTCGTCCGGGAATGTACACCGATACTTCGCGTCCCAACCATCTGGGCCAGGAAGTGATCGATAACAGCGTTGATGAAGCGTTGGCCGGCCACGCGAAGCGCGTGGAAGTGATCCTGCACGCCGATCAGTCACTGGAAGTGATCGATGACGGACGCGGCATGCCGGTGGACATTCACCCGGAAGAGGGCGTACCGGCAGTTGAGCTGATACTCTGCCGTCTTCACGCCGGCGGCAAATTCTCCAATAAAAACTACCAGTTCTCCGGCGGTCTGCACGGGGTCGGCATCTCCGTGGTTAACGCCCTGTCGAAGCGCGTGGAAGTCACCGTGCGCCGTAACGGCGAGGTGTATGACATCGCCTTTGAAAACGGCGATAAAGTGCAGGATCTGACCGTCACCGGCACGGTGGCGAAGCGCAATACCGGCACCCGCGTCCACTTCTGGCCGGACGGCAGCTTTTTTGACAGCCCGCGCTTCTCTGTATCGCGCCTGTCGCATCTGCTGAAGGCGAAAGCGGTACTCTGCCCGGGCGTGGAGATCGTGTTCAAAGACAAGGTCAACAATACCGAGCAGCGCTGGTGCTATCAGGATGGCCTTACCGACTACCTGAGCGAGGCGGTGAACGGCCTGATCACCCTGCCGGAAGCGCCGTTCGTCGGCAGCTTCTCCGGCGACGTCGAAGCGGTGGACTGGGCGCTGCTCTGGCTACCGGAAGGCGGCGAGCTGCTGACGGAAAGCTACGTCAACCTGATCCCGACAATGCAGGGCGGCACGCACGTCAACGGCCTGCGTCAGGGGCTGCTCGATGCGATGCGCGAGTTTTGCGAATACCGCAATATTCTGCCGCGCGGCGTCAAGCTGTCGGCGGAAGATATCTGGGATCGCTGCGCCTATGTGCTGTCGGTAAAAATGCAGGATCCGCAGTTCGCCGGCCAGACCAAAGAGCGTCTCTCGTCGCGTCAGTGCGCCGCGTTCGTTTCCGGCGTAGTGAAAGATGCCTTCAGCCTGTGGCTGAACCAGAACGTGCAGGCGGCTGAACAGCTGGCGGAACTGGCGATCGCCAGCGCGCAGCGCCGTATGCGCGCCGCGAAAAAGGTGGTGCGTAAAAAGCTGACCAGCGGCCCGGCGCTGCCCGGCAAGCTGGCTGACTGCACCGCGCAGGATCTGAGCAAAACCGAGCTGTTTCTGGTCGAAGGGGACTCGGCGGGCGGATCCGCCAAGCAGGCGCGCGATCGCGAATATCAGGCGATCATGCCGCTGAAAGGCAAAATCCTTAACACCTGGGAAGTCTCGTCGGACGAAGTGCTGGCGTCGCAGGAGGTGCATGATATCTCCGTGGCGATCGGCATCGATCCCGACAGCGAAGATCTCACCCAGCTGCGCTACGGCAAGATCTGCATCCTGGCAGATGCGGACTCTGACGGCCTGCACATCGCCACGCTGCTCTGCGCGCTGTTTGTACGTCACTTCCGTTCGCTGGTGAAGGGCGGCCACGTCTACGTGGCGATGCCGCCGCTCTACCGTATCGATCTCGGTAAAGAGGTCTGGTACGCGCTGGATGAGGAAGAGAAAGATGGCGTGCTGGAGCAGCTGAAGCGTAAAAAGGGCAAGCCGAACGTGCAGCGCTTTAAAGGGCTGGGCGAAATGAACCCGATGCAGCTGCGCGAAACCACGCTCGATCCTAATACCCGTCGTCTGGTGCAGCTGACAGTCAGCGATGAAGATGTGGAGCAGACGCTGGCAGTGATGGATATGCTGCTGGCCAAAAAGCGCTCTGAAGATCGACGCAACTGGCTGCAGGAAAAAGGGGACAAGGCGGAAATCGAGGTATAAGCCTCGCCGTCGCAGGGGCCGCGTGCCCCTTACCCTGCGCCGCAGCGGCGCGAAACAGAACCGCCCGGCCATTTTGCGATGGTCGGGCGGTTTTTTATTATGCCGGCAGCGGCGAGGCGGCTGCGTGAAGCGACACCCTGAGACTTGACGGCGCGCGTGCGGCGCTCAGCGCGCGGCAGTGTCCGACACTCAAGCCGCAGGCTGCTCCATTACGAAGATCTTCACATCCAGCACATCATCCTTAATCCGCTCGCGATGGGCTTCCATATGCGGCTGCTGCTGATGCTGCTCCAGATGACGCAGGCTATCCCAATACTCCAGCATAAAAATGGAGTCGGGCAGGTTCTGCTTCCACGGCACCTGCGCCTGATGATCGACCAGCGCCTGATATTTGCTACAGCCTTCTTCCTGCAGAACGGTCGGCGTCAGCGCCTGTATCACCGCCAGCACCGCCTCGCGGCGGCCCGGCTTGACGCAAATCTCAGCTACAACTGTCAGCATAATGTGCCCCTGGTAAAATTTTCAGTGCTTTAAGTTAAGCAAAGATTTCCGCCAGGTGCGCACGATAGCGCGCGATATCGCGTGGAATATCAGGCTGTTTGATCACGTCGTTGCAGATAAAGGTCGGCAGCCCTTCCATTCCGAGGAACTGGTTCGCTTTATGGAAGTGCAGATAGAGGCCATCCACGCCGACGCCTTCGAAGAACTGCTCCGGATCGGTAAAGGCTTCCAGCGGCGCGTTCCAGGTCAGCGACAGCATATACTTTTTGCCCTGCAGCAGGCCGCCGGAACCATATTTTTTGCTGGCGTCGGAACGGGTGCGTCCGTCGCTGGCGTAGAGCGAACCGTGGCCTTCGGTGAACACTTCATCGATATATTTCTTCAGGATCCACGGCTCACCCATCCACCAGCCCGGCATCTGGTAAATCACTACGTCGCTGTCGACATACTTCTGGACTTCTTCTTTAATGTCATAACCGTCGTCGACGCGGGTCACCTGAACATCATGGCCCTGATCGCGCAGAAAGGTCTCGGCGACGTTAGCCATCGTGTGGTTCAGTTCACCTTTGGAATGGGCGAAAGCTTTGCCCGCATCAAGGATTAAAATCTTGCTCATTGTTCGTTGCTCCGTTGAAAACGCTGCGGGCAGTGTACGCGCGCAGCCGGCAAAGAAAAATGTGCGTTTGATCACAACACTTTTGCGCACAGCGCAATAATCGCTGAAAAATATGCGGTTAAAAGCGATAAAACCCGCCCCCGAAAACCGCGCGCCGGACGATGACTAATCTGTGACAGCGCCGCATCAGATAAGGTACTATCCTCGCCAAACAGATCGCCATGCGGCGCGCTGCCGCCCGCCGCAACGTGAGGAATCATAATGAGTGACTTGACGCAGGATGGTGCAGAGCGTCTTGCCCTGCATAAATTTACCGAGAATGCGTACCTGAACTATTCCATGTACGTCATCATGGACAGGGCGCTTCCCTATATCGGCGATGGCCTGAAGCCGGTTCAGCGCCGCATTGTCTATGCGATGTCGGAGCTGGGGCTGAACGCCAGCGCGAAATTCAAGAAATCGGCCCGTACCGTCGGCGACGTGCTGGGCAAATATCATCCCCACGGCGATAGCGCCTGCTACGAAGCGATGGTGCTGATGGCACAGCCCTTCTCCTACCGCTATCCGCTGGTAGATGGCCAGGGCAACTGGGGCGCGCCGGACGATCCGAAATCGTTCGCCGCCATGCGTTATACCGAATCGCGCCTGTCGCGTTACGCCGAAGTGCTGCTGGGCGAGCTGGGGCAGGGCACGGTCGATTTCGTGCCGAACTTTGACGGCACGCTGAATGAGCCGAAAATGCTGCCGGCGCGCCTGCCGAACATTCTGCTGAATGGCACCACCGGCATCGCCGTCGGCATGGCGACCGATATTCCGCCGCACAACTTGCGCGAAGTGGCGAAAGCGACCATGGCGCTGATCGACAATCCCAAAACCACGCTGGACGATCTGCTCGATATCGTGCAGGGGCCCGATTTCCCGACTGAAGCGGAAATCATCACCCCGCGCAGCGAGATCCGTAAGATCTATCAGAGCGGCCGCGGATCGGTGCGTCAGCGCGCGGTGTGGAAAAAAGAAGATGGCGAAGTGGTGATCACTGCGCTGCCGCATCAGGTCTCCGGCGCACGCGTACTGGAGCAGATCGCCAACCAGATGCGCAATAAAAAGCTGCCGATGGTAGAAGATCTGCGCGATGAGTCGGATCATGAAAACCCGACCCGCCTGGTGCTGGTGCCGCGCTCCAACCGCGTCGATCTTGATCAGGTAATGAACCACCTGTTCGCCACCACCGATCTGGAAAAAAGTTACCGTATCAACCTGAACATGATCGGGCTGGATAACCGTCCGGCGGTGAAAAACCTGCTGGAGATCCTTAGCGAATGGCTGGTGTTCCGCCGCGATACGGTGCGCCGTCGCTTGCAGCATCGTCTGGATAAGGTACTGAAGCGCCTGCATATCCTTGAAGGCTTGCTGGTGGCGTTCCTTAATATCGACGACGTGATCGAGATCATCCGCAGCGAAGATCAGCCGAAGCCGGAGCTGATGTCGCGTTTTGGTATCAGCGAAACCCAGGCGGAAGCGATTCTTGAGTTAAAGCTGCGCCATCTGGCGAAGCTGGAAGAGATGAAAATCCGCGGCGAGCAGAGCGAGCTGGAGAAAGAGCGCGATCAGCTGCAGGCGACGCTGGCCTCCGAGCGCCGCATGAACACGCTGCTGAAAAAAGAGCTGCAGGCCGACAGCGAAGCCTACGGCGACGATCGCCGTTCGCCGCTGAACGAGCGCGAAGAGGCGAAGGCGATCAGTGAAAATGAGCTGGTGCCCTCCGAGCCGGTCACTATCGTACTTTCGCAGATGGGCTGGGTGCGCAGCGCGAAAGGCCACGATATTGATCCGGCCGGGCTGAGCTATAAAGCGGGCGACAGCTATCTGGCGGCCGCGCGCGGCAAGAGCAATCAGCCGGTGGCCTTTATCGACTCCACCGGCCGCAGCTATACGCTGGATCCGACCACGCTGCCGTCAGCGCGCAGTCAGGGCGAGCCGCTGACCGGCAAGCTGACGCCGCCGCCGGGCGCGGTGGTGGAACAGGTATTGATGGAAGCGGACGATCAGCGTCTGCTGATGGCCTCCGATGCCGGCTACGGCTTTGTTTGCACCTTCGCCGATCTGGTATCGCGCAACCGCGCCGGTAAGGCGCTGCTGACGCTGCCGGAAAACGCGAAGGTGATGACGCCAATGGCGATCCACAGCGACGACGATATGCTGCTGGCGATTACCGCCGCCGGCCGCATGCTGCTGTTCCCGGTGGGCGATCTGCCGCAGCTGTCGAAGGGCAAAGGCAATAAGATTATCTCTATCCCGTCGGCGCAGGCCGCCAGCGGCGAAGATCGTCTCGCCTGGCTCTACCTGTTGCCGCCGGGCAGCGCCATCACGCTCTATGTCGGTAAGCGCAAGCTGACGCTGCGCCCGGAAGAGCTGCAGAAGTTCCGTGCCGAACGCGGACGTCGCGGCACGCTGTTGCCGCGCGGCCTGCAGCGCATCGACCGTGTTGAAATCGACGCGCCGACGCGCGCCGTCGCCGACGACAGCGAAGCCTGATAAGCGGACAGGGAAACCGGCGCGTCGGCAGGGCCGCGCGCCGGTGCAATACCGGTGTGTTTTCACATAAAGCCGGTATACTTAGGCGGAAGCCACAATGAGGTCGTTATGCTGGTAATTTTACGTACCCTGATAGTTGTTATTTATTCAATTCTGGTTTGTGTATTTGGTTGTATCTGGTGCCTTTTTTCACCGCGAAACCCGCGTCATGTTGCCACCTTCGGCCACCTGTTCGGCGCGCTGGCGCCGCTGTTCGGCGTGAAGGTTGAAATACGTCGACCGGAAGGCGCGGACCAGTACGGCAACGCGATTTATATCGCCAACCATCAGAACAACTACGATATGATCACTGCGGCGAACATCGTGCAGCCGACCACGGTGACGGTAGGCAAAAAAAGCCTGCTGTGGATCCCCTTTTTTGGCCTGCTCTACTGGCTGACGGGCAACCTGCTGATCGATCGCGACAACCGCGCCAAAGCGCACAGCACCATCGCTAAAGTGGTCGATGAGTTTAAAAGAAAACGTATCTCCTTCTGGATGTTCCCGGAAGGGACGCGCAGCCGCGGTCGCGGTATGCTGCCATTTAAAACCGGCGCGTTTCATGCGGCGGTTGCGGCGGGCGTGCCGATTATCCCGATCGTGGTTTCAACCACCCACGATAAAATCAAGCTGAACCGCTGGAAAAACGGGCTGGTGATTGTGGAGATGCTGCCGCCGGTTGACGTCACCGCATTTGAGAATACCTCGGTGCGCAAGCTGGCGACCCACTGCCGCGAGCTGATGCAGGCCAAGCTTAACGAACTGGACGCCGAAGTCGCCGAGCGCGAAGCCAGCGGCAAGTTATAATTCATCCGGGCCGCAGCCGCGGCCCGCACAGCAATTCCTGAACAACAATAAAAACGGACCGCGTCAGCCTGGCGCCACGCGCACCGCTATGGAGTCGTTATGTCTTTCAGTCGACGTCAATTTATACAGGCATCGGGCATCGCCCTGTGCGCGGGCGCGCTGCCGTTCAGCGCGCGCGCGGCGGGCAATGAAACGCCATTACCGATCCCGCCGTTGCTGGAGTCGCGTCGCGGTCAGCCGCTGTTTCTGACTCTGCAGCGCAGCCACTGGTCTTTCTCCGGCGACAGCAATAAGGTGCCGGTCTGGGGCGTCAACGGCCTCTATCTTGGGCCGACGGTGCGTGTCTGGAGCGGCGACGACGTCAAGTTGATTTACAACAACCGGCTGAACGAGCCGGTGGCGATGGGCGTCGGCGGCCTGCTGGTGCCGGGTGCGCTGAGCGGCGGCGCGCCGCGCATGATGTCCCCGGGCGTCGATTGGGCGCCGGTGCTGCCGGTGCGCCAGCGCGCCGCCACCTGCTGGTATCACGCCACCACCCCCAACCGCATGGCGCAGCACGTCTATAACGGGCTGGCGGGCATGTGGCTGATTGAGGATGAGGTCAGCAAATCGCTGCCGATCCCCAAACATTACGGCGTGGATGATTTCCCGCTGATTATTCAGGACAAACGCCTCGATAACTTCGGCGCGCCGGTCTATAACCCGCCGGAGAATGGCGGCCTGGTCGGCGATACGCTGTTGGTCAACGGCGTGCAGAATCCCTTTGTCGAAGTATCGCGCGGCTGGGTGCGCTTAAGGCTGCTCAACGCCTCTAACTGCCGCCGCTATGAGATGATGTTAAGCGACAATCGCCCGTTCCACGTTATCGCCAGCGATCAGGGCTTCCTGCCTGCGCCGGTGGCGGTGCAGCAGCTATCGCTGGCGCCGGGCGAGCGCCGCGAGGTGCTGCTGGATATGTCGCAGGGTGAAGAGGTGTCGATTACCGCCGGCGTCGCGGCGGGCATCATGGATCGCCTGCGCGGCCTGTTCGAGCCTTCCAGCATCCTCACCTCCACGCTGATCCTCACGTTGCGTCCCACCGGCCTGCTGCCGCTGGTCACCGACAACCTGCCGATGCGTTTGCTGGCCGATCAAATCCTCGACGGTACCCCGGTACGCACTCGCGAGCTGCGCTTAGGCGACGCTCAGCCGGGCATCAACGGCGCGCTGTGGGACATGGCGCGCATCGATATTCAGGCGCAGCAGGGGACCTATGAGCGCTGGATAGTCCATGCCGACACGCCGCAGGCGTTTCATATTCAGGGCGTGATGTTCCTGGTGAAAAGCGTCAACGGCGCGCAGCCATTCGGCGAAGATCGCGGCTGGAAAGATACCGTCTGGATTGACGGTGAAGTCGAGCTGCTGGTGGCGTTCACCCAGTCTTCTTCCGAACATTTCCCCTTTGTCTATTACAGCCAGACGCTGGAAATGGCCGATCGCGGCACGGCGGGACAGTTGCTGGTACAGCCGAGCCTGGGCGGCTAACGATCAGCCCGTCCACTCAATCCGGGGAGACGTTGGGCGACGCGCTCCCCAACGCCCTGTTAAAAGCGCTCTTCAACGTCTCCCCCAATTAAAGCCCATCAACGTTTTCTCCCTCCCGCAAGCGCTGCGCACCACTACATATCAAAGCGACCCAAGATCCAGAGAGCAAACACGGACTAAGAAGCATCAAAGCAACACAAGCTGCAGAAAACGGGCGGGGACTAAAAAATATCAAAGCGACACCAGATCCAGAAAACGGGCGCGGACTAAAAAGTGTCAAAGCGACACCAGATCCAGAAAACGGACGCGGACTAAAAAATATCAAAGCGACACACAATCCAGAAAACGGGCACGGACTAAAAAAATATCAAAGCGACACAACAGTCAAAGCGCGGGGAGGCCGGGCAGGGGAGTAAAGCGTCCCGCGCCAGGGAGGGCGCGGGCCGAGCGGTCAGGGATGACAGGGTTTGCGTCTTTACGAGCGGCCCGGCCTCTCTGCGGGTTCGCCGAACCTGCAGCGACCGTTACACGCGGTAGCCTCTGCAAACTCACCGAACCTGCAGCGGCCGTTACACGCGGTACTACCCTGAAGCTCACCGAACCTGCAGCGACCGTTACACGCGGTAGTACCCTAAAGCTCACCGAACCTGCAGCGACCGTTACACGCGGTAGTACCCTAAAGCTCACCGAACCTGCAGCGACCGTTACACGCGGTACTACCCTGCAAACTCACCGAACCTGCAGCGACCGTTACACGCGGCAGCCCCTGCAAATCCAGCGAGCCGGCGACGACGATCCCCGCCGTCAACCTTAGTTCAGCTCATCCGGATGCGGCCCCAGACGCGTACCGCTATCCATCCTCGCAATCTCGCTGATCTCCGCTTTCTCCAGACGGAAATCAAACACCTTGAAATTCTCTTCAATACGCGACGGCGTCACCGACTTTGGAATCACCACCAGCCCGCTATCCAGATGCCAGCGGATCACCACCTGCGCCGGCGTCTTGCCATACTTCTTCGCCAGCTGCTTAATCACATCCTGATCGAACACGCCCTTGCCGCCCTGCGCCAGCGGGCTCCACGATTCTGTCTGAATCTGATGCATCGCGTTCCAGGCGTGCAGCTCGCGCTGCTGCAACATCGGATGCAACTCCACCTGGTTGATCACCGGCGTCACGCCCGTCTCGTCAATCAGCCGCTTCAGATGCTTTTCCTGAAAATTGCAGACGCCGATACTCTTCGCCAGACCCTGCTGCTGCAGCTCAATCATCCCTTTCCAGGCCTCGACATAATTATCCTTCTCCGGACAAGGCCAGTGCATCAGATAAAGATCCACATACTCCAACTGCAGCTTCTGCAGACTGCTCTCCATCGCCTGCTGCCAGTTCAGCTGATCCTCATTCCACAGCTTGGTGGTCACGAAAATCTCATCGCGCGCCACATCCGTCTGCTGCAAAGCCTGACCGATCCCTTCCTCATTCTTATAGATCGCCGCGGTATCGATAGAACGGTAACCTACCTCCAGCGCCTTCAGCGCGGCGTTGCGCGCCTCTTCAATGGTGGCCTGCCAGACGCCCAGCCCCAGCTGCGGCATCATATTGCCGTCACGCAGTTTAATAATCGGTTGGTCTGCCATAACTTCTCCTTACTGGTTAGTTGGACCCGATGACGATTAAGTCTAGTCGAGATCTCCTTTTGCGGTGCCGACGTCGAAATACCATTGTGGGAAAGCGGCCGGCTGGCCTCAATGCATATTTCTGCGGGAATCTTGCCTAATCCTGCTCACGGCTGGAGAAATTTCTTAACAGCGGGCACACTGCCGGTGAGTTCATCACAGAGAGTTAACATCATGGAGCGGGAAACGATCTGCGCCGCCCTGGCGCAAAAAGTGATTCAGCTACGCCAGAGCGGACGCGCCGCATTGCCCGAACTGCCGGAAGTGCAGCTGCTTTACGCCGATAGTCAGTGCGGGCGCACGCCGGTCATGTACCGGCCCGGCATTGTCATCCTCTTTCAGGGGAAAAAAGTCGGCTATATCGGTACCACCACCTTCAACTACGACGCCAGCAAATACCTGATGCTCACCGTGCCGCTGCCGTTTGAATGCGAAACCTTCGCCACGCCGGAACAGCCGCTGGCGGGCATCATGCTACATGTCGATATCCCGAAACTGCAGGATCTGCTGATCGAACTGAACAACGACGACAGCTTTCAGACCCGGCCGCTTAACCAGGGCATCCATTCCGCCTTTCTCTCCGGCGAACTGCTCTGCGCAACGGAGCGGCTACTGGATGTGATGCAGAAAAACCGTGACGCGCGCGTGCTGGGGCCGCAAATCGTGCGTGAAATGCTCTATTACGTCCTGACCGGCCCCTGCGGCGGCGCGCTGCTCTCGCTGGTCAGCCGCCACACCCAGTTCAGCCAGATCGCCCGCGCGCTGCGGCGCATCGAAACCAGCTTCACCGACAATCTCAGCGTCGAACTGCTGGCGGCGGAGGTCAATATGAGCGTCTCGGCGTTTCATCATAACTTTAAGGCGGTCACCAGCACCTCGCCGCTGCAGTACCTGAAAAGCTACCGGCTGCACCAGGCGCGCACCATGATGCTGCAGGAAGGGTTAAAGGCCAGCGCGGCGGCGATGCGGGTGGGATATGAAAGCGCCTCGCAATTCTCGCGCGAGTTTAAACGCTATTTCGGCGTCACTCCGGGAGAGGAGATGACCCGTATGCGGCTGGCGGGATAGGCTTCCCGCCGCCGCATGCGGCTCAGGCGCGCTGACGGCGCTTTTTCCAGATCAGCGCCACGCTGCCGGCCAGGCCGAGGAACAGCAGGGCGACCGGCAGAATAATTAAAATCGCCATCACCTGATCTTCATGGCGCTTAATAAACGGCACCTGGCTGATGCCGTAGCCGAAGGCGATAACAATCGTCACCCACAGCAGGCCGCTCAGCCAGTTAAACAGCTGAAAACGGCCATTCTTCAGGCCGGAAATGCCTGCCATGGTCGGCAGCAGCGTACGGACAAACGCCAGAAAACGGCCCACCAGCAGCGCCGTCAAACCGTGACGGTTAAACAGATGCCAGGCGCGCTGATGGTACTGCGCGGGCAAATGCATCAGCCAGCTCTTCACCAGGCGCGTATTGCCGAGCCAGCGCCCCTGCAAATAGCTCAGCCAGCAGCCCAGGCTGGCGGCGGTGGTCAGGATCACCATCGTCGGGACGAAATCCATCACCCCTTTGGCAATCATCGCTCCCGCCAGCAGCAGCAGGCTGTCGCCTGGCAGGAAAGAGGCGGGCAACAGACCGTTTTCCAGAAACAGCGTAATAAACATAATGCCGTAAACGATCCAAACCACGTCCGGATTGGCCAGCGCGGCAAAATCCTGATGCCATAGCGCCTGAACAATCTCATGTATCACACCCATCTGCTTCCTCGTTGACTGTGGTCATCGTTTAAGTGTAACTGCAAATGGCCGCCCCCTTCCCGCCGGCGCGGGCAGAGAGGGCGACCCGTTAAGCTTTTGTTTAAGATTAGCGTGCTTTGCGCCGCTTATGCCTGAGTAATGCGCGTAAAACCGGCGGCCAGATCGGCGATCAGATCGTCGATATGCTCCAGGCCAATATGCAGGCGCACCAGCGTGCCGCTGAAATCGACGCCGTTGACCGGGCGGATTGCCGCCAGCTCTTCCGGCTGATTGGCCAGAATCAATGACTCAAAGCCGCCCCACGAGTAGGCCATGCTGAAATGGTGAAAACCGTCGAGAAAGTGTGCCAGTTTTTCATCGCTCAGTTTTTGTTCCAGCACAAAGGAAAAGAGCCCGCTGCTGCCGCTGAAATCGCGCTGCCACGCGTCATGGCCCGGACACTGCGCCAGCGCCGGATGGTTGACGCGTGCCACCTCGGGACGTTGCGCCAGCCACTCCGCCACCGCCAGCGCGCTTTCTTCATGCTGACGCAGGCGCACCGCCAGCGTACGCAGGCCGCGGCTGGTGACATAGGCGGTATCGGCATCCACCATCTGCCCCATCAGATAGGAGTTTTCACGCAGCTGCGCCCAGCAGCGCGCGTTACTGACCGCGGTGCCGATCATGGCATCAGAATGGCCTACCAGATACTTGGTGCCGGCCTGAATCGAAATATCCACGCCGTGATCCAGCGGCCGGAACAGCACTCCCGCCGCCCAGGTATTGTCCAGCATAATAATGGCGTCGGGCGCTTTGCTGCGCACCGCCTGCACGATTGCCGGCACATCCTGTACCTCCATGGTGATCGAGGCGGGGGATTCAAGGAACACCACTTTGGTATTGGGCTGCACCAGATCGGCGATCTGCGCACCGAGGGTATGATCGAAATAGCGCGTGGTAACGTTAAGCTTACTGAGGATCTTATTGCAGAAATCCTGGGTCGGCTCATAGACCGAGCCGGCCATCAGCACTTCGTCGCCCGCCTCGACAAACGCCAGGATAGCGTTGGAGACTGCCGCCGCGCCGCACGGATAGAGCGCGCAGCCTGCGCCGCCTTCCAGCTCGCACATCGCCTCCTGCAGCGAAAAGTGGGTCAGGGTGCCGCGGCGGCCGTAGAACAGCTCGCCCTCAGCCCGGCCTGCGGTGGCGCGCTTTTTCTCGGCGACAGTATCAAAGACCAGTGAGGAGGCGCGCTGGATAACGCTGTTGACGGAGCCCTGGGTATAACGTTTGGTTCTTCCGGCGGCGATGAGTGTGGTTTCAATATTCTTTTTCGACATGCTGCAAGCGGTCCTGCTAACCCGTAGTGATGCTCTAACTTACCACGTTTAACCGGCCGGGGTTGAGAGCGTTTTGCCACTATCAGACAGTGGCCGGATGGCGGGAGCGCGACGGCGCAGGCGACAGACGCCTGCGCCGTCAACGGCGCTACATCACGCCCATCATGCGCGGCAGCCAGAGGGAAATGGCAGGGATATAAGTAATCATCATCAGCACCACAAATAGCAGGCAGTAAAAGGGCAGCATCGCTTTCACCACCTGTTCAATCTTCTGCTTGCCCACCGCGCTGGCGACAAACAGCACCGAGCCTACCGGCGGCGTAATCAGACCGATGCCGAGGTTGATCATCATGATCATGCCGAAATGCACCGGATCGACCCCCAGCGCATTGGTAACCGGCAACAGCACCGGCGTCAGGATCAGGATAATCGGCGCCATATCCATCAGCGTGCCGATCATCAGCAGCAGAATATTGATGCACATCAGAATCACATACTTGTTATCCGACATGCTGGTAAAAAACCCGGTGATCAGCTGCGGCAGCTGCATAAAGGTCATCACCGCGCCAAAGCCGGAAGCGAAGGCGATCAGCACCATCACGATGGTCACCGTCTTAATGGTGCGGAACAGCAGAATATGCAGCTGGCTCCACTTAAAGTCGCGGTAGATAAACATGGTGACGAAAAAGGCCCACAGGCAGGCGATCGCCGCCGATTCCGAGGCGGTAAAAATGCCGGAGAGAATGCCACCGAGAATAATTACTACGGTAAACAGCCCCCAGAAGGCGTCGAAAAAAATCTTCAACGCCTGGCGGAAAGGAATGCGTTCGCCGCGCGGATAGCCGCGCTTGCGCGCGAAGCCGAGGCACATAATCATCAGGCAGAGACCGAGCAGCAGGCCGGGGAAAATGCCGGCGACGAACAGCGACGAAATCGTCACCACGCCGCCGGTGGCCAGCGAATAGATCACCGAGTTATGGCTGGGCGGCGTCAGCACCGCCTGCACCGATCCGCTGGCGGTTACGGCGGCGGCGAAATCGCGCGGATAACCTTTCTCTTCCATCTGCGGGATCATCACTGAGCCGATCGAGGCGGTATCCGCCACCGACGAGCCGGAGATAGCGCCGAAAAAAGTGGAAGCGACAATATTCACCAGCGACAGCCTGCCGCGAATAAAGCCGACAAAGATATAGGCGAAATTGACCAGCCGGCGTGCGATGCCGCCTTCGGCCATAATCGCGCCCGCCAGAATAAAGAAGGGAATGGTCAACAGCGAAAACTTGTTCACCCCGTTGGTGATCTGGATCACCACCGCTTCCAGCGGCAGATCGATCCACCAGGCGCCGATAAAAGCGCTCAGGCCCACGGCGAAAGCCACCGGGAAGCCGATCAGCAACAGAACCATCATACTGCCAACTAAGATCAGTGCGTCCATCGTAAGCTCCGAATCAGTGAGTGCCGCCAAGGCTGACCAGCGGGCGAGCGGACTGATCGCCGCACAGCAGGCGCTCAATCACGAACAGGATCGTCAGCAGCGCGCCGACCGGGATAGGCAGATACATCTGGCCGAAAGTCACCGCCGGCAGCGAGGCCTGCGGCTGAAACCACATCGCCTCGCACAGCGCGTAGCTCGCCTGGAAGATAATCAGGCAGGCCGCCAGCATCAGCAGATCGCTCACCCGCGCGGCTATTTTTTGCCCGCGCGGCGACAGGCGATCGGTGACCATCGAGACGCAGATATGGGTGCCGGCGCGAAAGCCGACCGGCGCGCCGATAAAGGTGAAGATAATCATGCAGACGATAGCTACCGGCTCCGGCCAGGAGAGCGCATCGTTCAGCACATAGCGGGCAAAAATGCCGACAGGGATCACCGCAACCATCAACAGCAACGCAAGCGCGGCGATCGTCATGCACAGCAGATAGACCGCATCCATCAGACGTGAATAGGCAGACATGATTTTTTACCTGATTAGCGGCGCCGCGAGAGAACGCGGCGCGGGAAAAGGTTATTTCACCGCAGCGATTTGCTGCATCAGATCCTGATAGTTCTTGCCATATTGATCGCGCACCGGCTGGGTGGCTTTGACAAAGTAGTCGCGATCGATCTGCTGGAAGGTCACGCCGCCCGCCTTCATCTTCGCCAGCGACTGCTGGTTATACTCGGCCCACAGCTTGCGCTCATCCTCCTGCGCCTCTTTGCCCAGCTTGCTCAGCAGCGCGCGATCCCCGGCGGAGAGTTTGTCCCAGGAGCGTTTGGAGAAGAGGATCATCTCCGGCTGGATAAAGTGGCCGGTCAGGGTGTAGTACTTCGCCACCGGCATATAGTTATGGGCGATGAAGGTTGGCGGATTGTTTTCCGTGCCGTCGACCACGCCGGTCTGCATGGCGCTGAACACCTCGCTGACGCCCATCGCCACCGGATTGGCGCCCATCGCTTTCAGTGTCGCCAGCGAAATGGCGCTGTTCTGCACGCGGATCTTCATCCCTTTCAGATCTTCCGGCTTCGTCACCGGTTTTTTGGTGATCATGTTACGCACCCCGGCGTCGGTCCAGCCGAGAAACACCATGCGGGTATTGGGATCGTTATCAAACTTACTGGCGATCGCTTTGCCGATCTCCCCGTCCAACACGCTATGCATATGCGCCTCGTCGCGGAAGATATAGGGCAGCGTCAGCACGCTGGTTTCCGGCGCAAGGGTAGAGACCGGCGCCAGCGAAACGCGGATCATATCCACCGCGCCGACCTGGACCTGCTGCAGCGTCTGCTCCTCGTCGCCGAGCGTGCCGCCGGCATAGACGCGCAGCTCAAGACGGCCGTCGGTGGCCTGCTTCAGTTTTTCGCCCATCTTCTCCAGTGCGACGACGGTGGGGTAGCCAGCAGGCTGGACTTCCGCGACCTTCAGCACCTTAGCCGAGGCGGCGGTGGCGGCGAACAGCGCGGTGGAAGCCAGCGCTAACGCCAGCCACAGTTTTTTTGCTTTCATCATTGTTCTCCTGCGCCTAAAGGATGCCCCGTCACTGGCTGTAGAAGGGTAGGGAGGTATGCGCCAGCAGGGCTGATTCACTATAGATAAATTGCGCAGGCGGAAAATCGGCGCACATAAATTGGATGAATTGCATCACAGAATTAAAACGACGTTTTAATAAATTTATACGCAACGTCACAGTTTAAAAACTAACCGATTACAAGCTCGCTACCTGACCGCCCTCAGGCGGCGCGGGGTGGGGAAATCTTTGTAAATAGTAATGAGAACTACTATCAATTCACCTCTGTTTTGGTATGATCCTGACCTGTTTTGATGAATTTCATTAAGGTTGGAGAAATAGCGTGGTGACCAGTGAGTTGATGCAGGCGGATCTCTCCGTCTGGGGCATGTTTGAACATGCGGACATCGTGGTAAAAGCGGTAATGATTGGACTGCTTCTGGCGTCCGTCGTCACCTGGGCCATCTTCTTCGGCAAATTTACCGAGCTATCTTCGGCGCGTCGCCGCCTGAAACAGGAACAGCAGGCGCTGGCGGAAGCGCGTTCCCTGCGCCAGGCGGCGGAGCTGAGCGACGGCTTCCACGCGCGCAGCCTGACGACACAGCTGCTGCAGGAAGCGCAGAATGAGCTGGAGTTGTCCGCCGGTTCGGAAGATAACGAAGGCATTAAAGAGCGCACCGGCTTCCGCCTGGAGCGCCGCGTCGCCGCCATCAGCCGTCACGCCGGCCGCGGCAACGGCTTCCTCGCCACTATCGGCTCCGTCTCACCCTTTATCGGCCTGTTTGGCACCGTCTGGGGCATTATGAACAGCTTTATCGGTATCGCCAAAACCCAAACCACCAACCTTGCGGTCGTCGCGCCCGGCATCGCCGAAGCGCTGCTGGCGACGGCTATCGGCCTGGTGGCGGCAATCCCGGCAGTAGTGATCTACAATGTCTTCGCCCGTATGATCGCCAACTACAAGGCGAGCCTGGGCGACGTTGCCGCGCAGGTGCTGCTGCTGCAGAGCCGCGATCTCGATCTGGCGCGCGGCAACAGCGCGCAGCCGGTACAGAATGCACATAAACTGCGGGTAGGTTAAGCGTTATGGCGATGCGGTTAAATGACGATCTGGACAGCAACGGCGAAATGCATGAAATCAACGTGACGCCGTTTATCGACGTGATGCTGGTGCTGTTGATTATTTTCATGGTGGCCGCGCCGCTGGCGACGGTGGACGTCAGGGTCAACCTTCCCGCCTCGACCAGCGCGCCGCAGCCGCGTCCGGAAAAGCCGGTCTATCTCTCGATCAAAGAAGATAAGCAGATGTATGTCGGCAACGAAGCAGTGTCGAAAGAGAAGCTGATTGACGTGCTGAACGCGCAGACCGAAGGCAATAAAGAAACCACCATTTTCTTCCAGGCGGATAAATCAGTGGATTATGAAACGCTGATGAGCGCCATGGATGCCCTGCGCGGCGCGGGCTATCTCAAGATTGGCCTGATGGGGATGGAGAGCGCGCAGAAATAGTCGCGTCGCCGTCGCTGAAGCAAAAAACCGGAGCCAGGCTCCGGTTTTTTTATGGCTAATGCCGGCTTAACCTAAATGTTCGCCGCCGGTTACGCCATGCACTTCCGCCGTCACGTAGCTCGATTCCTGCGACGCCAGATAGACATACACGCCCGCCAGTTCGGCCGGCTGACCGGCGCGCTTCATCGGCGTCTGCTGACCAAACTCCGGCAGTTTCGCCTGCGGCTGACCGCCAGCGACCTGCAGCGCGGTCCAGATCGGGCCTGGCGCAACGCTGTTCACGCGAATGCCTTTCTCCGCCACCTGCTTCGCCAGCGCACGGGTATAGGCAAGGATCGCCGCTTTGGTGGAGGCGTAGTCCAGCAGATGCGGGCTGGGCTGATAGGCCTGAATCGATGACGTGGTAATAATCGACGCGCCTGCCGGCAGCAGCGGAATCGCCGCCTGAGTGATCCAGAACAGTGAGAAAACGTTGGTTTCGTAAGTCTTACGGAACTGTTCGGTGGTCAGTTCAGCAATCTCTTCGACCGCTACCTGCTTGCCCGCCACCAGCGCCAGGATATCCAGTCCGCCCAGCTCTTCGTGCGCCTGCTTCACCAGCTGCTTGCTGAACGCCTCATCGCTGATATCGCCCGGGATCAGCACCACTTTACGACCCGCTTCGCGGATATAGTCTGCCACCTGCTCAGCGTCGCGCTGTTCGGCGGGCAGATAGTTGATCGCTACATCGGCGCCTTCACGGGCATAGGCGATAGCGGCAGCGCGGCCAATACCGGAATCAGCGCCGGTGACCAGCGCTTTACGGCCCGCCAGACGCTGGCTGCCGCGATAGCTCTGTTCGCCGCAGTCTGGAACGGGCTGCATATCCTGCTGGATGCCCGGGGCGGGCTGGCGCTGTTTCGGGTATTCACCGTTGTAATACTGGGTGAGAGGATTTTGCATTTTATTTTGATCTGCCATCTTTCCTCCTGGTTTCATAAAAGAAAATTCACTATCAAGGCTAGGAGAAAGCGGGCGCTTGTCGAGGCGTGTAACAGGGGGTAAGACTCAAGTCTCTGTTGGCAAAGGAAAATTTAGTAGCGGGAAAATGC
Source organism: Mixta gaviniae (assembly GCF_002953195.1). Lineage (GTDB taxonomy): Bacteria > Pseudomonadota > Gammaproteobacteria > Enterobacterales > Enterobacteriaceae > Mixta > Mixta gaviniae. Next base: position 3,791,087 of record NZ_CP026377.1, on the reverse strand, counting down.
GTATAAATATGAGCAAATATGAATATCGCCTGAGAAACGTGCTGACGACAGTAAAAAATCCCTGTTGTGTGGCTCTGTTAAATAATGGTTACTAAACTGATCGTTTTGTAAACTGCAATGGTGATCGTCATCACATTAACGCGGGGCGTATCGGGCTAAAACGGGAAAAAACCTAAGGAAGCCGGTATGCACTCCACCACGCATTTACAAAAGCCGCCCCGCAGCGGTGCCAAAACCATCTTTAGCGTCACCAGCGGCAACTTTCTCGAAATGTACGATTTTATGGTGTTCGGTTACTACGCCAGCGCGATCGCCAAAACGTTCTTTCCCGGCGATAACCCCTTTGCTTCGTTAATGCTGACGCTGATGACCTTCGGCGCCGGATTTTTGATGCGCCCGCTGGGGGCGATCGTGTTGGGGGCCTGGATCGATCGCCACGGGCGTCGCAAAGGGTTGCTGCTGACCTTAGCGCTGATGGCGCTCGGCACCCTGACCATCGCTTGCGTGCCGGGTTATGCGACACTGGGTGCCGCCGCGCCGGTGCTGATCTTGCTGGGCCGTCTGCTGCAGGGCTTTTCGGCCGGCGTCGAGCTGGGCGGGGTGTCGGTCTACCTTGCCGAGGTGGCGCCGCAAGGGCGTAAGGGCTTTTACGTCAGCTGGCAGTCCGGCAGCCAGCAGATCGCGGTGATCTTCGCCGCGCTGCTGGGACTGCTGCTGAACCATCTGCTGGCGGCGGAGCAGATAACCGAATGGGGCTGGCGCATTCCGTTTGTGGTCGGCTGCCTGATCGTGCCGTTCCTGTTCTGGATCCGCCGCATGCTGCAGGAAACTGAGGCCTTCAGCCAGCGTAAACATCACCCTGAGATGCGCGAGATTATACGTACGGTAGCCCGCAACTGGGCGCTGGTGCTGGCGGGGATGCTGATGGTGATCACCACTACCGTCATGTTCTATATGATCACCGCTTTTACGCCGACCTTCGGCAAAACGGTGCTGATGATGAGCGATAAACAGAGCTTTCTGGTCACGTTATGCATCGGCCTCTCTAACTTGATCTGGCTGCCGCTGATGGGCGCACTCTCCGATCGGCTCGGCCGCCGTCCGCTGCTGATCGTTTTTACCCTGCTGATGATCCTCACTGCGTGGCCGGTCCTGCACTGGCTGGTGGGCGCGCCGTCGTTCGCGCACTTGCTGGAAGCGGAGCTGTGGCTCTCTTTCCTCTACGCCAGCTATAACGGTGCGATGGTGGTCTGGCTGACGGAGGTGATGCCCGCCGAGGTGCGCGCCTGCGGCTTCTCGCTGGCCTACAGCCTGGCGACCGCGCTGTTTGGCGGCTTCACGCCCGCCATCTCCAGCTATCTGATCCACGCCACCGGCGATAAAGCGATGCCCGGCGTCTGGCTGACTTTCGCCGCGCTGTGCGGCCTGATCGGCACGCTGAGTCTCCAGCGCCTGCTGAAGCAGTATCAGACGCGCCATAACGATCCTGGCGCGCCCGTCGCGCTCTGATTAAAACGCCACATCCACCACCACGCTGTCGCTGTAGTTGCCTGCCGGCGGCGTGGTTTGCGTGGTCAGGATGCGCGCCGTATAAGGGAAGGTGCGCGTCAGGCCGTCGCCGCTTACCGTGGTGGCGTTGGCGCTCGCCTGGCGCTCGGTACCGGAAGGGCCCCAACGGTTGCTGGAGGTGCCCTTGTAAATCTCATAGCTCAGACGGTTGACGCCGCTCGCCATACTGCGTACGCCGTTGCTGGCGTTGTTGCCGTTGCTTAATCCCACCGTGTAGGTGCTGCCTTTGGTACAGACCACGCTGATCGATTGCGAAACGGCGGCGAAACCGCTGACCAGCGGCGCGCTGCCGAAGCTAACGTTGGGCGCGGTAATGGTGGCGCAGTCGTTGGTAATGGTCAGGTTAAGGGTAATGGGGATCGTACCGGACCCGTTCTGATCCTGGCCCGCCAGACAGAGGCCGAGCGCGGCGATGCCGGTGCAGATGCGGTAGGTGACGGCGACATTCAGCGTCAGCGTATAGTTGCCCGCCGCCACCACCTGGCCGGGCAGCGTGCGCAGATAGAGCGGGATAGAGAAATTCAGCCCGCCGAGCAGGCCGATCAGGTTCACCAGCTGCGTAGAGTTATAGGTAATCGGAGTGGCGCCGATGGTCATTTCAGTGGCGCAGTTGGCGGCGGTACAGAGCTGCACCGGGATCGTATCGCTGCCGGTGACGCCGGCGCGCGTTAGCGCGCCGCGGGTGCCAGACGTGGTGGACGCGCCGGCCAGTTGCAGGGTGATATTGTTGCCCGACAGCAGTGACACCGTGCTGCCGGCGCCGCAGTTGACGTTCGCCGTGGTGGAGCTGGTGCTGGCGGTGGTATTGATCACGAACGAGGTGACCGAACCGAAGCTGGCGGTCGAGGCGGGCAGGGTGCAGGCGGCGCGCAGCGTGGCGCTAAAGCCGCCCAGCGTCAGGGCGAGAAGCAGCAGCAATTTTATCTTCATGGCAGGATCCCTGCTTTGGCGTTTTCAGGAGCGCTGCCCGGCGCGCCTTGCGGCGTCGCAGGCAGCGGACAGGTTACCGGACCGTATACCTTCAGCGCGTCGGGGCGGCCGTGCGCCAGCGAAAGATGGGTGGTACAGCGGCGTCCGTCCGGCGTCACCACTTCAATGGCATTTTCCCCCTGCAGATTGTCGAGCCAGGCGATGCCGTCCCAGCCGACATACTCCGTCGGCTGGCCCGGGCGCAGCACCTGGCTGGAGACCGGCAGTGGATTGCCCTGTGTGTCATACAGGATCACGCTGGCGGCGCGCAGCGGCTCGACAGGGAAATGCAGCAGGTAGCCGCTCTGGCGCTTCACCGCGAAACGCTGTTCGACGCGCGGCACGGTCATATCGGCGGGCAGATCGAGCGCGTCGATATCATATTTCGCCGGATAGTAAGAGCTAATGCGCGGCACCAGCAGATAGCCGTCGCGGTCGGTGCGGCCCATCGCCTGATTCTCATAGCGCACCGTCACGTCCGGGTAGCCGGTCTTCACCAGCACAAAGGCGTCATTAACTTCGTTGGCGGCGAACAGGCGGCTATCCATCAGCACCAGCGAGCCGGTGAGATCCGCCCATTCGGTATGGTTATCCTGGTCGCCGTAAAAACCGGCGGAGGTATCGATCGTCTGGTTGCGCCAGCGCAGGCTGCCCTGACGGTAGTCGCCGCCGCTGCCCTGATTGGCCCACGAGGCGTCCCAGGCGAAGCCGCCGTCGCTGGGCATCGCCCGCGACAGATAAATGCGCTGCGCGTCCTGGCCCTGCTGATCGCGCTCCAGGCTGATGCTGGCGTTGCCCTGTTCGCCGAAGGGGATAATCAGCGATACTGCGCCGCTCCATGCGCCGCTGCCGATCTCGCGCGTCGCGGCGACATAGAGACTGCTATTGCCCCACAGGTTTTTACTCCATGACAGGTTCCACAGCCGCGTACGCTCGCCGCTGCCGCTGGTGATATCGATAAAGGCTGTGCCCAGGCTACCGAGCCGGTTCAGCGAGACGCTGGCGTTGTACTGCGCGCTGCGGCGGCTGAGCGACCAGGTAATATCGTTCACTTCGCCCTGGCGGGTGCTGTAAAGCGCCAGGTCGGCAAAACCGGCGCTGCGGGTAGTGTGCTGAGTGCCGAGGCTGAACCAGCGGTTGTTGTACTGGTAGCCCCAGCTGTATTGCCTGCCGCGCTCGCCCGCCATGCGGCTCTGCGCCAGCGCGCCATTGACCACGCCAAACGGCCCCAGTTTCAGCTGCGCGCCGCCGCCGCCGAGCGCCAGCCGATCGGCCCCCTCCGCATGCGTCTCCAGCGTCAGCCAGTCGGTTGCGCCGTAGCGGTATGAGCCGCTGGCCGCGCCGACGCCGTAGTCAAAATTTTTGATGCCGTAATTATTGCGCAGCGCCCCGGCGGAAAAGGAGAAATCGGAGAGGCCCGGCTTCAGCAGATCGCTGGAGACATAAAACGGCAGGGCGGTGGTGACCCGACGGCCGACGGCATCGGTGGTGACCACTACCGCATCACCGGCGCCGTTGACGAACGGCATATTGGTCATCGACCAGGGGCCGGGTTGCACCTGATTGCTGCTGGTCTGGTAGCCGTTGACAAACAGATCGACGGTCGAGGGCACCGTCGCCTGGCCGGCGAAGGTCGGCAGCGGCCAGGTGACGATATCGGGGCGGACGCTGAAATCGCGCGACAGCTGTACGCCGCCGAGGCGCACGCTGCTGCTCCAGCTCAGCGCGTCAGTGATCAGATCGCCTACGCGCCAGCTCAGAATGCGGTTTTCATCCTCGTAGCTCCACCAGCTGTCGTAGCGGATATAGCCGTCGTTGAGATAGCCGCTGCCGCTGAGCTGCTGCTGCCAGACCCCGTTAGAGGAGAGTTGTCCCGCCGCGCCGAACACGCGCAGCTCGTTCCAGGCGGAGAGGCGGCTGCCCGCCTGGCTGTTGCGGCTGGTATAGAAGTCATAGTTGAGCAGGGCGCCGGCGCTGCTGCGGCCGGGATAGCGCGGCGCGTTGTCACGTCCGGAAAAGGTCTGCGCCGGCAGCCAGTCGGCGGGCACGGTCAGCAGCAGGCGCTGGCGCTGGCTGTCATATTGCGCCTGCACGCCCGGCAGCGCGGAAACGTCCACCTCCGCGCCGTTCAGCTTTGCCGCCGGCAGCCCCGCCTGACGCAAATCGGCGGCGCGCAGCCAATAATGACCATCGCGAAAAGTCACCGGCACGATCTGGTCGCTCTGCTGCTCATTGACCACCAGCCCCAGCATATATTGCGGCGTCGCTCCCTGCGGCGCGCTCGCCGGCGGCGGCGGCAGCGCAGAGAACGTTTCCGCGCCGGCGTCAGGCGGCGTCAGGCAGCCGCACAGGCTGACGATAGCGAGTGTGCAGCGCCGCAGCGCGGGCGCGGGCTGGCGCTTCATCGATCAGCGCGCGCTGCTGGCGCTTTGCCAGGCGCGGTTATTCACTTCCGCCGCCAGACGGGCGTCGGCAGAGACGGCGACATTGAGCGGCCAGCGGTGGCTGCTGTTAGCCAGCACGTAGCCGAACAGCCCGCTGCCCAACGCGCGCCCGTTAAGCGTGGCGTTGCTGAGCCGCGCGTGGCCCGCGCCGCGGTTGACGATCTCCAGCCAGCGCTGGCCGCCTTCGCTGACTGCGCGCCAGCTCAGGGCGGGTTGAATCGTATCCGGCGACAGCCCGCTACCGTAAACGAACAGCGGCACCGAATAGCGCATCTGAAAACGCAGCCCCGCCTGATTTTCGCCCGGCTGCTGCGGCGTCGGGATCTCATCCAGCACTACGCGATAGGCCGCCTCCTGGCCGGCCGGCGGCGCGGTCTGCTTGATCAGGCGCACCAGCTGCTTTTGTCCCGGCTCGATGCGTACCACCGGCGGGCTGGCGACCACCTGCTGCTGCGTTTGGTACTGTTCGCGGCCGCTGACCTGCTGCCAGGCGAAAATGCGCACCTGCATCAGCGTGGTGGCGTTGCCGCGGTTCTCCAGCCAAAGCTCGCTCGCTTTATCTTCGCTGACGATCTTCGGATCGATAGGCCAGATCATCACGGAGTTGGCGGCATGCGAGACGGCGGCGAACAGCGCTAACAGGGCCGCCATCAGCGGGCGAAGAAGAGTCATACCTGATGTCCTTATGATTCATTACCAGCTCAGCGTCACCGTCAGCGTATCGCTGTAACTGCCGGCGCGTCGGGCGCCTCTGAGCTGTAAAAGGCCGTAAATCGGCAACGTAATGTTATTGGCATTGCTGTAGCTCAGCGCCACGTTCTGGTTAACCGGAATCTCGCTGGCGGCGCTGTGGGTAGCGTTGGTAAACAGCCGGTAGGCTACCGTGCTGCTGACATTCGCCAGCTTGAGGTTGCGCGTGGTGGTGTAGTTGCTGCCGCCGTTGATGCTCATGTTCAGCGTGGTGCCCGGCGTGCAGGCGATGTTGAGGGTGCTGCTCTGCACGAAGCTGGCGCTGACGCTGGCGGTCTCTACCCCTGAACGGGTGCCGAAGTTCAGCGCGCCGAAGGCGCTGGTATTGCTGCCTGAAATCACGCAGCCCGCCACGATCGCCGCGCTGACCTGAAACGTCTGCGTCGGTAACGCCTGGGCGTCACTGCAGGCGATCAGGGCCAGCAGGCCGTAACAGCCTGCTGCGCCTCTCCCTTTCCACGGCACGTTCCGCTTCCTGCTAACGGCGTCAGTAGTTCACGGCCACGCTGATGGTGTCGGTATAGGTGCCGGCCGGAATAGTGGCGTTGAAGCCGCCGCCGGTGATGCGGCCGAAGATCTGGTAGTTATCGCCCAGTGTGGCATCGGCTGTGCCGTTAGCGGGCAGGCTGGTGTTGTTGGCGATGGCGTTGGAGAAGCCGGCGTCGCTGTAAAGGGTATAAGAGATGCCGCGCGTATTATCGGAGCCGAGCAGCAGATAGCGCGGCTGTCCGGTCACTTCGCCATATACAGTAGCGGGCGCGGCATTGCTGCTGGTGACCTGCACGTTATAGGTCTGGCCGGTGGTGCAGCGCACGTAAATACCGGTGCCGGCGGCGCCGACCAGGGTGGCATTCAGCGTATCGAAGGTGGCGGCGCTGCTGCCGAAGTTCAGGGTACCGAAGTTAACGCCGGCGGTGCCGGGCTGGCCATTGACCAGACAGCCGGTGGTCAGCGTCAGCGTCGCGTTAATGGTACCGGTAGTAGTGGCGGCGAAAACGGGCGTAGCGACAAGCGGGAGCGCGCAGCCGCCCAGAACCAGCAAAAACCTGAGTTTCATAAATATTCCTTACTGATAGCGATAGCGTAAAAGCGTGATCACCTGGTGTTCAGTAAAGAGAATTACCCAAAAGCAACAAAAGCAAGGCAAAACAGCACGTCAAACAAGCATTGATCCGCAACGGGCGCGGATTTGATTTTAAAATGTTTGTATTAATCCCTTTTACTATATAACAGCGGTTAGCAAAGCGGTAAACATCAGGTTAAAAATTTATTTAACGCTTCGCTTCCTGCTGCGGCGATCCCTGTGGTTGCGCTTCTGACGGCGCTCAGCCCTCGCCGGACAGGATCGTTTCGTTAACATCTAGGCGAAAATCGCTAACAGTGCTATTTTCTTGCGCTCGCGCGGGAAATCACGATTTTTGCCGTTTTTCCCTTCGCGCTACGTTTGAAAAAATAGCCTTTCGCAGCCATTTTTTAAATGAATCGGGTAATAAAAAGCGAGAAAAGCGCGAAAAAGCGTCGTTTATTGACTCAAGAAAAACAAAAATAAATTTTATGATTTTTGCTGCATTTATCAACAGTGTGAGCAGAGGCGTAAGCTGTGGCGCACGGGGGGCGGGCAACGCGGCTATCGGCCATGCAGCGTGCGGCGGCAGGACAATTTTATTGCTCCCGGCAATCTCTTTTATTCATGGACGCGATGATAAGCATTGGCGCAGGTTTGCCGATAGTTTATACAACGGGCCAATTAACCTTGCGCTTTTATTCTTTCAATTTCAGCGTTCCCTGAAGGGCGCTAATTCGCAGGAATCTCTATGTTGGCAACCTCTTACGATACGCTCATGGTGGTCGTCTCCATCATCGTCGCTTTTCTCGCCTCCTATACCGCGCTGGATATGGCCGGCCGCGTAGTGACCAGTTCAGGACTGACCGCGCGCGTCTGGCTGCTGGGCGGCGGCTTCTCCATGGGTATCGGCATCTGGGCGATGCACTTTATCGGCATGCTGGCGATGAATATGCCGATGATGATGAGCTACAGCGGGCCGCTAACGCTGCTCTCGATGATCATCGCTATCGCCGCCTCGGTGTTTGCGCTGTGGATCGTCTGCTACGGCGAGCTGCGCGCCCTGCGGCTCGGCCTCGGCGCGCTGGTGATGGGCAGCGGCGTGGTGGCGATGCACTATCTCGGCATGGCGGCGCTGATGTTCGAACCCGGTATTGTCTGGAACTGGGGCTGGATCGCGCTCTCAGTGGTGATCGCGCTGCTCGCCTCGGGCGCCGCGCTCTGGCTGGCCTTCCGGCTGCGCCAGGGGCCGGGCCGCCTGACGCTGCTGCGCGCCGGTGCGGCGGTGGTGATGGGATTCGCCATTGCCGGCATGCATTACACCGGCATGGCTGCCGCCGGCTTCCCGGCCTCCAGCCACGCCATGCATCAGGGCGTTAACAGCAACTGGCTGGCGATTCTGGTGGCGGTGGTGACGGTTTCCATTCTCGGCATCACCCTGTTGGTATCGATGCTTGACGCGCGTCTGCAGGCGCGTACCTCCATGCTCGCGTCGTCGCTGGCGGAGGCCAACCGCGAGCTGGCGCAGCTGGCGCTGCACGATAACCTGACGCGCTTGCCTAACCGCATTCTGCTGGAAGATCGCCTCGATCAGGCGATCAACAAAGCCACGCGCGAAAACTCCCGCTTCGCCCTGATGTTTATGGATCTCGACGGCTTCAAAGCGGTCAACGACGCCTTTGGCCACCATATCGGCGATAGCCTGCTGGTGGCAGTGACCGAACGTATGACAGGCAGTATGACCGGCCACTACACCCTGGCGCGGCTGGGCGGCGATGAGTTCGTGCTGCTAACGGAAATCGACGATCCTAACGATGCCGCTACCATTGCGGATGCGCTGGTGAAGCTGGTGGAGAAGCCGTTTATTATCTCGCGCTACGAACTGATCGTGTCGCTCAGCATCGGCATCGCCGTTTATCCGGGTGACGGGGCCGACGAACGCGAGCTGATCTTTAACGCCGACGCCGCCATGTACCACACCAAAAACAACGGGCGCAACGGCTACAATTTCTTCCAGCCGTCGATGAACACCATCGCACAGCGGCAACTGCAACTGGTTAACGATCTCTGGCTGGCGCTGGATCGCAATGAGCTGCGGCTGTTCTACCAGCCGAAATATACCGCGCCGAGCGGCCCGATCGTCGGTTTTGAGGCGCTGCTGCGCTGGCAGCATCCGCAGCACGGCCTGCTGTCGCCCGATATGTTTCTGCCGCTGGCGGAAAAAAGTGGCCTGATCATCCACGTCGGTAACTGGGTGATCAACGAAGCGTGCCGTCAGCTGCGCTGCTGGCATCTGGAAGGGCATCAAAACTGGTCGGTGGCGGTGAACCTCTCAGCGCTGCAGTTTGAGCAGAGCAGCCTGGTGGATACGGTGGTCACGGCGCTGGAGCAGCACCATATTCCGCCGCATTTGCTGACGCTGGAAGTGACGGAAACCACCGCCATGCGCGATCCGGACGAAAGCGTACGCATTCTGACGGCGCTAACCGATCTCGGGGTACGCGCCTCGATTGATGATTTCGGCACTGGCTACTCCAGCCTGCTCTACCTGAAGCGTCTGCCCGCCAGCGAGCTGAAGATCGACCGCGCCTTCGTCAACGAGCTGCATGAGAACAGTGGCGACGCCACTATCGTCTCGGCGATCGTGGCGCTGGCGCAGTCGCTTAACCTGAAGGTGGTGGCGGAAGGGGTGGAGACCACCGAGCAGCAAACCTTCCTGACCAACCTGGGCTGCAACAGTCTGCAGGGATACCTGTTAGGCAAGCCGCTGCCGCCCGATCGCGTGCATGAGCTGAAAGAGTTTATCCGCAAAGAAGATACCCATCCGGTCTCCTGACGCCGCCCTCCGGCCCCGCCGCGGATAAACCGGGCGGGGCCATATCTCTCCGGTGCCGGGAAAACTATAATAGCCGCCAGTTTTCTTCTGCGGACCTGTAACCGTTTATGGCGAAGTACCTTCAGCTGGTGGAGCAAATCCAGGCGCAAATCGACGCCGAAGTGTGGCAGCCGGGCGAAAAGCTGCCCTCGCTGCGCGATCAGGTCAGGCTGAGCGGCATGAGTTTAATGACCGTGATGCACGCCTATCAGGTGCTGGAAAGCCAGGGCGTGCTGGTGTCACGGCCGCAGTCCGGCTACTACGTGGCGCCGCGCGCTGAATTCCTTAGCCAGCCGGTGACGCATCAAAAGGTGCAGCTGGCGGAAACCGTCGATATCAACGCGTTTATTTTCGAAGTGCTGCAGGCGTGCCGCGATCCGCTGATTGTGCCTTTCGGCTCCGCCTTTCCTGACCCGGAGCTGTTCCCCCAGCGCCAGCTGATGCGCGCTCTGACCAACGTCTCCCATAGCCTGACGCCGCGCGACGCCATTAACCATCTGCCGCCGGGCAACGAGGCGCTGCGCAAAACCCTGGCGCGCCGTTATGCGCAGCAGGGGATCGCCGTCTCGCCGGATGAGATAGTGATCACCAACGGCGCGATGGAGGCGCTCAGCCTCAGCCTGCAGGCGCTCACGGAGCCGGGCGACTGGGTGGTAGTGGAAAACCCAACCTTCTACGGCGCGCTGCAGGCAATTGAGCGTCTGAAGCTGAAGGCGGTAGCCATCGCCACCGATCCGCAGCACGGCATGGATCTGGATGAGCTGGCGCAGGCGCTGAAGCGCTGGCCGGTAAAGGCGTGCTGGCTGATGACCAACCAGCAAAACCCGGTGGGCTTTACTCTCAGCCGGGAAAAGAAGCGGGCGCTGGTGAAACTGCTGGCGGCGCATCAGGTGGCGCTGGTTGAGGATGACGTTTACAGCGAACTCTGGTTCGGCGCGGATAAGCCGCTGCCGGCAAAAGCCTTCGATCGCCAGGGCAGCGTGCTGCACTGCTCTTCATTTTCCAAAAGCCTGGTGGCCGGGTTTCGCGTCGGCTGGGTGGCGGCGGGGCGGCACGCGCAGCGCATTCAGCATCTGCAGCTGATGAGTACGCTCTCCACCAGCGCGCCGATGCAGCTGGCGCTGGCGAACTATCTCGGCACGCGCAGCTATGACAGCCACCTGCGCAAGCTGCGCCAGGTGCTGGAGCAGCGGAAAAATCTGGCGCGCCAGTCGCTGAAGCGCCATCTGCCCTACGGTGCCCGCATTAACGATTCGCGCGGCGGCTACTTTTTATGGATCGAGCTACCGCGCCAGGTCAACGCCACCCAGCTTTACTACCGCGCGCTGCAGCACAATATCAGCATCGCACCGGGCAGTATGTTTTCCTCGGGCCAGCAGTATGAGAACTATTTCCGCTTTAACACGGCCTGGCCGTGGGACGACGCGCAGGAGGCCGCGGCGGCGATCCTCGGCGGCCTGATAGCGGCAATGATGTAGCAGAGGGCGATCCCCGGCGTCCGATCGCGGCAATAAAGGTAACAGGAGAGCATCGGGATGACTGATCGCGGCAAAGATATAACAGAGGGCGATCCCCGGCAGCCTGAAGGCGGCAATAAGATCATCCAGGGCATCGGCGGCCTCCGTCGCAGAATGGTTAAAAAAACCATTAACGCGCGCCGGAGAGACTATATTCAGGCAGAGAAAAGGGCGGTTTTAGCGCGTCTGCCCGCCGGGCGAAAAAATTTGAGTTAAGTCTTATAAATTAATCATTTATGTGAGCCAGCAGAGATGCTTTCTGTTGCAAAGTTATTTACTTTTGCCAAAATCAATTAACATTGCGACTTACAGGAGACGTGTTATGTTTTCCTCATCGTGCCCTCTGATGGCTATGATGTCCTTCGCGGCAGGCACCCTGTTTGCAGGAACCTCCAGCAACCCGCAGCACCTGATGCTGGCCATGCCCTCTAACGGCGTGCCCAATAATCCGCTGCCGCTGATCATCTATCCGCGCGTGGTGCCGAACGACGTTGAAGATATCGCCGCCTGGTTTGAACAGCGTTTTAACGACAACCAGTGGCCGGCCCGCTGGCGTGCGCCGATTTTCCCTTACACGCACTATCACTCCAACACCCATGAACTGCTGGGCGTCGGCGCCGGCTGGGCGGAAGTGCTGTTTGGCGGCGAAAGCGGACGCATGGTGACGCTGCGCGTCGGCGATGCGGTATTGATCCCGGCGGGCGTCGGACATCAGCAGGTGGCGGCCAGCGAGGATTTCTTTACCGTCGGCGCCTATCCGGCAGGCATGACGCCCGATACGCTACGCGATGATAAAGACAAAATGGAGCAGGCGCTGGCGAACATTAAACGTGTGCCGCTGCCGCAGTTTGATCCCATCACGGGCGGCGAAGGTGCGGTAACCGATTTCTGGCATCCCGTGGCGCAGCAGCTTTCTCATCAGCATTAAACGACGGGCGGGGCAGTTAAATAAACGGCCCGCTGTCGCTCACCGGATAAAGGCGTGGCGTCTGTTTTTTACTGGCGCTTAACGTCATGGGCGCGGCGCGGGAAAACTTAAACCAGATAATTTCTTTTAGCGATTTCGTTAATATCCACCACGCTTTTAATTCCCAGCTTGCGCAATATTTTAATTTTACAGGTGCTGATGGTTTTATTACTTAATGCCAGCTGCAGGGCGATATCTTTATTTGAATACCCCTCCGCCAGTTTTCTTAATACCATTAGCTCGCGGCGGGAAAGCGACATCAGCTTTTCGCTTTCCGGGTGAATGGTGGGAACGTCGTCGCTGTGGCTGTTAGGATAGAATTTAAAGCCTTTATCGATACTGCGGATCGCCTGTAGCAGCTGCGCGGTATCATGGCTTTTGCAGAGATAGCCTTCAACGCCCAGCAGCATACAGCGATGCATATGAAAATCGCTGTCTGAGGCGGTTAGCACAATGATTTTTTGCTGAATATTGATGCGTTTAAGGCTCTCGATCACTTGCATGCCGTCGCGGCCGGGAATGTTCAAATCCATAATCACCACGTCGGGGCGATGCAGGCCGACATCGGCGATGACCGAGGCGCCATCCGCCGCGACGCCGGCGATAACATAGCCGTTGGCGCGTAAATAGGCCTTAATGCCCGAGCAGACAAAAGGATGATCGTCGACAATAAATACGCTGCTAATCATAATAGATCCTGAATAGAATAATAATCGTGACGGACTGTCATCGCGCCGTAATCAATAAGGGGGTAAAACGCAGGGCATTATAGCCAGCCCCCCAACGACCAATGTGAGAATTGTCTCTAATTAAACGACACGGGAAAAAGGTCAATCGTTATATTTATTTTTCATGGAAAATTGACAGCCTATTTTCCGCTGCCGCCGTAATCACGCTTTTTATTCTGTTAACCTGACGCCAGGGCAGCGTTTAAAACCGGCAAAACGGACGGGTTCCCATTAATGCGCGTGCGCGGCGTCTGGCAATAAAAAGGAGAAATCCGGCTCAGATCATTTTTTATCTTCGGCTGATTAAATCACTTCACCACGCTTTTGTGACCGGGATGAGGTTTAGCGTAACGGCGCGCGCGGCGGCGCGGCGCGGGAGATAACCTCTACCTCATCAGCGGTAAATTTCCATTACTCTCAGGCTAACAATTTTGCAGCCAGCTTAATTGATGCGCACCGCCAACAGGCAGAAACTCTTCTCATCGATTTGAGATAAATCATAAATGAGCCAGGAGGTTAGCCATGTTGCCTGAATCATCATCAGGCCGCGTCTGGGATACCCGTCGCACTGAAAAACAGCGACGCATTGCATCACTCGCTATTCCAGGCAAAGTTCTGCCCACCCACGATTTACCCAATGTACTGGAAAAACTGATTGCCCCCGGCGACCGCGTAGTGCTGGAGGGGAATAACCAGAAACAGGCCGATTTTCTGTCGCGCATGCTGGCAGAGGTCAACCCGCAGAAGGTACACGATCTGCATATGATTATGCCGAGCGTCAGCCGCAGCGAACATCTGGATATTTTCGAAAAGGGCATCGCCCGCAAACTTGATTTTTCGTTCTCCGGCACGCAAAGCCTGCGCATTTCCCAGCTGCTGGAAGATGGCCAGCTGGAAATCGGCGCCATCCATACCTACATCGAACTCTATGCCCGGCTCTATGTCGACCTGGTGCCGAACGTGGCGCTGGTCGCCGGCTTTAAAGCGGACCGCCAGGGTAACCTCTACACCGGTCCCAGCACCGAAGATACCCCGGCGCTGGTGGAAGCCGCGGCGTTCCGCAACGGCATCGTGATAGCCCAGGTGAACGAGCTGGTGGATGACGTAAACGATCTGCCGCGCGTCGATATCCCCGGCTCCTGGATCGATTACGTGGTGGTCGCCGACCAGCCGTTCTTTATCGAACCGCTGTTTACCCGCGATCCACGCCTGATCAAACAGGAACATATCCTGATGGCGATGATGGCCATCAAAGGTATCTACGCCGAACACCAGGTACAGTCCCTGAACCACGGCATCGGCTTTAACACCGCCGCCATTGAGCTGCTGCTGCCGACCTACGGCGAGAAGCTCGGCCTGAAGGGCAAAATCTGCCGTCACTGGACGCTGAACCCCCATCCGACGCTGATCCCCGCGATCGAAAGCGGCTGGGTGGAGAGTATCCACAGCTTCGGCAGCGAACTGGGGATGGAAAACTACATCGCCGCGCGCCCGGACATCTTCTTTACCGGCTCCGACGGCTCGATGCGTTCTAACCGCGCCTTCTGCCAGCTCGCCGGCCAGTATGCGGTCGATATGTTTATCGGCTCGACGCTGCAGGTCGACGGCTACGCCAACTCCTCTACCGTCACCCGCGGCCGTCTCTCCGGTTTCGGCGGCGCGCCGAACATGGGTCACGATCCACACGGCCGCCGTCACGCCACCCCGGCGTGGCTGGCGATGATCGACCAGCCCGATCCGCTGGTGCGCGGCCGCAAGCTGGTGGTGCAGATGGTGGAAACCTTCCAGGCGGGCGGCAAGCCGACCTTCGTGGAAAAACTCGATGCCATTGAGGTGGGTAAAGCCTCCGGCATGCCGCTGGCGCCGGTGATGATCTACGGCGATGACGTTACCCACGTGCTGACCGAAGAGGGCATCGCTTATCTCTATCGCGCACAGTCGATGGAAGAGCGCCGGGCGATGGTAGCGGCGGTAGCCGGCATTACCGATATTGGCCTTGGCGTTGACGCGAAGCGCGTAGAGCAGCTGCGTCGCGAAGGCAAAATCGCCTGGCCGGAAGATTTAGGCATTCGCCGCAGTGAAGCCAGCCGTTCGCTGCTGGCCGCCGGCAGCGTCGCCGACCTGGTGGAATGGTCCGGCGGTCTCTACAACCCGCCGGCTAAATTCCGGAGCTGGTAATGGCGATGCAACCGCAACGCTCAACCGATCGCGCTGAAACGCTGGCCCTGCGCCTGGCGGAGCGGGCCAGCGGCGCGCTGATCGATGAAGCGCGCCTGACGCCGAAGCCGGGCCTGGTAGACAGCCGCGGCAGCGGGGCGCATCACGACCTGACGCTGGCGCTGATGGAACGCTCCGCGCGCAGCCTGCAGCCAACCTTCTACGCGCTGGCGTTAAACAGCTGGCGGCGCCCGGCGGATATCGCCCTGCGCCAGCAGGTGGGGCAGCTGGGGCGCGAAGGCGAAGCGCGCATGATGGCGGCCACCCAAGGCGTCAACACCCATCGCGGCGCGATCTGGGCGCTGGGGCTGCTGGTCAGCGCCGCCGCCATGCTCGATGTCGACAGCACGGCGCAGGCGATCTGTCAGACCGCCGCCGCGCTGGCCCAGCTGCCGGACGATCGCGCGCCGCGCCTCTTCAGCAAAGGGCTGCGCGCCACGCAGCGCTACCGCGTGCCGGGAGCGCGCGAAGAGGCGCAGCAGGCATTTCCGCATATCCGCCGTCTGGCGCTGCCGCAGCTGCGGCGCAGCCGTGCAGCGGGCGCCCCGGAAACGCAGGCGCGGCTTGATGCGCTGATGGCGATCATGACCTCGCTGAGCGACACCTGCGTGCTGTCGCGCGCCGGGCTGGCTGGCCTGGAGGCGATGCGTCAGGGGGCGCACGAGGTGCTGAGCGCGGGCGGCTGCGGCACGCCGGAAGGGGAGCAGGCGCTGGCGCGTCTTGACGCCGACATGCTGCGGAGAAACGCCTCGCCGGGCGGCGCGGCGGATCTGCTGGCGGCCACGCTGTTTCTCGATGGTATTTGCTTACCTACAGATTGAGGATGTTATGGAACAAATCACACTTTCTTACCCCGCCACGCGTAACCTGCATGGGCAGGCGCTGGCTGGCGTTGTGGGCTCCGGCGATATGGAAGCCCTGTTTGTCGCCGATCAGGGCGAACGTCTTGAGGTCGATATCACCACCTCGGTAGTGAATTTCGAAGCGCGCTGGCGCGCGCTGTTTGACCGTCTCAGCACGCTGAACGGGCTGCCGTCCGGCAAGCTGACCATTCACGATTTCGGCGCTACGCCCGGCGTTGCGCGGATCCGTATTGAACAAGTCTTTGAGGGGGCAAGCGATGCGTAACGACAGCAGTTTTATTGAGCTGCGGGCGCGTGAACGCGCGCGTCTGCTGCTGGATGAAGGATCTTATCGCGAACTGCTCGACCCGTTCGACGGCGTTATGTCGCCGTGGCTGCCGATGCAGGGCATCGTGCCGCAGGCCGATGACGGCATGGTAGTGGCGAAAGGCACGATCGACGGCAAGCCCACGGTGGTTATCGCCATCGAAGGCACCTTCCAGGGCGGCAGCATGGGCGAAGTGTCCGGCGCCAAAATGGCGGCCGCGCTGGAGCTGGCGGCGGAAGATCACCGTCGCGGCGTGCCGACCCAGGCGGTGCTGTGCCTCGAGACCGGCGGCGTGCGCTTACAGGAAGCGAACCTTGGGCTGGCGGCGATCGCCGATATCCACGCCGCGATCGTCGACCTGCGGCGCTACACCCCGGTGGTCGGCGTGATCGCCGGTACCGTTGGCTGCTTCGGCGGCATGTCGATCGCCGCCGGGCTTTGCAGCTCGCTGATCGTTACCCGTGAAGCGCGTCTGGGCCTGAACGGCCCGCAGGTTATTGAGCAGGAGGCGGGCATTGAAGAGTATGACTCGCGCAACCGGCCCTTTATCTGGAGCATCACCGGCGGCGAAGTGCGCTATCGCAGCGGCCTGGCGGACGTGCTGGTGGATGACGGCGTTCACGCGGTGAAACAGGCGGTCAACGAGGCGCTGGCGCGCGGCGTACCCGCGCAGCATCGTACCGACGACTACGCACGCATGCTGGCGCGCCTGCAGGCGGTGGATACCAGCCGGCAGGTCGACAGTGAACAGATCCAACAATTTTTTGCGGAGGATTCGCTATGAGTTCAATCAGTCGTGGCGAAACGTGGCTGGCGCTGCTGAGCCAGAATGCGCCTCGCCTGGCGGGGCTGTGCCCGTCGGTTCAGGTGGCTGACGCCGATCTGAATGGGGAAAACGTGCGTTATATCGCCGTGGTACCCGATGAAAACAACCACTTCCCGCGCGCCGCCAACGGCGAAGTCGGCCTGCTGGAGGGCTGGACGCTGGCGAAGGTGCTGCAGGAAACCATCGCCGCCGACGCGCAGGCGGAACGCAAACGTCCGATCGTCGCGGTGATCGATGTGCCGAGCCAGGCCTACGGCCGCCGCGAAGAAGCGTTCGGCATCCATCAGGCGCTGGCTGCGTCGGCCGCCGCCTGGGCGCAGGCGCGTCTCGCCGGCCACCCGATTGTCGGGCTGATTGTCGGCAAGGCGATGTCCGGCGCGTTTCTGGCGCACGGTTATCAGGCTAACCGGCTGATCGCCTTTAACGATCCCGGCGTCGTGATCCACGCCATGGGCCAGGCCTCTGCGGCGCGCATTACGCTGCGCAGCGTCGACGCTCTGATGGCGCTCGCCTCAACGGTGCCGCCGATGGCGTATGACGTGAAAAACTACCAGACGCTGGGCTTGCTGGATGAGCTGCTAAATATCGCCAGGCCTGACGCGCCTGACGATCAGGCGAAACAGCAGGTGACGGAGGCGCTGATCCGCGCCATCGAAGATGCCCGCAACGGCGACCCCAGCCTGCAACATCGCCTGCGCGGCGAGAACCGCCGCAGCTCGTCATTAGTGCGCGAACGCATGCGCGCACTCTGGTAATCCCTGTTAAGACAAACCTGCCAGGTGGATCGTGATGGGCACCCGTTGCCCATCCATAAAAACAGCCTGTAAAAAAATAAACCATCGCACCTGTGCCAACATTTAACTCATATTTACAGGTGACCTATGACTTACATTATTCTTCACGCGCTCGCCCCGATTTTCGTCATCATGCTGCTGGGCTTTATGGCCGGCAAGGCGAAAATGGTGGATAACAAGAACGTCGCTTTACTCAATATCTTCGTCATGGATTTTGCCCTGCCGGCCGTGCTGTTCAGCGCCACCGTTCAGACGCCCTGGAGCGGCATTGTCGAACAGATGCCGCTGGTGGTGGTGCTGACGCTGGCGATGTGGATCGCCTACGCGGCCATCTATTTTCTCTGCATCAAAGTGTTTCATAAGTCGCCGCAGGACGCCGCAGTGCTGACCCTGACGGTGGCGCTGCCGAACTACGCCGCGCTCGGCCTGCCGATCCTCGGCAGCGTGCTGGGCGAAAACGGCGGCACTTCGCTCTCGGTGGCGGTCTCTATCGCCTGCGGCTCGGTGCTGATGACCCCGTTCTGCCTGCTGATCCTCGAACGTGAAAAAGCGCGCGAAACGGGCGCCGTACAGGGATCGTCCCTGACCATGCTGCCGGTGCTGATGTGGCGCTCGGTGAAAAAACCGATCGTCTGGGGGCCGCTGCTGGGGGTGGTACTGTCCGCGCTGGGTATCTCTATGCCCGATCTGGTGCTGACGGCGATTAAACCGCTGGGCCTGGCCGCTACCGCCGCCGCCCTGTTCCTTACCGGCCTGATCCTGTCGGCGCGTCAGCTGAAGCTGAACGGCGCGGTCGCGCTCTCCAGCGTCACCAAGCTGCTGATCCAGCCGCTGATTGCCTGGGGGCTGGTGCTGGCGTTAGGGCTGCACGGTTCGCTGGCGATCACCGCGATTCTGATGGTGGCGCTCTCCGCTGGCTTCTTCGGCGTGGTGTTCGGCAACCGTTTCGGCGTGCAGTCGCCCGATGCGGAAGCGACCTTGCTGATAAGCTCGGTGCTATGTATCGTCACCTTACCGTTATTTATCTCTTTAACCGCAGGAATGTAACATGTCGCCGCGTCCCCATGACTTAATCTGGCTGAACGATCCCCAGGCGCTGCAGGGCAATCTGCCCGACTGGGTGGCGCAGCAGTGGCGGCCCGTGCTGCCGCTGGTCGTGCGGCGTGATAGCCACCCGGCGGGACTGATCGCCGTCGGCATTCGCGGCATGGGACGCGAGCGGCGCGCCGCCGCCTGGCTGGACGCGGCGGCGATTACGCGCCGCGTCACGCCGGAGTCGCTGGCGGACATCGGGCTGCTGCTGCGTTCGATCTTCGTCTCGCAGCCGCCGGTGCAGGCGGCGATCCTGCTGGCGCAGCAGCGCTGGCCGTGGCAGTGGGGCATTACCGGCAGCTGCGGCTACGCGCTGGCGACCGAGGTGCCGGTGCTGCACAGCGGCAGCGATCTCGATCTGCTGATCCGTGCCCCGCAGCCGCTGGCACCGGAGGCGTTTGCCAGCTGGCAGCGACAGGTGAGCCGCCTGCCGTGCCGCGCGGATACGCAGGTGGAGACGCCCTGCGGCGCTTTTGCCCTCAGCGAGTGGCTGCGCGACGGCAGGGCGCTGCTGAAAACCAACCGGGGGCCGCAGCTGGTCAGCGATCCCTGGCGGGCCGAAATGGAGGTTTAGGCTAATGAAAGTGATGTTTATGTTTCCCGGCCAGGGACCGCAGCGTCCCGGCATGCTGCAGGGGCTGCCGGATGGCGACGCCCTGCTGGCGGAGGCGAGCGAGGCGCTGAAAGAAGATGTTACGCAGCTGGATAGCGCTGAAGCGCTGCGCCACACCCGCGCGGTGCAGCTCTGTTTGCTGATATCCGGCGTCGGCTGGACGCGCGAGCTGGCGCGCCAGGGGCTGCAGCCGGATATCGTCAGCGGTCTGTCGATCGGCGCGTTTCCGGCGGCGGTGGCGGCAGGCGCGTTGCCTTTCGCCGATGCGCTGCGGCTGGTGGCGCTGCGCGGTGAACTGATGGAGCAGGCTTATCCGTCAGGCTACGGCCTGACGGCGATCACCGGCCTGACGCAAAGCGAAATCGAGCCGCTGCTGGGCGACTGCTACCTGGCGAATATTAACGCCGCGCAGCAGATGGTGATCGCCGGCAGCGAAGAGGCGATGCAGCAGGCGGGGCAGCGCGCGGTAGCGCATGGCGCGCAGAAGGTGCATCGTCTGGCGGTCAGCGTGCCCTCCCACTGCGCGTTGCTGGACGCGCCGGCGCGGCGGCTGGCGCAGGCGTTCGCCGATGTTACGCTGACGCGCCCGCGCTACGCCTACCTCAGCGGCAGCAGCGCGCGCCAGCTGTGGCAGCCGGAACAGATTGCTGACGATCTGGCAATGAATATGGCGCGCACCGTACGCTGGCACGAGGCGATGGAGGCGGCCAGCGAACGTGATGTCGGCCTGGCGCTGGAGATGCCGCCCGGCGCGGTGCTGACCGGCCTGGCGCGCGCGCCGCTGACGCGCGGCGATGCGCTGTCGCTGGATCAGTCTGGCATCGCGCTGGCGCTTAAGCTGGCGCAGCAGGCGCGCTCCCAACGCTGAGAGCGATTTCGCGCGCGTACATGCGGCCTTCCGCTACCAGCGCCAGCAGGTTGGGATCGTGTTCGCGGTTGCGATCGAAGACGATGGCGATCAGCTGGCGCATCTGGTAAGGCTCCGCCAGCGGGCGCAGCTGCAGGCTGTTTTCATAGATGCGGCGCATCCGGCCGGGCACCAGCGCATAGCCGACGCCCGCCTGCACCAGGCTCAGCATTGAGAAGATATCGTTCACTCGCATCACAATATTGGCGTCGAACCCGGCGATGCCGAACGCCTCCTGAAAGCCATGAAAGGTGGCGAACCCCTCCGCCAGCGAGACGAATTTTTGCTGGCGATAATCGCGCAGATCGGCGCACGGCCCGTCGCCCAGCTGCGCATCCGCCGGCGCCGCCATAAAAATATTGTCCTCGAATAACGGCAACACCTCATGCCGCCGCCGGTCAATCTGGCTATCGGTAATCGAAAGCAGAATGGCGTCCAGCTCGCCCTGCTGCAGCTTCTCCAGCAGCAGCTGGTTCGATCCCATGGTTAAATCCAGCTCCAGATCGGGACGGCGCAGCTTCATGCCCATGATCAGGCGCGGCACGGTCTCCAGCGTCAGCGAATAGAGCGTGCCGATGCGCATCCGCTTCTGTCCCAGCCCCGCCTTATTGCGCGCTTCGGTAATGCCTTTCGCCATCACGTCCACCGCGTCCAGCGCATACTCCAGCAGGGTATGTGCGGCGGGCAGCGGTTTCAGGCTGCGTCCCTGATGAATAAACAGCGGGCAGCGCACGTTCTCTTCAAGGGTATGCAGGGCGCGATGTACGCTGACGTTGCTCAGGCTCAGCTGTTCGGCGGCGCGGGCGATATTGCCGCTGGCCATAAAGGCGATAAAAATTTCCAGCTTGCGAAAGCTAATGTCAGCGTCGATTTTCATGCGCATCCCTCTCTGATAAACCCGTTAAGCCGTGCGGGGAAGCATAACCTGTTTAACGCACAGCGTTTTTGATTTCCCGTGTAGAAAAAGAGACGCCCGTATCCTGGCCATTGCGGCGCTAAAACCCTGCCCGCTATCTGGGTTAAGTCATTTTGTTAAGATCATTTCACCTGTAAAGCGCTGAAAAATTTGTCACCCTTGCCGATATGCATGGAAAGAATCCGCCAGCCGGGATCCGTCGGGGCGGACAGATTAATTTTTCTTTAGCGTAGCGCTGACCCGCCAGACGCACTACATTGCCATGTCCAACCAACCCAGACGCCTGTTTGGGCAGCAATCGGGCAACATGATGAACGAAAATTCAGATAAATATTATCGGCTACTGGTCCAGAGCGTAGTCGATTACGCCATTTATATGATCCACCCCGACGGCACCATCGCGAACTGGAACTCGGGCGCCGAGCGGGTCACCGGTTACCTGCCGGAAGAGATCGTCGGCCAGAACATCGCCGTGTTCTACAGCGAAAGCGAGCGGGCCAAAGGCGTCGCGCTCAATAACCTCGCGGTCGCCCAGCGTGATGGCCGCTTCGAAATGGAAGGCTGGCGCTACCGTAAGGATGGCAGCGCCTACTGGGCGCTGGTGGTGATCGATCCGATCTATGAGGATCAGGGCGGCATGCTGGGCTTCGCGGTAATCACCCGCGACTGCACTGAACAGCAGGCGCTGCTGCGCCAGGAGCGCGAGCAGGAGCAGAAGTTCCGCCTGCTGGTCGAAGGGGTCACCGACTACGCTATCTACATGCTTGATACCGACGGCATGGTGGTGAACTGGAACAGCGGCGCCCAGCGCGCCAAAGGCTATACGGCTGAAGAGATTGTCGGGAAGCACTTCTCCACCTTCTACAGCCTGCAAGAGCGCATGGCCTACATTCCGGAAAAAAACCTGCAGATCGCTTTTCGCACCGGCCGCTTTGAGGATCAAGGCTGGCGCTACCGCAAGGATGGCAGCGCCTTCTGGGCGCATGTGGTGATCGATGCCATCCTTGACGATAACGGCGTGCTGCTCGGCTATGCGAAAATTACCCGCGACTGCACCGAACAGCGCGAAATGCAGCGTGAAAAGCGCGCTCAGGAAGATCGCTTCCGCCTGCTGGTGGAGAGCGTCACCGACTACGCCATCTATATGCTTGATCCCGGCGGCCATGTGGTCAACTGGAACACCGGCGCCCAGCGTGCCAAGGGCTACGCGACCAGCGAAATTATCGGCCAGCATTTCTCGCTGTTTTACAGCGCGCAGGAGCGGCAGAGCAAAATCCCCGACGTTAACCTGAATATCGCGCGCAGAACCGGCCGCTTTGAAGATCAGGGCTGGCGCTACCGCAAGGATGGCAGCGCTTTCTGGGCGCACGTGGTGATCGACGCCATTCGCGACGAGAGCGGCAGACTGATCGGCTTCGCCAAAATCACCCGCGACGTGACTGAACGGCGCGAGTATGAACAGCAGATCCTGCGCGCCAAAGATCTGGCGGAGGCGCAGAGCGAGCGCATGACCTCTATGTCGCGCTTTCTCGATACCATTATCACCAGCATTCCCTCCTGCGTGCTGGTGGAAGATGCCGTTTCGCGCGAAGTTCTGCTGGCGAACCGCAAAGCCGAGCAGATGTTCGGCATGGAAAAAAACAGCATCCACGGCAAAAAGCCGCATGAGTTTATGCCGCCGGAACTGAGCGACTATTTCAACGCGCTGGCCGATGCGGCGCTGCGCAACGAAGGCATCCATCAGAGCGAACGGCAGCTGATGACCGCCGGCGGCGAGCGCATTCTGCATACCCGCGCGGCGACGGTGCGCGGCGGCGACGCGCGTACGCAATATGTGATGCTGATCGTGGACGACGTCACCGATCAGCGCGCCGCCGACGCGCGCATTCACCATATGGCCCATCACGATCATTTGACCAGCCTGCCTAACCGCATTCTGTTCCGCCAGCGGCTGAGCGACGCGCTGCGTCACGATGCGCTGCACGAACGGCAAACCGCGGCGCTCTGTCTCGATCTGGATAATTTTAAAAACGTTAACGACGCGCTGGGCCATCAGATGGGCGACGAGCTGCTGCGCGCCATCGCTAAACGGCTGCGTGCGGTGCTGCGTGAGCAGGATACGCTGGCGCGCATTGGCGGCGATGAGTTCGCCATCGTGCTGCCCGGCCTTAACAACCGGCAGGAAGCGAGCATGGTGGCGCAGCGACTGATCGATATCGTGCTGCCGCCGGTCAATGTCGAAGGACATAACCTGTCGGTCGGCATGAGTATCGGTATCGCCTTCGCCGACGCCGAGCTTTCCTCGCCGGAGCAGCTGCTGCGCTGTGCCGATATGGCGCTCTACGAGGCGAAGCGCAACGGACGCAACCGCTATGAATACTTCACACTGGAGATGGATGCCCAGGCGCGTACCCGCCGCAGCATGGAGAATGACCTGCGCGAGGCGATCACTGAAAATCAGCTGCGGCTCTATTATCAGCCGATCACCAACAGCGAGCAGAAAACCATTATCGGCTATGAGGCGCTGATGCGCTGGCACCATCCGGCGAAGGGGCTGATTATGCCGGGCGAGTTTATCGCCATCGCCGAAGAGACCGGGCTGATCCATAGCCTCGGCGCCTGGGCGCTGTATGAGGCGTGCCGCGAAGCGAAGAACTGGCCGGGCGGCCAGACGGTGTCGGTCAACCTGTCGCCGGTGCAGTTCAAAAACAGCGCGCTGATCTCCACGGTGGAAGGGGCGCTGCGCGAGTCAGGGCTGGAGCCGTGGCGGCTGGAGATGGAGATCACCGAATCGGTGCTGCTTGACGATACGCTGGGTAATATCCGCACGCTGCAAAACCTCAAGGCGCTGGGAGTACTGATCGCGCTGGATGATTTCGGCACCGGCTACTCATCGCTCAGCTATTTGCGATCCTTCCCGTTCGATAAGATTAAAATCGATAAGTCGTTTATCAGTGATATGAGCGACAGCCGGGAAGCGCTGGCGATCATTCGCGCCATTACCGGCATGAGCCGCAGTCTGGATATTCAGATCACCGCCGAAGGGGTAGAAAGCCGCGAGCAGTTCGACAAGCTGAAGGAGGAGGGATGTACGCTGTTCCAGGGCTATTTCTTCGGCCGGCCGCAACCCTCTGAGCTGCGGCTGACCATGCTGTAAACCTTCGCCCCGGCGGGCTGTTGCGCGCCGGGGCGGGCTGTTATCAGGCCGCCGGGCCGTGGCTTTCGCCATTCATCTGCGCCAGATCTTTATCGACAAAGAACAGGCTCTTGCCGCTGTCGCCCACCAGCGCCAGCTTATCCAGCACCGATTTAAACAGCTTCTCTTCTTCATGCTGCTCGGCCACGTACCACTGCAGGAAGTGGAAGGTCGAGTAGTCCTGACTGGTCATCGCCGCGTGCGCCAGCTCATTGATTTTGCGGGTGATCAACTGCTCATGCTCATAGGTTTGCTGAAAGAGATCCGCCAGCGAGATAAAAGAGACCGGCGGCGCGGCGATGCTGCCCAGCACCGGCATGGCGCCCGTATCGCTGAGGTAGTCAAACAGCCGCTGCATATGCTCCATCTCTTCGCGCGAATGGGATTTTAAAAACGCCGCCGCGCCTTCAAAGCCTTTGTCGCTGCACCAGGCGCTCATCTGCAGATAGAGGTTGGCGGAATAGAACTCGAGGTTGAGCTGGTCATTCAAACGCGCGGTCATTTCATTGGTCAGCATAGCGATTCCTTGAAGGGTGGCAGGCAAAAGTGATTTGGCGAATTATGCAGCAAAGCGGCGTAAAGCAAAACGCTTTTTTTACGCTTTTTCCGTTTTTAATATTTTGATTTTAAAGATAATTAATTCGATAACTGAATACGACTAACTCGCATTTTCACCCGTATTTGCGTCTGCTGAAGGCGCATTAACTGCTTTCAGCGGGTGTTTTGTTACATCATCACTAAATGTCACACTTTTCCCCGCCCATACGCATCTTTCCGCTAGTGCGCGCAGGGAGGCGCTTTATCATGAACGGCAAAATGAGAATGCGTAGAATTATCCTTTACTGAATGAATATTCGTGATTTCGCCGCTGAAGAGAGGCTGTTTCGCCAGCGCGCGCTGGCCGCCTTTGGCCTGGTGGCGCTCTGTTTCGCCCTGTTGGTCGTTAACCTCTGGCATGTACAGGTGCAGCAGCATCAGTACTACCAAACCCGATCCGACGGCAACGACATCAAAATGATCCCCATCGCTCCGCGGCGCGGCATGATCTACGATCGCAACGGCATTGCGCTGGTGAAAAACATCACCTGGTATGACATTACCGTGATGCCCTACAAGGTAAAAGATATGGCGGCGCTGCTGCAGGCGTTAACGCCGATTGTTGACCTGACGCCGGAGGAGGCGACGGCTTTCCGCCAGGCGCTGCGCCAGAGCAGCCGCTACCGGCCGGTAGTGCTGAAGACCGAACTGAGCGAGCAGCAGGTGGCGCGCTTCGCGGTAAATCAGTATCGCTTTGATGGCGTGCAGATCGATTCTTACCAGGACCGGCAATATCCCTACGGCGCGGCGCTGGCGCACGTGGTCGGCTACGTCTCCAAAATCAACGATCGCGACTATCAGCGCCTTAACGCAGCGGGCGTGGCGGAAAACTACGCCGCCGACCATAACATCGGCAAGCAGGGCATCGAACGCTACTACGAAGCGCAGCTACATGGCAAAACCGGCTATCAGGAGGTGGAAGTCGATAATCACGGCCGTATTGTGCGGGTGCTGAAAGAGGTGCCGCCGGTGGCCGGAAAAAATCTCTACCTGACGCTCGACCTGCATCTGCAGCAGTATGTGGAAAGCCAGCTCGGCGGCCAGCGCGCGGCGGTGCTGGTGGAAGATCCGCGCGACGGTTCGGTGCTGGCGATGGTCTCCAGCCCGAGCTACGATCCCAACCCCTTTGTAAAGGGCATCAGCTACCGCGCCTATCAGCAGCTGCTAAAGGATAGCGCGCTGCCGCTCATCAATCGCGTTACTCAGGGGCTTTACCCGCCCGCCTCGACGGTGAAGCCCTATATGGCGATGTCGGCGCTGCTGAGCGGCGTGATCACGCCGCATACCACCTTTTACGGCGCGCCGAGCTGGACGCTGCCGGGCACTCAGCGGCGCTACCGCGACTGGAAGAAAAGCGGCCACGGCATGCTTGATGTCACCAAAGCCATCGAGGAGTCGGCCGATACCTTTTTCTACCAGGTGGCGTGGGAGATGGGTATCGATCGCATCCATCAGATGCTGAGCCAGTTCGGCTACGGCAAATCCACCGGCATCGATCTGAAAGAGGAGTACAGCGGCCTGCTGCCCGATCGCGCCTGGAAGCAGCGGGTGCATAAGCGCGCCTGGTATCAGGGCGATACGGTGTCGGTCGGTATTGGCCAGGGTTACTGGATCGCCACACCGATCCAGATGGTGAAGGCGCTGGACGTGTTGATTAACAACGGACGGGTGGTGACGCCGCATCTGCTCTACGCCACCCGCAAGGGCAGGCAGATCACCCGCTGGCGGCCGGCCGCGCCGCCGGCGCAGATTGCCGATGCGCATTCGCCTTACTGGGCGCTGGTGCGCCGGGCGATGTTCGGTATGGCCAACGCGCCGAACGGCACCGGCTATAAATATTTCCATACCGCGCCTTACGGCATTGCGGCGAAAAGCGGTACCTCACAGGTTTTCAGCCTGAAGCAGAACCAGACCTACAATGCGAAGATGATCCCGGTGCGGCTGCGCGACCATGTGTTTTACACCGCTTTTGCCCCTTATCAACAGCCGCGCGTGGCGATTGCGGTGATCCTGGAGAACGGCGGCGGCGAAGGAGTGGTGGCGGCGCCGGTGGTGCGCAATATTCTGGACCACATTTTCCTGCCCGCCGGGCAGGAAAATGGGCAAGCGGGCTAGGGCTGGCGCGGCTACTCTTCTTCCAGCGTACGCGTTACATGGCTGATGGCGTTTACGACTTCGCTGGCGCTTCCGCGAATTTCGGCAATCAGCTCGCCCGCCTTCTGCGCCAGCGCCACGCCGCGGTCGGCGCGCTGCAGGTTGCTTTCGATGCCGCTCAGCGCTTTGCCCGCCAGCTGGTGGTTATCACGCACCATCTTTTCGATCTCGCTGGTGGCGCGGTTGATGTTGGCCGCCAGCGAGCGCACCTCGTTGGCGACCACCGCGAAGCTACGTCCATGCGCGCCGGCGCGCGCTGCTTCGATCGCCGCGTTCAGCGCCAGCAGGTTGGTCTGGCTGGCGATATTGCGGATGGTTTCGACAATCTGCCCGATCTGATCGGACTGGGCGCTGAGGCTGGAGACGTCGCCGGAGATATCGTGCAGCTCGCCCGCCAGCGCATTGATGTTCAGCACGCTCTCATCCACCACGCCGGCGCCAACGCGGGTGCTTTCATCCGTATGCAGCGCGGTTTGATACGCCTGCTGCGCCGCTTCCCGCTCCTGCTGGTTTTTCTCTACCTGGCCGGTAACGTTGGCGGCGAATTTCACAATCTTATAGAGCTGGCCTTCTTCGTCGAACACCGGATTATAGGTGGCGCGCAGCCAGAGCGTACGGCCCTGTTTATCGATGCGATGAAACTGGCCGGAGACGAAATCGCCCTGGTTAAGCTTTTGCCAGAACGTTCGATATTCCTGGCTGCTGCGCATTTCAGGCGTGCAGAACATACGGTGATGCTGGCCGATAATCTCCTCTTCGCGATAGCCGGTGGCTTTCAGGAAGTTGGCGTTCGCTTTCAGCACTTCGCCCTGCGGGTTAAAGCTGATCACCGCCATCGAACGGTCGATGGCGTTAGTCATGGCGCGTTGCTCTTGCGCATCAAGGACATGTACGGTGATATCCGATGCCAGCTTGATGATTTTGATCACCTTGCCGCTGCGGTTGCGCACCGGCACGTAGTTCGCCTCAAGCCAGACCGGACGCCCCTGTTTATCCAGCCGCAGAAATTTATTGCTGAAGCTTTCGCCGCGCTCCAGGCGCTGCCAGAAGGCCTGATATTTGGGGGAGTTGACCAGTTCCGCCGGACAGAACATACGATGATGCTGCCCCTGAATTTCATCCAGGCGGTAACCCATACGGCTGAGAAACAGATCGTTGGCGCTAAGGATGATCCCCTCTGGGGTAAAGGCGATCATGGCGATCGCCTTGTTAAGCGCGCCCACCGTGGCGGAAGCGTCGAGGCCTTGCCGTAAAGTGAAGCGTGAAGCTAATCCTGATGCAATAGAACGAAACATGACGAACCTTTATTGTGTTATGAGGGTTTCACCATGGTTATCGACCTGGCTGTTTAAAAGTTAAGCGCGCAGAGGACGGAAAAGGGCTTTTTGGCGATGGTTTTGCCGATTGCTGCAAAAGAGCGCAATCAGTTAAAATTCGATGAAAAGCATTTGACGACATCGCGGCTTTACGGTTTAATGCGCCCCGTTGCCCGGATAGCTCAGTCGGTAGAGCAGGGGATTGAAAATCCCCGTGTCCTTGGTTCGATTCCGAGTCCGGGCACCATTTATTCAGAGAACCCAGCCTTATGGCTGGGTTTTTGCTTTTCCGGGACCGGACTCTCCATCGAACTGCGTTCGATGATTCGCCGCCAGCGGCTCACCCCTCCGGGGCCAGCGGCGGCGCTTTCGTTCCCTTACTTTTTGAGCATCGCCTTCAAATCGGCAAACGGATTATAGGTGGCCGCGGCAATATCCTTCTGCGCGTCTTCCCCCGCCACAACATTCGTGCCGTACTGATCGGCTTCCGTGTACTTTGAGTGTTCGTGGTCGTGACAATAGAGACAGAGTAACTCCCAGTTGCTGCCATCTTCCGGGTTGTTGGTATGGTCGTGATCGATATGGTGGACGGTTAATTCGCGCAGGTTTGAATAGACAAACTCTCGCGAGCAGCGTCCGCATACCCACGGATAGATTTTTAATGCTTTCTCACGGTAGCCGCTTTCCAGCCGCGTGTAGTTTTTAGGGATCAGAGCCATTGCCGGGGTTACCTGTTATAAAGCTGCGATTAGATGTAATTCAAGCAGGCTAGCCCGTTTGTCAGGCGACTTCAAGCGGCATCCGCAATCCGCTTTCCGCCCCGGCTGATGCCCGGGAAGCCCTGCGCCTCACGCGGATCCGGCCTGCAGGCTGGCAGCGTTGCTCTCCCGGTTCGTCATCCCTTTTCTCACGGCATAACCCACCTGTCTTGATCCTGGTTAACACCTTCTGCGCCCGTTTCGGGTAAAAAAGCGCCGCCGGGCGGAAGCGCGATCCGCTGGGTTATCTCTTTCCGCTTCAACTATCAGGCGCTTCGTTATGTCAGGAAAACGTATCCAGCGAGAAAAGCACACCATCGCTAAAATGATCGATCTGTATGCGTCAGGCTGCCCGCAGGCGTCGCCCGATACGGAGAGATATCAGGCGCTGCACCGCTATGCGCTCAAGCGCCTTGACCGCTGCGCCTTCGGCGAAGAGAAGCCCGCCTGTAAGCAGTGCCCAATCCACTGCTATCAGCCGGCAAAGCGCGAAGAGATGAAGCAAATCATGCGCTGGGCGGGGCCGCGTATGCTCTGGCGTCACCCCATTCTCGCTATTCGCCATCTGCTTGATGACCGGCGGCCTGTGCCGCCGCTGCCGGAGAAGTATCAGCCGAAGCGCCGGCCGCCAGGATATTAGCGCTATTTCCGGAGGTAATATAAGTTCCCTGACCTAAATCGATGCTGCGCCCGTAAGCATGCACAATATATTCAGCCTGCGCGGCGGTAATATTACCGCTGTCGATATTAACGCTGCCGTTAACGATAATATTATCATTGCTGAATTTAATGGTTGGCGCTGACGCGGCGCCGGGACGGTTATCCGCCAGAAGAGCGGAAAGGTTCTCGCCGTCGGCGATATTCAGGTCAGCCGCACAGACGGAAACCGGCAGCAGCGCCAGTGCCACCTGAACGGAAACGTTTTTCCTGCGGGTATTAAAAACTGACATAACGTACATTCATCATTTAAATAATAACAGCCCGTTCCCTGCGCATTTTTTATTACGCAGGAAAAGCGTGTTGGGTATGAATAGCCTTTTGATGATTCGGCAAAGGCGTTATGCAAAGCGTTTTCCTGAAACTAACGAGTAATTACGCATCCTTTTCAGGTGAAAATATCGCTGTTGATAAACGTCAGATCGTTACCGGTACGACACTATAAACCTTAGGCACTGTGTGGGTAGTGGTAACTTTTTCCTGAGAATTTTCTTAAACAGACCGGCCGGGGCGCTTAAGCGGCGCCCCAGCCGGTCTGCTGTATCAGGTGAGCGGCCAGCGCTGCGGCATCGGCAAAGCCTGATGCCACCGGCCAGACCATCAGGCGGGCAGGGTAGTGGCGCACCAGCTGCGGCAGGCAGGCATCATGAAAGCGTTTCAGATCGAGAAAATAGTCGAGCGTATAGGCGGTCTCGCCGGGGCGGGCGCGCTGCATACAGCTCTCAAAGCATGCCTGCGGGCAACGGTCGATATACAACACCACGTCGATCGGCGGGTAATCGTTAAAACACGCTTTAATCTGGTAGTAGTAATCCATATAGCGGGCGTCGGGGCGCTCGGTTTGCAGAAAATTGGTCTGGCAGAACACCACGTCGCTGTAAAGCGAGCGTTCAATCACATAGTTGCCGTCAGGCAGCTGTTGCAGCAGCCGCTGACGCATACGGGTGATATAAAGCTGAAAGCGAATGCGCGCATCGGCGTCATCGGGGCGGGCGGTAAAATCCTGTAGCAGAGTCAGAAACTGCGGATCGGCATCCACCGGCTCTACCATCAGCCGCCACGTTTCGCCGGTCAGCGCCGTCAGCTGTTGCGCCAGCGGCCCGACCAGGGTGCTTTTGCCGGCGGCGATATTGGCTTCAACGGCGACGATTTTCATTCGTTATCCTTTTGCGTGGCGGGAGCAGCAGCTTCCCTAAGGCGAGGTACGGAATAAAAGATGGCGTAAACGGCTGAAGATGTTTCCGGCAGCGCGGCGCGACAGGCCGGGTCGCGCGCTGCGGGCGACCAGCGCATCCACGCCGATCTCAGCCATCAGCTCGCTCATCAATGGCCCATTCTCACAGCTGACACACTTCTCTACCTGACATTGTAAGTCATCATACCAGGGCATAGCGGCTCCTTAACGGTTGGGTACCAAGGAAAAAGGTCTCTGCCTGGGGTAATGCAAGCCGTATGCCATCTTTAAGTAAATGATAATTATCGCTAAAAAAAGCGCCGGCTGTCTTTTTGACAGGCGCGCTGCGCGTCAAAATGACAGTACAGTGTCGTTATGACGCTGGCAGAGCCAGCAGGGTTAAGTTTGTTACAGGCCAACTGCTACACTCGATAGCAGCACGACCCGCGTCGCTTCATCACTTTATAAAGGACACCACATCATGTCAGAGAACAATTATCAGCCGCCGAAGGTCTGGAAGTGGGATCAGCAGGGCGCCGGCAGCTGGTCGAAAATCAACCGTCCCATCGCGGGCGCTACCCATGAGATGGCGCTGCCGGTCGGTAAGCATCCGCTGCAGCTCTACTCTATGGGCACGCCAAACGGCCAGAAGGTGACTATCCTGCTGGAGGAGCTGCTGGCGCTGGGCATCAGCGGCGCGGAGTATGATGCGCACCTGATCCGCATCAGCGAGGGCGATCAGTTCTCCAGCGGTTTTGTCGACGTCAACCCCAACTCCAAAATCCCGGCGCTGCTCGATAACGCGGTAAGCCCGGCGGTGCGGGTGTTTGAATCGGGCGCCATCCTGCTTTACCTGGCGGAGAAGTTTGGTCACTTCCTGCCGCAGGATCGCGCCGCGCGCACCGAAGCGTTGAACTGGCTGTTCTGGCTGCAGGGTTCGGCGCCGTTTGTCGGCGGCGGCTTCGGCCATTTTTACCACTACGCGCCGGAAAAAATCGAATACGCCATCAACCGCTTTGCGATGGAGGCGAAACGTCAGCTGGACGTGCTGGATCGCCAGCTGGCGGAGCATCGCTATATCGCCGGCGACGAATATACCATCGCCGATATGGCGATCTGGCCGTGGTATGGCGTGCTGGTCCAGGGCGGCCTGTATGATGCGGCGGAGTTCCTTGACGTGGGCACCTACAGCAATTTACAGCGCTGGGCGAAAGAGATCGGCGAGCGTCCGGCAGTGAAGCGCGGCCGCATCGTTAACCGCACCTGGGGCGAGCCGTCACAGCAGCTGCGCGAACGTCACGACGCCTCGGATTTCGATCTGCGTACCGAAGATAAACAGGGCTGATGTGCAGCCCCGGCGGGGACGCAAGCGTCCCCGCGCTATGCGCAATGCGCATTATTGTTGTTGAAACCCTTCTGCCTTGTTTATTTTGCTATTGATACGTTGAAAGTGCGCGGCGTTATAATAGTAGCGTATTATTTAACGCGATCTTTTAAAGGGGGGGCGGTTAATGCGTTATTTTAATTTGCTTAATTAATCATTATTATTTATTTAATTGATCGCGTTATTCGGTTTAATAATATATTAACGCAAAAGTTAACTGCGAATTTTATTTCTGCTTTATGTGAATATCCGCGCATTTTATTTCCGTGATTCGGCGTAAAAATCCCTATTACCCCTTCTTTAAAATAGCGCGCGGAGAAAATCATGGAACAGATATATCATCATATTATGCATAGCCAGGATGAGTTTATTGCCCTGCGCCGCGACCTGCATCAGCATCCCGAATTAGGCCTTGAAGAGACGCGCACCAGTAATATTATCGTCGACAGGCTGCGCTCATGGGGTTATGAAGTGCATCGCGGCATGGCGAAAACGGGCGTGGTCGGCACGCTGCGCGTTGGCAGCGGCGGAAAGACGCTGGGGCTGCGTGCCGATATGGATGCGCTGCCGATGCGCGAGCAGAACGACAAGCCGTGGCGCAGCATCACAGAGAACCGCTTTCACGGCTGCGGGCACGACGGCCATACCGCCACGCTGCTCTGCGCCGCCGAATACCTGGCGCGCAGCCGCCGCTTCAGGGGCACGCTGCATCTGATCTTTCAGCCGGGCGAGGAGCTGCTCTACGGCGGCCGCATGATGCTGGAGGATGGGCTGTTCCGCCAGTTCCCCTGCGACGCCATCTACGCGCTGCACAATATGCCCGGGATTAAAAAAGGGCATTTTCATACCCGCACCGGCGCTATGCTCGCCTCCGCCGATACGCTGCATATTGAAGTGATCGGCAAGGGCGGCCACGGCGCCTTCCCGGAAAAAACCACCGACGCCACGCTGGTGGCCTGCCAGATTGTGCTGGCGCTGCAGACCATCGTTGCACGCAACGTTTCCCCCTTCGATCGGGCCGTCGTTACGGTCGGCAGCCTCTGCTCCGGCGAGGCGCCTAACATCATTAACGCCAGCGCGCTGTTAAAGCTGAGCGTGCGCGCGCTGGATAACAGCGTGCGCCAGCATCTGCTGCAGCGTATTCAGGAGATCGCTCAGGGCCAGGCGCAGAGCTTCGGCGCCGGGGTGCGCATCGAGCATATCAACGGCTGCCCGGCGCTGATCAACGATGCCGACGCCACGGCGTTCGCCGTCGGGGTGGCGCGCGAGCTGGTGGACGAGGAGATGATTTGCACCGATGCCGCGCCGGTGATGGGCAGTGAAGATTTCGCCTTTATGCTGGAGCAGAATCCGCGCGGCGGCTACCTGTTTCTCGGTGCCGGGGACGAGCCGGATCGCTGCATGGTGCATCATCCCGGCTACGACTTTAACGATGAGCTGATCGCGCCCGGCGCCCTCTTTTTCAGCCGCCTGGCCGAACGCTTTTTGCAATAGCGTGAGCGTAACGCGCGCTACTACAGCCCACTGCCGTCGGGAAATAGCTGGCCGCAGACGATAAACAATGAAGGGAGTCATTATGTCCTCTACAGATCTCAACGCTGCGGCGCCCGCCGCCTGGCAGGGAAGCGGCCGGCTGATCCTTGGGATTATTGCCGGGGTGCTGACCTTCTGGCTTTTTGCCCAGTCGGTGGTGAATATTGTGCCGGCTATTCAGCAGGAGGTGGCGATGCCGCTGGCGTCGCTTAATTTAGCCATAAGCCTGACAGGGCTGTTTTCCGGCTGCTTTATTGTGGCGGCGGGCGGCTTCGCCGACCGCTTCGGCCGGGTGAAAATAACCCAGCTGGGGCTGCTGTTAAGTATTATCGGCTGCCTCTGCCTGATCATTTCGCAAAATGCCCTGCTGTTCGCCGTGGGACGCATTATTCAGGGGCTGTCGGCCGCCTGTATTATGCCCGCCACGCTGTCGCTGATTAAAGCCTACTATCAGGATGAAGCGCGGCAGCGGGCGCTGAGTTACTGGTCGATCGGCTCCTGGGGCGGTTCCGGGCTCTGTTCGCTGGCGGGCGGGGCGATCGCCACTTACTGCGGCTGGAAATGGGTATTTATCCTGTCGATTATCTGCGCCGTGGCGGGAATGGCGCTGATCCGCGGCACGCCGGAAAGCAAAGTCCCCACGACCCAGAAAAACCGCTTCGACTACCCTGGGCTGTTTACCTTTGTGGTGATGCTGCTCTGCCTGAACTGGGCGATCACCAAAGGCAGCGCGTTCGGCTGGCTGAGCGGCTGGGTCGTGATCCCCGGCGGCGTGTGCCTGCTGGCGGCGCTGCTGTTTTTCACCGGCGCGCGGCGGAAAAAAAGCGCCAGCTTTATCGATTTCGCGCTGTTTAAACAGCGTGCCTACAGCGGCGCGACGCTCTCTAATTTCCTGCTGAACGCCGTCGCCGGCACGTTGATCGTCGCCAGCGTCTATGTGCAGCAGGGACGGGGCTTCAGCGCCTTTCACGCCGGCATGTTGACCATCGGCTATCTGGTGGCGGTGCTGAGCATGATCCGCGTAGGGGAGAAGCTGCTGCAAAGGGTTGGCGCGCGCAGGCCGATGCTGTGGGGCACGGCGATCACCGGTCTCGGCGTGGCGCTGATGGCGTTGACGCTGCTGCCCGACGGGCTTTATCTGGCGGCGGTGTTTATCGGCTATATCCTGTTCGGGCTGGGGTTGGGCTTTTACGCCACGCCCTCTACCGATACCGCCATCTCCAGCGCGCCGGAGGATAAAATCGGCGTGGCGTCCGGCATCTATAAAATGGCCAGCTCGCTGGGCGGCGCCTTCGGTATTGCGATTTCCGCTTCCGTCTACGCGGCGATGCTGCCACAGGGCGCGGCGGTGGCCGCCACCACCGGCCTGCTGGTTAACGTGCTGTTCTGCGCGATCTCTTTCCTGGCGATTGCGCTGATGGTGCCGCGCCAGGCGCCGAAAACCTGACGTGGCGGGCTACGGCGAGGGCGACGGCTTCCCGCCGCCCGGCGCTGGCTGCGGATAGTCGTCAGCGATGCGCAGCGGCGCGGCGTAGGGGCTGCTCCACAACTGTTGATAAAGCTGGTTAAGCCGCTGCGCCATCGGCTCGTTATTCAGCACCAGCTCCAGGTTACGCGAATTATCGAAATAGCCGCCGCGCCAGTTGCTGGTGCCGACCCAGGCGAGCCGATCGTCAACGATCATGATCTTGCTGTGGATCACCCGGGCGTAAGGAATAAAACCGCTGCTGGCCTGCGGAATGGTGACCACCTTAATGGTGACGTTCGGCGCCAGCGCCAGGCTTTTCAGCCAGCTGATATCGGGCTGGCCGGTATTCCAGTCGGCAACCATCAGTTCGATGCGCACGCCGCGCGCCGCCGCGCTGCGCAGGGCGTTGTCGATCACCGGATAGAAAGGGCGGCTGCGCTGCGGCCCCCAGGAGAGCGGGGCGTAATCCATTACCTGCACGCGCACGCTGTCGGTGGCGGAAGCGAGCAGCTGCGGCAGCATCTCCTGCGAATCCAGTACCCCCACCGGGTTCCAGGCGCGCGGACTGGCGACCAGATAGTTACCGCTGCGTGCGTCCGTCCGCTGCGCATGATGATCGATGGTCGGCACCGGTCGATCTTCAGCGATCAGCGCCTGTGCCTGCCAGTCCTGGGCGAAGATCGCGGCGATCTGCGCCACCACCGGCGGATCCGTGATGCGCAGCCCGGTCTCCTGAATATGCTCCAGCGCGCGCCAGTCGAAATTCTGGCTGCCAACAAACGCCTGCCGATCGTCAATGACAAAATATTTGGCGTGAATAATGCCGCCGCTGAGGCGGCCAAACGGCATCAGCCGCAGTTCCAGATGAGGAATGGCTTTCAGCTGCGCCAGCGTCTCCGGCGTGCTGTTGCGCAGCCCCTTTTCCTCCATTAAAAAGCGGATTTTCACGCCGCGTTCGCCCGCTGCGCGTAGCGCCTGCAGCACCGCGTCCAGCCGCGATCCAGACTGATTGGCCACATAAAACTGCGCGATATCGATGCGCTGATGCGCGGCGGCGAACATGTCGCGCCACACCTCGTCGCTGCGGCGCAAATCGTCTGCCTGCAGCTGCGTCTCCACCGGCGCGGTGTAGACCAGCTCATAACCTTCGCTTTCAAAGCGCGCGTCGGCGCCGTAACTCACTATCAACAGGGTACTACTCCATAGCAGTTGCCACAGACGGCGATGTCGCCGCCCGTGGAGATATATGTCAGGCATAGCGCTGCGCTCCGCTTTCCATCCAGCTGCCGGCCGGTTCAGAGTGCGGCAGCGCGGCGCCCGCCGCGCGGATCAGTAGCACTTTTAATAGCTCGCTGATGCGCTCCATGCGGCTTTGCAGATAATTATTGCCCACCAGGCTTATCAGCGCGATGGCGATGCCGAGGCCGGTAGCGTAAAGCGCGGTGCCCATTCCTGCCGATACCAGGCTCGGCTCGGAGACGCCGGAAGCGGAAAGCGCCTTAAAGGTATCGATAATTCCCATCACCGTGCCGAGCAGCCCGAGCAGCGGCGCGGCGGTGACGATGGTCTCCAGCAGCCACAGTCCGCGCGTCAGCTGCGGCTTGCTCAACAGATACTGCGCATCGACCAGGTCATTCAGCGTCTGCGCATTATGCCGATCTTTCTGCATCAGGATCGGCTGAATGGTTCTGAGCGGCAGGCTGCGGCGGCGCAGCAGCTCGGCGGGCAGCGCTTCGATATGGCGTACCTGCGGCGTCAGCGCCTGCTCCAGCTGCGTCGCCTGGCGCGTTGTCCAGGCGAAGCTGATGGCGCGCTCAATGATGATCACCAGTGCCACGGCGAGGGAAAAGTACATGATCCAGAAAATAATGTCGTGCAGTAAGGTGGCGTTCATCGCGTCAACTCCGGTTAATTAAAAGGTGGCTTCCAGCGAGACGCTGAAGGTGCGCTCCTCGCCAACGTTGTAATAGGGCGTACTGGCGTCCAGCCCGTTATGCGCGCCGGCGTTAAACACCGTGGTGCGCGCCGAGGTGAGGTACGCTTTGTCGAACAGGTTGTCGATGCCGAAGCGCAACGCGGCGCTTTTCACAATCTTCTTATCCACCGGCAGATGCACGCCCGCCGCGACGTCGAACAGCGTGCGGCCGCCGACTTGCTCATCGTTGGTCAGATCACCGTAAAAGGCGCCGACATATTTACCGGTCAGGCCGCCGTAGTAGAGGCCGTCGTCATAGCCAAGCGTCAGGTTAAGCAGGTTTTTCGGTACGTTAGGCAGCTGCTTGCCGGCGGTGGGCAGCCGCACACCTTCAGAGGAGACATCCTCTTTCTGCTCCGATTCGGTCCAGGTATAGGAGGCGTAGTAGTTGAAGTGGTAGGGCAGCTGGCCGCTCCACTCCAGCTCGATGCCGCGGTTCTCGACTTTGCCGACGTTCATCATTTCAAAGTCGCCGGCGAGGTTGGTGGTGGAGACCTGACGATCGCTGTAACGCAGATAGAACAGCGTGGCGCTCAGCAGCATATCTTCCCGCTGGAAGCGCCAGCCCAGTTCATGGTTCCAGCTCAGCTCCGGTTTGGTGCTGATCGAATCGCCGACGTTATACAGCACGTAATTCGGCGGCGTGCGCATATTGCGCGACAGGCTGTAGAAGAACTGATTTTCCGGGTTCAGACGATAGCTGGCGCTGACGTTAGGCAGGAATTTATGGTAGCTGGCGCGGCGGTTTTCCGGGCTGTTGGTCAGGCTGCCTTTGTTTTCGCCGCGACGCTCAACGTGCTGCCAGGCGAGGCCGCCCACCAGCGTCCAGTCGGGCGTGAGATACCAGCTATCCTGCGCCCAGATTTTTTGCGCCGGCGTCACCGTGTACTGATTACGTCCCTGCACCCTGTTGCCGTTGGCGTCTTTCACCTGATGCGATCCGCCCGGCTCGCCCCACAGATCCGCCGGGTTGCCGTCCGGGTTGATAGTGATAAAGGGCTGAGTTTGCAGCTGGCGCGCGCGCTCATACCAGTAGCCGAGATCGAGGCTGTGCTGCTCGTTAATGTCCCACTTCAGTTTGGTGGTGACGCCGGGCCGCCAGGTCTGCGTCCATGACGGACGATAGTAGGTGTTGCTGCTCAGATTGCTCAGGTCGTACTGCCCGGCGCGATCGGAAGCAGGGGAGAGGGTAGAGGCGCTCTGGCTGCTGAAGCTGCCGCCGTTGCCCCAGTAGTAGTAAGGCTGAATGGTCCAGCTCAGGTTATCGCGCAGCTGCAGTTTCTGGCTGAAGCTGACGGTCAGGTTTTCAAACGGGTTGCGGTTCAGCTTGTAGTAGCGGCTAAGCTGGCCGCGGCTGTTATATTCCGGCGAGGTGGGGAAATCACCGTCGCGACCGTCGCGTTCAAACTGCGCTTTGCTGAGAGAGTTGTAGTTGCTGTTCTCCTGACGGTTATATTTCACGATCAGGTTGCTACTGTTGCCGTTTTCCGCCTCGAACAGCGAGTTCATCTCAAATTTGTCGGAGTAGAGCCGCCCTTCACCGCGCCATTTTTTCGCTTCGGTATGCGAATAAGAGAGCCAGTTACTGAAGCCGTTATAGTCGCCGGTCTCTAAACGGGCGAAGGTTTTGCTCAGATCGTTACTGCCCAGCGTCTGCTTGACGAAGCCGCCGAAATCCTTTGCCGGGCGACGCGTTACCAGGCCGATATTGCCGCCGCTGGAGCCGATATGCGGGCCGTCCGCTTCCGACGCGCCCTGGGTGACGAAAATCTCCTGCAGGTTTTCCGCATCGCCCAGCAGGTTAGGGTAGACCGCATAGTTGCCGGAGTCGTTGATCGGAATGCCGTCCGCCGAGAGGCCGATCTGATCGGAATTCATGCCGCGCATGGTGTAGTCGACGCCGCTCAGGCCGCTGGCGTCAGTGCTGTTGACGTTCAGCCCCGGCGTATATTTCAGCTTGTCGATGGCGTTGGCGGCGGAGGGCATCTTATCCATCGCCTCTTTGGT
Organism: Mixta gaviniae; assembly: GCF_002953195.1. Lineage (GTDB taxonomy): Bacteria > Pseudomonadota > Gammaproteobacteria > Enterobacterales > Enterobacteriaceae > Mixta > Mixta gaviniae. Next base: position 3,751,391 of record NZ_CP026377.1, on the reverse strand, counting down.
GACGGTAGAGCGCGCCTTCGGCGTCTCCTCCTGTACCATCATGCCGCCGCCCAGCGAGACGCCCTGTACGTCAATGGTGCCGACATCGGTGTTCTCTTCCGCCTGCGCCATGCCCGGCAGCAGCGCAGCGATAACCGCAAGACTGATTCCTGAACGCGTAAATGTTTTCATTTTTTTCTTCCTGTGGCGCTATGAGGGTGTCCGGCTCATCACGGAGCCCGGTAATTAAAGGTGGCGGTAAAGCGTTTCCGTTGCTGGCCGGCAAAGGCCTCCGCAGGGAACGGTTTAAGCTGGGTAATGCTTTGCAGCGTGCTGGCGGCGGCGCGGTTCAGCAGCATGCTGCGCGCTTTAGCGCTGATGCCTGAAGCGGTGATCTGGCCGCTGCGATCGACCTCCAGCCAGACCTCGACGCTGCCTTCCGGGCGCTCAAGCGATGCCTGACGTCCGGTGGGATAGCGCTTGCGCTGCTCCAGATCGCGGCGCAACGCCTGCAAATAGCCGCTTTCCAGCGCGCCGGCGTTGGCCGGGGCGGGGCGATTGACGGCGGGCGCGGCGCGCGGCGCCGCCGGAGCGACAGATCGGGCAATGGGCTGCGTCGGTGTCGGTTCAGCGCGCGTTTTCGCTTTGGGCTGCGCCTGCGGCCTGGGTTTCGTCTGCGGTTTCGGTTTGGGCTGCGGTTCAGGCCTTGCTCTGGGAGCGGCTGCCGGTTTGGCGGCCTCGACCGGCGCAGGCGTCGGTACTGGCGGCGTCGGCTCCGGCAGCGGCTCCGGCGGCGGTTCAGGCTCAGGCAAGGGTTCTGAAACCGGCGGCGCGGCGGGCGTGGTTTCCGGCAGCGGCTCCGGCGCGGGCGGCTCCGCCAGCACCACTTCCAGGGTTGATTCATCGTAGCGCGGCTGCACTTTCAGCGCGGCCTGCTGGTTAATCCATAACATCCAGCCTGCCGCCGCCAGGGCGGGCAGCCAGCCCAGCAGATGACGAGAGCGATAGAGCAGATACATATTACTGTTTCCGCGTGGTGATAGAGACGGAGGTAAAGCCGCCCTGCCGCAGGTTGTCCATCACCGCCACCAGCCGGTCCACGGCGACGCTCTTGTCGCTGTTGAGGATAATGGTTAGCGTCTGTTCGCTCTGCTGCCGCTTCAGCGCCGGCACCAGCTGATCCAGCGCGACCGGCTGCCCATCCAGCTGCAGCTGGTCGTTCGTCGCCAGCGTGACGATCGCCTTCTTCTGCGGCTTCAGCTGCTGCGCGCTGGTCGCGCCCGGCAGCTGCGTTTTCAGCCCCTGCGCCGGAATAACGTTCAGGCTGATCAGCACAAAAAACACCAGCAGAAACATCATCACGTCAATCATCGGGATCAGTTCGATATGCGCTTTGTTTTTCTTCGGTTCGTTCCAGGTTCGCATGCAGCCTCCGCGTGAGAAAGCAGCCACTATAGGGAAGCTATGTTTATTTTTTGTTACGTTTGGACGACAGAATTTTCACAATGACAACCCTGCACGCGTTTCGAAATGGTCGGGAAAGAGGTTTTTTGCTTATGTAATGAGCCGGCGCGAGGGGCTGCAGTAAGGGGGAGGCGTATCGCGGGAAAAGTGCATAGCGGCGCGAAAAATAGCGCGGCGGGAGAGTTGTCTGCGCACGCTACGGGTGAGAAAGTGTACGCGCCCGGCAAACAAGGAGGCCATTTTGCATTCAGTTATCCTTAACCCTTACTCGCGCTATTATCCTAATTATCTGCTCTACTGGTATCTGCTGTTTCTTTTTCTCTTTTGGGGGCACCTTTATCCCTTTATCGGCCTGCTGCTGCTGTCACCAATAATGATGCCGCTCTATTTTTGGCTGAAGGATCGGGTCAGCAATGAAAAGCCGCTGCGCGGTTATCGCCTGCAGCTGTTAAACAGCATCAAGCCGGGCCATGCCGTTAGCGAAAGTATGCTGCATTTTTCGCTATTGCTGCTGGCGTTGATAGCGCTGTTAGGCAAGCTCACGCCGGGAAGCGATGCGACGCTATTTTTTATGCTGATAATTGTTTTTGCGCTGACTGCGATGACCGCGCTCTACTTTTATCTTTTTGATGCCGCCATGATGAAAGGGGATACGGGGGGCGCTATAAGGTGCTGTTTAGCTTTATCTTTCGCTGTTCATGGCTGGTGGTGTTTTTTATTAGCTATGTCATTGCGAAGAACGCCATGATGGAAGTGGCGGATATTACCTTTGAGGCGTCAGCCACTAAATTGACGGTCATCTCACTGGCCTGTATCTATTTTATTTTGTTTTATTTTTCTCTGGTGATGTGCGGCAGCGTATTTCTCACTTTTCTGGAGAAAAAGGAGACGGTGGCGAAACCCAGGCTTGACTATATTATTACCCTGCCTGCGTTACCCTTTATGTTGTTGATTGTTTCCTCATGGATGATATTTTACGTCGCGTTTAACGTAAATCTGCAGACCCTATTCAACTACGTAATGACCCGCACCGTGGCGCTGGATACCCGCAATACCTTTTCCTGCAACGATCGCTATCTGACGATAAAGGCGCTGCCCGGCGCGCGCTATTTAACGGTGGGTGAAAATGATTACCGTATTTTTGCCCCTTCAAAACAGCTCTACTCGACCTGGAGCCTGAAATGCGTTTCGACGCCGCCGGGCTATCGCTACTGGCCGGTGATGGATGCGGACGATGTGGTGAATGCACAGCTGCGGGAAAGGGTTAACATTTTTAATCAGGCGCTGGAGGCGGCGCGTCGGGCGACTAACAAAGAAGGCTAATCAATGCTCACCGGTCAGCAAACGCGGGCCAGCTGCGATGCACTCAGCCGTTGCGACGCGCCGGGCAGCTGCCATACATTCAGCCATTGCGATGCCTCTGAGCAGCCATGCACACCGCGCCGCGCCTGGGCGCCGCACCCTATCCGGTAGCCATTGCTGGTGCTGTTCGTCCATCCGCCTGTGTCGCGCGAATCCGCCGCTGTTTCTTCTCCTTCCGCGTTTCCCTCTCTTAGCGCACACTTTATCAGCGCACACTTCTTCGCTGTTTTAGCGGCGGCGTTGCGTCTGTAACCCCTTTCATTGTGACTTTCATCACGGAAACAGGCGCATTCGGCGAAGCCTGTCTAAACTTATCTTTACCATTCTGATGTTTAGCTGGAGAAACACCTTTTAAATCAATTACAAAAGCCTGAAAAAAACATTACAAAACCAATAACAGGGAGCAATATGGCCGACTATCCAACTGAACAACCTGCTGTCGCAGAGGCAGATACCGCCACCAGAGACACCGTCAGACAGCGCATCTTTATCGTGGTGCTGGTAGCGACCATGGGCGCGCTCGCCTTTGGTTACGACACCGGCATTATCTCCGGCTCGCTGCCCTTTATGTCCGCCGCGCCGTCGCAGGGCGGACTGGGACTGAACTCCTTCACCGAAGGGCTGGTCGCTTCGTCGCTGATTTTCGGCGCGGCGATCGGCTCCTTCCTGAGCGGCTTCTTCTCTGACCGCTTTGGCCGCCGCATGACGCTGCGCAGCCTGGCGCTGCTGTTTATCGCCGGCGCGCTGGGCACCGCCGTGGCGCCGAGCGTATCTACCATGATTGCGATGCGCTTCGTATTGGGGATCGCCGTCGGCGGCGGCTCCTCTACCGTGCCGGTGTTTATCGCCGAGATCGCCGGACCAAAGCGGCGCGCGCCGCTGGTGAGCCGCAACGAGCTGATGATCGTCAGCGGTCAGCTGATCGCCTATGTAGTCAGCACCATCATGAGCTACGCGCTGCACGATCCGCATATCTGGCGTTATATGCTGGCGCTGGCGATGGTGCCGGGCATCCTGCTGTTTATCGGCACCTTCTTTGTGCCGGCCTCGCCGCACTGGCTGGTGTCGGAAGGGCGCTTCACCGAAGCACTGAAGGTACTGAAAAAGCTGCGCGAGACGCCGCGCGAAGTGCGCAAAGAGATGGCGGAGATGCGCAAACAGGAGCGGCTGGCGCGTAAGGGGCCGTCGGTGAAGGAGCTGCTGAAAGAGCGTTGGGTCATGCGCGTGCTGTTGCTGGGCTGCGGGCTGGGCTTTGTCGCGCAGTTCACCGGGGTTAACGCCTTTATGTACTACACGCCGATCATCCTGAAAACCACCGGCATGGGCACGAATGCCTCTATCGCCGCCACTATCGGCAACGGGATCGTCTCGGTGCTGGCCACGCTGGTGGGCATCTGGGCGGTAAGCCGTTTCAGCCGTCGTCATATGCTGATGACCGGCCTGACCATCGTCATCCTGGCACAGATAGCGCTGGGCCTGACCCTGACCCTGCTGCCGCAGAACCTGACACAGAGCTATCTGGCACTGGCCTGCATTCTGGTATTCCTGTTCTTTATGCAGATGTGTATCTCGCCGGTTTACTGGCTGCTGATGTCAGAGCTGTTCCCGATGAAGATCCGCGGCGCGCTGGCGGGTTCCGCCGTCTGCTTCCAGTGGATCTGTAATGCCACGGTCGCCTTCGCGTTCCCGCTGCTGCTGAGCCTGATTGGTAACCAGACCTTCTTCCTGTTTGTGCTGCTGAATATCGGCTCCTTCGCGTTCGTTTACTTTATGCTGCCGGAAACGCGCGGCAAGAGCCTGGAGGAGATCGAAAATATGATGCGTAGCAAATACGGCGAAGTTTAAAAAACGCGGACGGGCTATTATCAGCCCGCTTCGGACCTGATAACCAGCGCACAGGCGCTGCGTCAGGCGACAAGATGCCGATGCGACCGGGGCAGCCAGAACCTCGTCGCACACGGCGGTATAACCGGCAGCGTTACGCTGCCGGTTATCGTTCAGGGCCGGTGCAGACCGGCTCTGCTCTATTCTTTCTTCCTGAACGAAGGGGTTAACATGTCAGGTTTATTTTCACCGTTCTCATTAAAAGATGTCACGCTGCGCAACCGCATCGCGGTGCCGCCAATGTGCCAGTACACCGCCACCGATGGCCTGAGCAACGAATGGCATCGCGTTCACTACAGCGGGCTGGCGCGCGGCGGCGCGGGTCTGGTGATTGTCGAAGCGACGGCGGTATCGCCGGAAGGGCGCATCACCCCAGGCTGCCTCGGTATCTGGAACGATGAACAGGCAGAAAAGCTGGCGCAGATCGCGCGTGATATCAAAGCTGCAGGCGCGGTGCCGGGTATTCAGATCGCTCACGCCGGCCGCAAAGCCAGCGCCAACCGTCCGTGGGAAGGCGATGACCATATCGCCGCAGACGACGGCCGCGGATGGGAAACCATCGCGCCTTCCGCCGTCGCCTTCGGCGCGAATCTGCCGCAGGTGCCGAAAGCGATGACGCTGGACGATATCGCCCGCGTTCGCGAAGATTTCGCCACCGCCGCCCGTCGCGCCCGCGACGCCGGCTTCGAATGGCTGGAGCTGCACTTTGCGCACGGCTACCTGGCGCAGAGCTTCTTCTCCGTGCAGGCCAACCAGCGCCAGGATCAGTACGGCGGCGATCTCGCCGGCCGCAGCCGCTTTATGCTGGAAACCCTGGACGCGGTGCGTCACGTCTGGCCGGAAAACCTGCCGCTGACCGCACGCTTTGGCGTGATCGAGTATGATGGCCGCGATGAGGAAACGCTGGAAGAGTCGATTGAAGTGACCCGTCAGATGCGCGCCAACGGCCTGGATCTGCTGAGCGTCAGCGTCGGCTTCTCCGCGCCGGACGCCAACATTCCGTGGGGCCCGGCATTCCTGGCGCCGATCGCCGAGCGCGTGCGTCGCGAAGCGCAGATCCCGGTAGCGTCCGCCTGGGGCATCGACGCGCCGGCCATCGCGAACCGCACCGTGGAAGAGCAGCAGCTCGACCTGGTGATGGTTGGCCGCGCGCACCTGGCGAACCCGCACTGGCCATACCAGGCCGCGCTGGCGCTGAAAGAAGAGAAGGCCGCCTGGGTGCTGCCTGCGCCTTACGCCCACTGGCTGGAGCGCTATCGCGTCAGCGAGTGATCGCCTTCAGGCCAGCTAATGGCGGGCCTGCCGCAACGCTTTCTTCACGGCCTCCTGTCGGAGGCCGTTTTTATTGCTGCGCGTTCATACCCTGAGCGCGGCTAGCTGCGCTCGATCTTTTTCGCCGCCTCGTCCAGCACGTCGACGATGGCATAGAGCGCCTGCTGTGAAAGCGCTTCGTCAGCCAGGCGGGTGTTTAGCGCCATCTTCATATTATGGATCGCGCGCTGTACCTCCGGCTTGCTGCGGTTGTTGGCCAGCACCGCCAGCGACGCCAGCCGCGCCATCACCGCTTCCAGCTGCGGCTGCTGCTGCGCCAGATAGGCTTCGCCTTCGGCAGTGATCAGGTGATTTTTCTTGCCGTCTGTTTCCGCCGCCTGGATATAGCCCATCTCCTCCATCAGCGTCAGGTTTGGGTAAACCAGACTCGGGCTTGGCGTGTATTCGCCGCGTGATAGCTCCTCGATCGCTTTAATGATCTCGTAGCCGTGCGCCGGGCGCTGTGCCAGCACGGTTAAAATCAGCAGGCGCACCTCGGTGGCGTCCAGCAGGCGCTCTTTGCGCTTTCTCTGAGCGAAAAAGGCGGGGCCGTTTATCTCTTTCATCAGGTAGGTCACCTTAAACAGTGGGCAGAACGTCCGGCCGCGCCGCAGCCGGATATCGGCGTTTACTTACTGTGCCAGTAGGCGACGCCGCGCAGGTAGCTGTCGTTAATCTGACGCTGTGCCGTCAGGTCATCAAGCAGCGTTTTTACCCGACTCCCTTCGCCGGTGATCCAGAGGAAATAGCCTTGCTGCGGGATCGGCAGTCGCGCCAGCGCGGCGCGCGCGATAGCGGTATCGCCCGCCGGCAGGAAGTGACAGGTGACGCCCTCCAGCGACGGCAGATAGGCTTTGCTCTGCGCCTCATCCGCCATAATCATCAGATGCACCTCCGCGCTGACCTGCGCCGCGCGCAGCTCCGCCAGGCGACGGCCCAGCGCCGGCAGGCCGGTTTCATCACACAGGTAGAGCTGGAAGGGATAGTCGGTCGGCATGCAGAAAGAGCCGCGCGGCCCGCCGATCACCAGCGGGTCGTTGACCTGCGCCCGCTCCGCCCAGTCGCTCGCCACGCCGCCCGGATGGATAAAGAAATCGAGGGTTAATGTATTGGCCGCCGCGTCATACGCCAGCGGGGTGTAGTCGCGCGAGGTCGGGCGTTTGCCCTCCGGCCAGGTGATGCCCTGTTCACCGACTTCCGGCAGGCGCAGCTCGCCGCTGGCGTCGTCGGGGAAAAAGAGTTTGATATGGTCGTCAAAGCTGTGGGAGGTGAAGCCCTGTAGGTCATCGCCGGTCAGGACGATGCGGTAGAAGCTGCCGATGCGCATTTTGCTCTGTACGCGCAGCTGACGCAGCCGCAGCGCATTTTTCTTCCGGGTGGGCAGCGGCCAGTTGGCGGCGGTGATCTCTGCACTCATAGGGGGATCTCTCATCTGAAGTGAAAGTAGAAACATATCCAAGATATATCTTAACCTCAAGATCCTTTTGTGCGCCTTCAGGAAGGATTTGACTATTTTTGCCGGTTTAGTGCGCGAAAATCTTTAGGTTTACTAATCTTTTTCAGGTTAGCGATACGGCAGCAAGCGCGTTGCTGCCGGTCATTTTTGTTACTTCAGGAGCCCGCCGATGAACCCCCATGCGACCAGACGCAACTCTGCGCTTGCTGTGGCGCTGTATGAATTGCTTAATCCGATCCCGCTCGGCTTTTTCGCCGCCGCCTGGATTTTTGACATTATTTACCTGAACAGCCACAACCCGATGTGGACCAAAAGCGCCAGTTGGCTGATCGCTTTCGGCCTGATTATCGCCATTATCCCGCGGCTGATTAATCTGGTGCAGGTGTGGGTTGGTGTCTCCTGGCCGCAAACCTCGCCGGTGAAACTCCATTTTTGGGCCAACCTGCTGGCGATCGTGCTGGCGATCTTCAATGCCTTTGTACACAGCCGCGATGCGTATGCGGTGGCGCCTGCCGGCGTTATCCTCTCAACGTTGGTGGTGGCGCTGCTGTGCCTGGCCAATATTCAGCTGGCCCTGCGCCTGCGTAGCGCTGAAGGAGTCGCGCGATGAAAAAATCGATCTTATTGTTGGCGATCGCTTCCGCGCTGCTGCTGAGCGGCTGCGATGAAAAGGCTTCCGTCGACGCTGAGCAGCAGATGGGGCCGGATCCGGTGCTGCCGAAGGCACAGGACTTTTTAATGCCGCCGATGCAGGTGCCGAAAGGCGTCAGCTGGAAGCAGGGCGAGATGCCGAAAGTCGCCAGCGGCCTGCGCATCGCGAAGGTGGCGGACGGCTTTATGCATCCGCGCCAGGTGTATGTGCTGCCCAATAACGATGTGCTGGTGGTAGAGGCCAACAGCCCCGGCGCCGAGCCGATCACCATGCCGAAGCAGCTGGTGATGGGGTTGGTGCAGAAATCCTCCGGCAAGGGGGTAAAGGGGGTAACCGCATTACCCTGCTGCGTAATCCCAGCGGCGACGGCGTTACCTGGGAGAAACATATTTTCCTTGAGAACCTGCATTCGCCGTTTGGCGTGCAGCTGGTAGGCGATACGCTCTACGTCGCCAACGCCGACAGCATCATGCGTTACCGCTATGAAACCGGCGCGACGCGTATTACCGATCCCGGCACCGAGCTGACCGACCTGCCGGGCGGCATTAACCACCACTGGACCAAATCGCTGCTGGCCAGCCCCGATGGCCGTAAGCTCTACGTCGGCGTCGGCTCCAACAGCAATATCGTCGAAAACGGCTTTGAGGCGGAATACCGGCGCGCCGCGGTGCTGGAAGTGGATGTCGCCACCGGCGGCAGCCGTATCTATGCCAGCGGCCTGCGCAACCCGACCGGCCTGCAGTGGGAGCCGCAAACCGGCAAGCTCTGGGCCATCGTTAACGAACGCGATGAGATTGGCGCCGATCTGGTGCCGGATTACCTGACATCGGTGCAGGAAGGGGGCTTCTACGGCTGGCCCTACAGCTATTTCGGCCAGCATATCGACCATCGCGTGATGCCGCAGAAGCCTGAGCTGGTGGCGAAAGCGATCAAGCCTGATTATGCGCTCAGTTCGCACGTGGCGCCGCTGGGGCTGATGTTCTATACCGGCAGCAGCCTGCCGGAGAAATATCGCGGCGGCGCCTTTATCAGCGAACACGGCAGCTGGGACAGAACGCCGCTGAACGGCTATCGCGTCTCGTTCGTCGCCTTTAAGGATGGTCGGCCGGTCGGCAAGCCGGAGCCGGTCGTGACCGGTTTTTTAACCGACGATCAGAAAGAGGTCCGTGGTCTGCCGGTTGGGCTGGCGATGGATAAGCAGGGCGGGGTGTTGATTGCGGATGATGCGGGTAACACCGTCTGGCGCGTGACTGCCGCCGGATCGCCGTAGCGCAATGACGGCGCGCCAGCGGCGCGCCGGAAACCCTTACTCCGTCAGGAACGGATAGTCGGTGTAGCCGCGCTCGTAAGGCGGCTCCATGCGATAGATGGTCTCATTATCCAGCGCGTTAAGCGGCGCCTGCCGTTTGAAACGCTCCACCAGGTCCGGGTTGGCGATAAACAGCTTGCCAAAGCTCACTGCGTCCGCCCGGCCTTCTTCAATCAGCTTCTCCGCCTCTTCACGCGTAATGCCTTCGTTGGCGATAAACGCGCCGCTGAATTTTTCCCGCACCAGCGGCCCGATCGGCTCCGCCTGGGTCAGCGCCTCGCGGGCGAAAATAAACGCCAGATTGCGCGCGCCGAGCTGCTCCGCCACATAGCCGAACAGCGCCGGCGGGTTGGAATCGGACATTGAGTAGGCGTTGGACATCAGATTCAGATGAACGCCGACGCGATCCGCCGACCAGACGGTCAGCACCGCGTCAACCACTTCCAGCAGGAAGCGGCTGCGGTTTTCAATCGGGCCACCGTAGCGGTCGCTGCGTTTGTTGGAGCCGTCATGCAGGAACTGGTCAATCAGGTAGCCGTTGGCAGCATGGATCTCGACGCCATCGAAGCCCGCCTGACGCGCGTTTTCCGCCGCGCGTCGGAAATCTTCCACAATAGCGGGGATTTCATCGGTCTCCAGCGCGCGCGGCGTCACGTAAGGACGCTGCGGACGAACCAGGGTGACATGGCCTTCCGGCGCGATGGCGCTGGGCGCGACCGGCAGATCGCCGTCGAGATGGATCGGATCGGAAACGCGGCCGACATGCCAGAGCTGCAGCACAATTTTGCCGTCCGCCTGATGTACCGCGTCGGTAATTTTACGCCAGCCCGCGACCTGTTCTTCGCTCCAGATGCCCGGCGTGCTGGGATAGCCGACGCCCTGGGGCGATACCGAGGTCGCTTCGGTGAGGATCAGGCCGGCGCTGGCGCGCTGTACATAGTGCTTTAGCATTACCTCATTCGGCGTGCGCGCTTCGATCGCGCGCATACGCGTCAGCGGCGCCATCACGATACGGTTTTTTAATGCCAGTGCGCCGATGTTTACCGGCTGGTACAAGCTTGCCATAGTTACCTCATCCATTCATTAGGGGTCGGACTGCAGAACAGGCATCATGCGCAGTGGCGATAAAGGCGTCAATCGGCGGCAGCGCCACGAGCATTGGCACAGCATGGAGTGTTAAAGGAGAGGGGTGATTCGAATGCATAAAAATTGCTTTAATCAGGGTAAATAAACGTTTTTTAATTTTGTTTTCTTTGTTGTGGAGGTTTTCTGGATTTTTTGAGTGAATTTTTATTCACTTTTTATGGTTGTTATCACCGATGAATAGTGACATCATGAGCGCCACTTTTATCGCCCCTGGCATGATTCGCGAGGTTATCGCTATGTTCGGATCGTTACCGGCCCTGCGCCACGGTCGCCGTCATTGCCGATGGTCGCCGCCTGGGCGTGCTTTCATCTCTCTGCCGATCGCCTTGCCGCCCGTTATGCGGTGAGGCTAGCCCACGCCCGCTGTTGGACATGCGTAAAAACAGAGACGTTCTGGTTTTACTGATGTCTATCGGTTGCCGCTGAACCCCGTTCTGCTTCGCATCCTCTTGACACCTTTCGCCGGGAAGCTGATTCCCATTGCCGTGCCTTGCGCACCCACTCATCCTTGACGCCTGGGGATTTGTGTTATGAAACCACTGAAAATAGCCGCCAGCGCCGCGCTGGCGCCAGCCCTGACCGTCGGACGTGAAGTTGTGGCGCTCGACGCCACCGATTTTACGGATGTGGCGGCGGTTGTCGTCTCGGTCGCGGAGGCGCGCAGCGGCGTGTTGGGGCTGCTGCGCCACACCGGCTTCGACTTCCCGGTTTTCCTTGCGATCGCGCAGCCTGGCGAGGAGCAGGGGCTGCCGCCCGTAACCGGCCTGCTGGACGGCAGTGCTGAATCTCTGGCGCGGCTGGCGCAGGCGGCGGAAGCGTATGAGTCCGCGCTGCTGCCGCCCTTTTTCGATACCCTGACCAAATATGTCGCGATGAATAACAGCACCTTCGCCTGTCCGGGGCATCAGGGCGGCGCGTTTTTCAAAAAGCATCCGGCGGGGCGACAGTTTTGGGACTTCTACGGCGAAAACCTGTTCCGCTCCGATATGTGCAATGCCGATGTCAGGCTGGGCGATCTGCTGATCCACGAAGGTTCGGCGAAGGATGCGCAGAAGTTCGCCGCCAAAGTATTCAATGCCGATAAAACCTACTTTGTGCTGAACGGCACCTCCAGCGCCAATAAAGTCGTGGCCAACGCGCTGCTGACGCGCGGCGATCTGGTGCTGTTCGATCGCAATAACCATAAATCCAACCATCACGGCGCGCTGATCCAGGCGGGGGCGACACCGGTTTATCTGGAAGCGGCGCGCAACCCCTTTGGCTTTATCGGCGGCATTGACGCCCACTGTTTCGATGAGGCCTATCTGCGCGAGCAGCTGCGCGCCGTGGCGCCGGAACGCGCCGATGAAGCGCGGCCGTTTCGCCTGGCGATTATCCAGCTGGGTACCTACGACGGCACCGTCTATAACGCCCGGCAGGTGATCGACCGTATCGGCTCTCTCTGCGATTACATTCTGTTTGATTCCGCCTGGGTGGGCTACGAGCAGTTTATCCCGATGATGGAGGCCTGTTCGCCGCTGCTGCTGGAGCTAAATGAAAACGATCCGGGTATCTTTGTTACCCAGTCGGTGCATAAGCAGCAGGCCGGCTTTTCGCAAACCTCGCAGATCCATAAAAAGGATAACCATATTCGCGGGCAGAAACGCTTCTGCAGCCATAAGCGGCTGAATAACGCCTTTATGCTGCACGCTTCGACCAGCCCGTTTTACCCGCTGTTCGCGGCGCTGGATGTCAACGCCAAAATGCATCAGGGCGAGGCGGGGCGGCGGCTGTGGCATGAGTGCGTGACCCTCGGCATCGAGGCGCGCAAAGCGATTCTGGCGCAGTGCCGGCTGATTCGGCCATTCGTGCCGGAGAGCGTCGACGGCGCGCCGTGGCAGGCGGCACCGACTGCCGCTATTGCGCAGGATGCGCGCTATTTCAGCTTTGCGCCGCAGGCGCGGTGGCATGGCTTCAGCGGCTACGCCGAAGATCAATATCTTATCGATCCCTGCAAGCTGTTGCTGACTACCCCGGTATCGACGCCGCCAGCGGCGAATACAGCGCGTTTGGCGTGCCGGCGGCAATCCTCGCCAACTTTCTGCGTGAAAACGGCATCGTGCCGGAAAAAAGCGATTTGAATTCGATTCTGTTTCTGCTGACGCCGGCGGAGAGCGCCGCGAAAATGGCGCAGCTGGTGGCGATGCTGGTGCAGTTCGAGCAGCATATCGCGGCGGATTCGCCGATGAGCGAGGTTTTGCCGGTATTGTACAGCAAGCATGAGGCGCGCTATCGCGGTTACGGCCTGCGCCGCCTGTGCCAGGAGATGCACGATCTTTACGTCAGCTACGGCGTGAAGGATTTGCAGAAAGCGATGTTCCGTCAGGCGAGCCTGCCGGCGGTAAAGATGAATCCGCAGGATGCCAATCAGGCTTTTATTCGCGGTAATGTCGAGCTGGTGCCTGTGGCGCAGGCGGAAGGGCGTATCGCTGCGGAAGGCGCGCTGCCTTATCCGCCGGGCGTGCTGTGCGTGGTGCCGGGAGAAGTCTGGGGTGGTGCGGCGCAGCGTTACTTCCTTGCGCTGGAGGAGGGGCTCAATCTGTTGCCTGGTTTTTCGCCGGAGCTGCAGGGCGTTTATAGCGAAACGGATGAGCGGGGAGTAAAACGGTTATATGGATATATCATTACAGACTGAGGGTTTATCTTGACCTCATAGCGTTAACTGTATGATAATTTTTAGATAAATTTTCCCTGGTGTTGGCCAAATGGCAACCTGATCTCAAATGGTCAGGTTTTTTTTTGCTTAAAATTTAATCTTTGTCTTTTACTTTCATACACTTTACGATGTACCAAACGAGGTTGTAAGTTAGACTTAGGTATAGGGCCCTGCATTTGCGGGTAGATTAGGGAAGATACAACGTTATTTTGAGGTTAAGGATGTCACTATTTTTCACAGAAAATCAGGCGATCATCGACACCGCTCAGCATTATTTTGACCGAAAATTACAGCAGTTCGGTGATTTAAAATACGCCTATATGGTGTTAAACAAAAAAAATCCCGCCGACATGGTGATTATTTCCAACTATCCCTCAGAGTGGGTGGATATCTATAAAGAAAATAATTTTCAACAAATCGATCCGGTTGTTATCGCTTCCTTTACGCGTATTGCGCCTTTCTCATGGGATGAGAATATTACGATTAACACCGAGCTTAATTTTTCTAAAATATTTAACCTGTCAAAGAATTATAAAATTGTAAACGGACATACGTTTATTTTGCACGATTATTACAATAACCTCGCGCTGCTCTCAATTCTGATGAATGAAAATGGCGTCAATGAGACCGAGGCGATTGTTAAAGAGCATGAAGATAAGCTGCAGATGCTGCTGATAAAAGTGCATGACAAGATTATCTCGCTTTACCGTGAGCTGGACAGCAGCACCGCTGCTAAAAAGCAGTTAAGCAAAGATATTTTCTCGCCGCGTGAAAATGAGATCCTTTACTGGGCGAGCGTGGGTAAAACCTATCAGGAAATAGCGCTCATCCTGGGCATCAAAGTCAGCACGGTGAAATTTCACATCGGCAACGTGGTTAAAAAGCTGGGCGTGATGAACGCGAAACATGCCATCAGGATGGGCGTTGAGCTGCAGCTGATTAAACCGGCTGCTGGCTAGGCTGAAAATTCAGCGGCCACTCCGCTAACTCTTTGTCAATAAAAAGCTTATCCGGGTTGGCTTTTTCAATCAGCGTGTCGCGGCTTTGATCGTCGACGGGAAGGAAAACAATATAGATTTTCTCTTTTTTCTCAGAAAGCGTTTGTTCGACCACAGAGATTTGCCAGCCGGAACGTTTCAGAATGCGCAGCATCGCATGGCTGACCAACGTATATATTCCCTCATAGCCGTAATGGCGCGCATAATTCACCATGGCCAGGAACAGCATATTACTGATGGGATATTGATAGAGATCGGTGCTGCGCGCGCGATCTTTATCGACGAAAAAGCGGCTTGACTCAATATAGTTGCCCTGCGGCAGTTCGACTTTATCAAACCATGGCGAAAAGGTATGGCTGATCATATTTGGATAGCGGGTTTCGATAAATCTTACGCTGCATAATACGTTATCGTTATGGATGCCAAAAACGTAGGTGGTATGCTCATTATCATACTCATCGAATTCCATGCCGTCGATGCAGTTAACAGCCCAGTCCAGACGATCCTTAAAGGTTTCCTTTCTCAGGATAAAGAGTTCACTTGACCTCTGTTCTGATAATTTTTGGTAGTTGATATCAAGAAAATTTATCATGCTGGCTCCATTTCGATGATGTTGTTTTGCATCTGAATTACAAAACCCGCTCCGGAACGCTATAACTATTCCGGTAAAATCCTGCCCCGATTTTCGCTTTTTCCGGCGCGCTTGTACAGCGGACAAAAGAATATGTGTCAAGCAGGGAAAAGCGCGACCGTAATGGCTTGCTGACGGAGAGGAGAGGGGGCGCTTCTTTTATCGCGCGGAAAAACAAGTTGGCGTGATGAGCGGCAGGCTGCGCTGCACGAGGGCGAAGCATCGGGCGGGGGCCGCGCGCTATCAGCGCGCCGGGGGGAAGCGGGGTTACGGCATCTCAACGGAGGGTAAGAGGCTGTCGCGCGCTATCAGCGCGCCGAAAAGACGCCGCGCGCACCTTTTCGCGCTGTAAGACGTTACTGCGCTATCAGTGAAAGGGAAGCTGATAGCGCTTCATCAGCGTGCCGGGCCGGCGCGGGCGCTCAGCTTTCTGACTGCGCATCCTCACGCGCCTGGCGTACGATCGCTTTGGCTATCCAGCGGGCGACATCCTGCAGCGCATCATCATCGCAACCCCAGATATCCTTCATTACCAGAAAGATCTCAGAGCCGTAAACCAGCGACAGCGCGTACATCACCTTTTGCAGCAGGTCGGGCGGCAGCTCGGCGCGCAGCGGCTCGACCACGCGCTGCAGAGTCTGCTTGCGGTTGCCGCGCACCAGCTTCTCTTTGATCACCGGCAGATCGGTGGAGCGCGACTGCGCCCACTGCGTCAGCGAAAGGTGCAGAGCCGCGCGCAGCGTGCCTTCGTGCTGCAGCATACGCGGGAACGCGAACGCCAGCAGTTCGTCGATGCGATCGCTAACATCCGGCTGCGTCGGCTGGAAGTTTTTCATAGGGCTGAGCGTTTCGGTGACGATGGCCGAAACAAGGGCGCTTTGGGTGGGGAAATAGCGATATGCCGTGGCGCGCGATAGCTGGGCGGCCTGAGCCACTTCGGTAATCGAAGGAAAACTGCCGCTATCGAACATTTTCATTGCCGTTTCAATTAATAGCCGGCGCGTACGGGCGCGCGTGGACGTCATCGGCATGCCTGCCTGGGTGTCCCTTTCTATCACTTTAACCTCTTGTTTTCTCTGTTTCGGACAGATTGCCCGCTTGGTCGCTTAGCACTGTCGGCACTATATCAGAACTGACGATTTTCACAGCGAACAATTCGCTCTGGTTAATCATCAGTTTTTTCTCAATATTACTGAGACGCGCATTTCATTCACTTGATTTATCAATCATGTCAGTGATACTGTTGTCTCGGACGCGCGGCTTCCTTCCCGCCAGCAAAAAGCATTTTGGTTTTTATTTCAGTTTTATCAAGTCTTTAATGACTATTATAACAGGAACGTTTAATGAAAACGAAAGAAGAAACCGGTTACATCTATGTGGCTGCAACGGCGGATACTAAAGGAAGGGAACTCTATTACGTTCGTGATTTGATAAGCAAAACTGGTCTTCAAGTAAAGACAGTTGACCTTTCAACACAATCACTTAGCCGCGTTTCCACGGCGGACGTCAAACCTGAAGAGGTCGCCGCGTTTCATCCGCAGGGCATCGAGGCGGTGTTCTGCAACGACCGTGGCCCGGCTATCGCCGCCATGAGTCTCGCTTTCCAGAATTTTCTCAAATCTCGTCACGACGTCGCCGCCATCCTCGGGCTGGGCGGATCGGGCGGCACCGCGATGGTGACCCCTGCAATGCAGGCGTTGCCGGTCGGCGTGCCGAAACTGATGGTCTCCACCATGGCATCCGGCGATATCTCCGGCTATATCGGTGCCAGCGATATCAGCATGCTCTATTCGGTGACCGACGTGGCGGGGCTTAACCGCATCTCGCGTAAGGTGCTGGGCAACGCCGCCCATCAGATTGCCGGCGCGGTGCTGTTTCAGCCAGAAGAGAACGCCGATGATAAGCCGGCGCTGGGGCTGACGATGTTTGGCGTTACGACGTCCTGCATTCAGGCGGTAAGCCAGCAGCTGGAAAGCGCGTTCGATTGTCTGGTTTTCCATGCTACCGGCAGCGGCGGCATGGCGATGGAGAAACTGGCGGAGAGTGGCATGCTGGCTGGCGTGCTGGATCTCACCACGACGGAAGTCTGCGATCTGCTGGCCGGCGGCGTACTGGCCTGCGGCGATACCCGCTTCGATGCGATCGCCCACGCGCAGATCCCTTATGTTGTTTCCTGCGGCGCGCTGGATATGGTCAATTTCGGCCATCCGTCGAGCGTGCCGGAAAAATATGCGGACCGGCTGTTCTATTACCACAATGCTCAGGTCACGCTCATGCGCACCACACCAGGGGAAAACCGCGAAATAGCGAAGTGGATCGCCGCCAAGCTAAATCGTTGCGAAGGAGAGGTACGGTTTCTGATCCCAGAAGGTGGATTTTCCGCCATCGACGCGCCGGGCATGCCATTCTGGTCGCCCGAAGCGAATGAGGCATTTATCGCCACGCTGGAAGCAGAGCTGATACCGACCGAAAAAAGAAAAATAATTAAATTACCTTATAACATTAATGATCCAGAATTTGCTGACGCTGCAGTTCAGGCGTTTCGTACTATCAACACCAGGGAGTTCTAATCATGCCTGCGTTTAATCGACAGGAGTTGCTGGAGAAATTCCGCGCCATGATCGCCCGCCGTGAGCCGATTATCGGCGGCGGTGCCGGCACCGGTCTCTCCGCGAAATGCGAAGAAGCGGGCGGTATCGATCTGATCGTTATTTATAACTCAGGCCGCTATCGCATGGCGGGGCGCGGTTCGCTTGCCGGGCTGCTGGCCTACGGCAACGCCAATGAGATCGTGGTGGATATGGCGAAAGAGGTGCTGCCGGTGGTGAAAAAGACCCCGGTGCTGGCCGGCGTCAACGGCACCGATCCTTTCTGCCATTTCGATAAGTTTCTCGACGATCTGAAGGCGCTGGGTTTTTCCGGCGTGCAAAACTTTCCTACCGTCGGCCTGATCGATGGCAACTTCCGCGCTAATCTGGAAGAGACCGGCATGGGCTATGGGCTGGAAGTGGAGATGATCCGTCTGGCGCACCAGAAAGATATGCTGACCACGCCTTACGTCTTCAGCGCGGAAGATGCGGCAGCGATGACCGAAGCGGGCGCGGATATTATCGTGCCGCATATGGGCTTAACCACCGGCGGCAATATCGGCGCGGAGACCGCGCTGAAGCTGGAAGACTGCGTGCCGTTGATCAACGCCTGGGCGCAGGCGGCGAAGGCAGTGCGCGAAGATGTGATCGTGCTGTGCCACGGCGGGCCGATCGCCACGCCGGAAGATGCGCAGTACATTATGGATAACTGTCCGCAGTGCGACGGTTTCTACGGCGCCAGCTCAATGGAGCGGCTGCCGACGGAAACCGCGTTAACCAATACAACGAAGCAGTTTAAAACTATTCAGCGTTAATTTTTAGCGCCAACACCAGGGTCCTCTCTGCCACAGCCGCGTTATCCGCCCGCCGGATTGCGCGGCTGTTTCTTTTCCGCGGTTCCTTAATATTCCCACTGCAGATGAAAACCGAGCGTCAGCGCATTCGTCCTGAAGCCTGCGGGCTTCCAGAGAGGCGCGCCCGCGAACAGATGATAGCCGGTTCGCCAGCGCTCGCCGCGCAGGCCAACCACGCCGCCCGCCAGCTCTTTTCCCGGCTCCGCGCCGTCGTCACGGCGAAGGATGCGCCCGTAATCCGCGCCGATATAGAGCTGGCGATCGCGCTGCGGCAAATCCAGCGTGAGGGTATGGCTCAGAAACCAGCCGCTGCTGCCGGTCAGGCTGCGTTCGCCGTCAAAGCCGCGCACGCTCCAGCGGCCGCCGATGCTGAACCGGTCCTGCGTCACCAGCTTGTCCGGCGCGGCCTGCAGCAGCAAGCGCGGCTGATAGCTCATCGAACCGCCGGCCAGCTGAAACGGCAGCCAGGCCTGAAGATCGAGCGTTGCCAGCCGGCCGGCGCGATGATACCCGCTATAGCGCATCTCGGCAGTGGGGCGGCTGCCGAACCAGGGCGTATTGCGCTGCAGGCCGAGCGTGGCGTCCACCGCGCCGTTTAGCAGATAGTGGCGGTGGGCGAGCGCCAGATGCAGATGGGTCAGCGTTTTTTGCTGCAGCGCGATCTCCGTATCGTTAAGAAAGTAGCGATAGCGGCGCTGGCTCACCCGGGCGCTGAGGGTGGTTTTCTGCGTGGCGTCGCGGTGCAGCAGGCGGCCGAGCTGAACGCTGAGGTTATCGCTGTTGCCGCGCCAGGCGTAATCCGCCAGATCGCCGCTGAGCGGCTGGCTGTAGCGGTTCGCGCTGGCGTAGAGATCCAGCAGCCAGTAGCCGTAGGGCGCCGAATACCAGAGGGCATAACTGCGGCTGCCGCGCTGTGGCTGGTTATCCAGCGTCCGGCTGCAGGAGAGGTAAAACAGATCGTTGAGCGCCAGCGGATTATCAAGATAGAAGGCCACGCCCCCCTGGTAGCGTCCGGTATAGCGGCTGCCGGCGTCATCCAGCCAAAACGCGGCGCGCCAGCCCCGGCTTTGCCGGCGCGTAATGGTGATATCGCTGCTGCCGGGCCGGGCGCCGGGCGCCAGTTGAATCGCGACGTCGGCATGGGGAATACGCTGCATATTCTCCAGTCCCTGTTCAACGGCGCGCAGATCCAGCCGATCGCCCGGATGCAGCGGCAAGGCGGCCGCCAGGCGAACGTTATCGCTGCTGCCGGTACTAAAGGCGATGTTGCCGACGCGCCCGATGTCGATGCGTAGCCTGAGATCGCCATCACCCGCTTGTTGCTGCGGCACGCTAACGCGTGAGGTGATATAGCCCGCTTTCATCATACGGTTTTCCAGCAGGCGCACGAGATGGCGCACGTTCGGCGCATTCAGGCAGCGGCCAACCGCCCGATCTGCAATGCGCTGCAAAGAGAGCCAAAAGGGGAGGTCGTGCTGGTTTTCGAGGCGGATCCGGGTGATTTTCAGACACTCTTCGGTATCAATAAAAGCGCCCGCCTCGTCGCCATCAGCCGTTACGCTTCCCTGAACCGCGCGGCCGGTGGTGGCCAGGCTTTGCTGCCGCGCTTTTTGCTGCGCCTGCTGATGCAGGCTCTGCTGTTCAATCATTACTGCGGCGGAGCTGGCAAAAGATCGGACGGGCAAGATCAGCAATGCCGGAAATAGCAGCCAGTAACCCATATCGCTTCCCTGATAAAATAAACGCCGCCCCGTCAGCGAGGGCGCGGCGGTGGATTAGTTACGGCGCAGGGCCAGCGGCTGGGCGTCAACGTCGACCGTCGTATCGGCTTCGGTCCGGTCGGCAGCATGGGGGCGCAGCGTACTGATGATGTTAAAGCCGGGCGCAAGGGTGCCGGAGTTATAGAAAGAGGGCGCATAGATCAGCGACGAGGCTGATTCAATCGTGCCGCTGTTTTTCACTACCGGCGCGCTCAGCACGAGGCTATGGGCGCCTTTCATCACGCCGTCGTTGATCAGCGAAGTGTCAGCCTCCACACTCAGCCAATCAGCGGCGGTTAGCCAGCCGGCGTTTTTTACCTCCCCGGCGCGCAGCGAGAGGCTGTTGCCGCTGATAGCGCTGAGATTATGGACGGCGCCCGCCGCCGTTATCGATACCGCGCCGTTCGCCGCGATGGCGTTATGATTGCTGAGTGATTGCCCGACGTGGTAAGCGAGATCGCCGCCCGCGCTGATCTTGCCCTGCTTCGTCTCTTTTTTCTGGAACAGCCAGAGGAAAGTGGTGTTGATATCATTGTTCACGTTACCCGCGTTAATAGTGAGATCGCGGCCGGTGCCGATCACCGCGTCCGCCATATGCAGCGTATTTTTTACATCCAGCACGGCGTTATTCGCTGCCTGAATATGCCCCTGTTTGGTATCCAGCTCATTGGTGGTAATCGCGATATCGTTTATCGCATAGATCTGCCCGTTATTTATCAGGCTTGCGGCGTTAATATTCACGTCGCCCTGGCTGAGGATGCCGGTTGTCAGATCCGGTTTGTCATCGCTAAAGCCGCCCGAGGAGATATTGCTAATGCTGTCGGCGGTGATATTCAGCGATCCGCCACTGATAATGTTACCGTTGGTGTTTTCCAGCTCACGGGCGCTGATATTCATATAATCGGTGGCGAGAAGTTTTCCGGCGTTGGCGATCTTATTTTCTACGTTAAGCAAGGCGAAATGACTTTCCACTCTGCCTTCGTAGGTTTTATTCAGCAAAAAGTTGCCGACGGTGGCGTTATCGTTAATCAACGCTTGCGCTTTCAGACCGACCACCGGCGCAGAGATCAGGCCACCCTGATTTTTTATCCGGCTTTCGCTGTTTAATACTATGCCGGCGTCTGAGAGGATGGCGCCCCGTTCATTGCTGATATCGCCCCGCGCGCTGATATGGAGATTGGAAGCTGCGCTGATCAGCCCGGCGTTACGCACGCCGACGCCGTTATTGTTGGCGACCATGGTGATCTTATTGGCGTACATACTGCCCAGCGCGCTGACGTCAATCAGTACCTCAGCACCGCTATCGTTGAGCGTGCTGCTGGTGGTCACGCCGCCATTGGCAATACTGACATGTTCGTTGCGTCCGGCGACAATCGTCAGGTTATTCGCCGCTACGCCGCCGTTAACCGCAACGTAGCGGCCAATCAGATCGGTGTATTCGCTGTATTTATCTTTCATACCGGCGGCGGTAATGGTGATGGCGCCTTTCTCTACCTGAAAACCGCTTAGCTCACCGTTGTTGAACACCGGTTTGCCGGTGGTGAGCGTATTGCGGCTGGTATTGATGAAATCGCAGCCGTTGCAGGTAATGCCGTTAGGGTTGGCGATAATGACATGCGCTTGCTGGCCGGCTACCTCCAGGTTGCCCTCCAGCCTGCTGGCCTGCGAGGAGGTGACCTCATTCAGGATGACGCGCGCCGGCGCGCTTTCATTCAGGTTGCGGTTGCCGGCAATCACGCCGGCGACGGCGGTCAGCGAGCGATCTTTGCTGTTATTCAGAATCAACCCTTTATCGTTAATGTCGAAGCGCGAATATTTATTATGTGAAATGCCGCTGGCGGAAGGGGCATTGATATTGACCGTTTCAGAGCCGTTAGCGTTGGTCATTTTATTGATTTCCTGGCGGACTTGAGCGTCTGGTGTTACCGCCGCCTCTGCCGTCGCGACGCTACCGGTAATAAGCGTGACGCTAAGGAACAGATAATTAAACTTAAATTTATTCATAAATATATTATTCCCTTAAATATTATTATCAGCGCTTTCAGCGAGAGTTGGCGAAAACGCGTGCGATGCCGCAGGGGAATTTTTCCCGGTGTGCAGGCCAAGAGAATAAAGAGTTTGCCGAACGGCAAAAATCGTATTTTAGCGAAATTACGCGCGGGGAATAAAAAATCGGAGAGGCTGGCTTTTCGCGTTTAGCAAGATAACGCGCGGGAAATAAAAAAAGCCAGCCGGAAGGGGGGCTTTCCGCGTTTAGCGAGATAACGCGCGGGCAATAAAAAAGCCAGCCGGAAGGGCTGGCTTTTCGCGTTTAGCGAAATAACGCGCGAGCAATAAAAAAGCCAGCCGGGAGGGGCTGGCTTTCCGCGCGATCAGAAGCGGTGGTAGCTACGCTGGGCGTTGCTGACCTTATAAAGGTAGCGGCGCGATTCCGCCGAAGGATGGCGGGTGGTCAGGGTTTGGTAAACCTCATTCGGCGACAGGGCGTTAATCTGCGCGAAAGCGCGATCCTTATCGCTGGAGAAGACCCGCAGCACGCTACCGGCGCCGCCGTTGTAGGCGGTGATCACCGCATAGCGGCGCGATACCGGATTGGCGATGCCCGCCAGGTAGTTATCCTGCAGAATCGACAGATAGGCGGTGCCGGTATCGATATTGTTTTCCGGATCGAACAGGTAGCTACGGCTCGGCTTGCCCCATTTCCCTTTCATACGGAACACGTCAAGGCCCGCCGAATGCTGCACTACCTGCATCAGCCCCAGCGCGTCGGAATGACTGACCGCATAGGGGTTGAAGCTCGATTCGATCTGCATAATCGCCAGAATCAGCGAGGCATCAACGTTATATTTCTCTGCTGCCTTACGCACTATCGGCAGATATTTGTGGGCGCGCTTGTCGAGGTGGTTCGGCACCATCGGAATGGTTACCGACCAGATCACATGCAGGCCGGAAACGCGGCGCTGCAGCTTATTCTGGATCAGGTAATCGGCGAAGCTGGCGGCGCGTCCCTGCCAGCGGATCGGCTGGCCGGTATTGTCCAGCACCTGGCCATAGAGCAGCGGCTCTTTGCTGAGCTGCACATCGTTGGCGTCGGAGTAAAGATCGACATTACCCGGATCTTCGCCGATCAGCAGGGTGGTGATGATCGCCTGGCGCAGGCTGGCGGCCGGATCGGTGCCGGTAATGGTCTCGATAGTGATCGAGCCTTTTTCGAAGTTGATATGGCTGCGAGTGTAGTAATTATCGCTGTACTTAACGTAATCCTTCGGACCCGCGATCAGGACTTCATTGATACCCCAGATATTTTCGATGTTGTGGGCAAACTGACCCATCAAAATGTCAAAGCCGTTGGTGTCTTTTACCCACTCTTCATGGAACGCTTCTTTTTTGCTGCCTGAACAGGAAACCAGCAGCGGTGCTATCACTAGCAAGGCAATCAGTTTTTTTTTCATCGTCTCTGCGCGCAACCAAAACAGGGGGCCTCAAACGAGGCCCAAATTTTTATTTTTCTGGCGGGGTGTAACCTTCGATATGCACATCTTTGCCTTCGAACAGGAAATTGACCATCTCCTTCTCCAGCACTTTGCGATCTTCCGGGTTCATCATGTTGAGCTTTTTCTCGTTGATCAACATGGTCTGCTTGGTCATCCACTGTGACCAGGCCTCTTTCGAAATGTCATTGTAGATGCGTTTGCCCAGTTCGCCCGGGTAGAGCTGAAAATCTTGCCCTTCAGCTTCGCGTTGCAGAAACGTACAAAAAATTGTGCGGCTCATTACTCTTCCTCTTCAGTAACGCGCATATGCAGCGATATTTGCTGTGGATGCCGCAATTCTTGCAGCAGGCGTTCAACCGGTGCGGCTAAACCCACGGCCGGTGGTTGCGCTAAGTTATACCAGAGACCCGGTCCATCATCCATCGCCGCGCCGGAAGAGGGCAGCGACAGCCACATTGGCACAATATCCAGATGGAAATGGCTGAAGGTATGGCGAAACGCCGTCAGCTGCTGCAGCGTAGCATCGTCGATGCGGCGCGCGCTGAGCCACGCGCGCAGCCCGGCGTCGTCGGCGAACTGCGGAAAGCAGTAGAGACCACCCCACAGCCCGACCGGTGGACGCTGCTCCAGCCAGACGCCGTCGCCGTGCTGCATCAGCAACATATAGCCGGTGCGCGCCGGCAGCGTCTGCTTCGGCTTTTTGCCAGGGTAGCTGGCCCAGCTGCCTTCAGCATAAGCGACGCAGCCGCTGTTCAGCGGGCAGATTTCACATTTCGGTTTGGAACGGGTGCAGACCAGCGCGCCGAGATCCATCATCGCCTGGTTAAACTGGCTGACGCCTTGCGCGGGTGTGACCTCTTCGGCGATCTGCCAGAGACGTTTCTCCACCTCTTTTTTTCCCGGCCAGCCGCCGACCGCGTAGCAACGCGCCAGCACCCGCTTCACATTGCCGTCGAGGATCGGATAGTGCTGGCCCAGCGCCAGCGATAGCACCGCGCCAGCGGTCGAGCGTCCGACGCCCGGCAGCGCGGCGACCTCATCAAAGGTTTCCGGGAAAACGCCGTGATGGCGCTCGGCGACGGTTTGCGCCGCCTTATGTAAATTGCGCGCGCGAGCGTAATAGCCCAGACCGGTCCACAGATGAAGCACTTCATCCAGCGGCGCGGCGGCCAGATCGCTGACCGTCGGGAAGCGCGCCATAAAGCGTTCAAAATAGGGGATAACGGTGGCGACCTGGGTCTGCTGCAGCATCACTTCGGAGAGCCAGACCTTATAAGGCGTTTTGGCCTGTTGCCACGGCAGGGTTTTACGTCCGAAGCGCTGATACCAGTCCAGCACCTGCTGCGCGAACTGTTGCGCTTGCATCATAAGAAGGAAAATTTCCGTTATTGCTCTACACTCAGGCAGGCATTCCAGCATAGACATTGCATGGAGTAAACCGGAACTTTGCAAGTGCTTGCTTCTGTCCGGTAACTTTGCATAATGCCCGTTTTCCTGAATATGCAGACAGGCAGACACCGACATGATTAATGACGTCATCACACCGGAATTTGATGAAAACGGGCGCCCTTTGCGTCGTATCCGCAGCTTTGTGCGCCGTCAGGGTCGCCTGACCAAAGGCCAGCAGCAGGCGCTTGATACCTTATGGCCGGTTATGGGCGTAGAGTACCAGGCGGAGCCGGTGGATCTGGTGGCGTTGTTTGGCCGTGAGGCACCGGTGGTGCTGGAGATCGGTTTCGGCATGGGCGCCTCGCTGGTGGCGATGGCCAGCGCCAATCCGCAGCAGAACTTCCTCGGTATTGAGGTGCATGCGCCGGGCGTCGGCGCCTGCCTGGGGTCGGCGCAGGAAGCGGGCGTCGAAAATCTGCGCGTCATGTGCCACGATGCGGTCGAAGTGCTGGAGAAAATGATCCCGGATAATTCGCTGCGCATGGTGCAGCTCTTCTTCCCCGATCCCTGGCATAAAGCGCGCCACAACAAGCGCCGCATCGTACAGGCGCCGTTCGCTGAACTGGTGCTGCGCAAGCTGAAGCTGGGCGGCGTTTTCCATATGGCGACCGACTGGGAAGCGTATGCGGAACACATGCTGGAGGTGATGAACAGCGTGGATGGTTATAAAAACCAGTCTGAGAGCAACGACTATGTGCCGCGTCCCGACACGCGGCCATTAACCAAATTTGAGCAGCGCGGGCAGCGTCTGGGCCACGGCGTATGGGATTTGATGTTTGAGAGGACCAAATAATGGCAACACAGCGTAGCCGTCGTTTACGGAAAAAGATGCACATTGATGAGTTTCAGGAACTGGGTTTTTCTGTCGCCTGGACGTTCCCGCAGGGCACGCCGGTCGATGAGATCGACGCCGCCGTCGACGCTTTTATCAATGAAGTGATCGAACCTAACGGACTGGCGTTCGACGGCAGTGGCTATCTGCAGTGGGAAGGCCTGGTCTGTCTGCAAAAGATCGGTAAATGCACCGATGAGCATCGTGAAATGGTTCGCCAGTGGCTGGAAGCGCGCAACATGGAAAGCGTGACGGTGACGGAACTCTTCGATGTGTGGTGGGACTAAGCTTTAACGCCGCGCCTGCGCTTTCTGCGGGCGCGGCGGCCGCTGCCTGCGACGTTAACGCTCTACCGGCGGCGGGCAAGCAGGACAATGATGTCCCTAATCTGATCCAGGAGTTGTTATGATGCGTAAAGCGTTGACAGGCGCACTCTTACTGGCGGCGGCACAGGCGCACGCGGCCTATGAATGTCCGGTAAAACCGCAGGATGATGTGGTGATTACGCCGCAGGCGGTACAGGTGATCGGCGCCAGCGGCAATCTGGTGATCTCGCCGACAGGCGATTTGCAGTACAACGGTAAGCCGGTTCAGGCCGATAACGCGACGCGTCAGAAAGCGCTGGATTATCAGGCGGCGCTGCGCCGCGATCTGCCGTGGGTCGATCAGGGCGCCTCACAGCGGCTGGAGAAGGGCCGCATGGCGCTGGATAAGGTCATTGTCGATAAGCTCGGCGCCGACAGCAACGTGCGTAATCGTCTTACCACGCTGGATAAACAGCTGAAGCAGCAGATGAACCGCATTATCGAACATCGCAGCGACGGCCTGACTTTCCATCATCAGGCGATCGATCAGGTGCGCGCCGACGGCGAACGCCTGGTGCAAAGCAGCCTTGGCGGCGTGGTGCAGGACAGCCTTAACGAGATGGGCACCAAACAGGCGTCGCAGAACAGCAACCCGCTGCAGGCGATTATGGGCAATCTCGGTGGCCTGCAGCAGGCGATTCAGGCGGAGTGGAGCAATCAGGAACAGGATTTCCAGAACTTTGGCCACGAGGTCTGTAACCGCGTCTCGGCGCTGGAAACACAGCGTAAAGCGGTACTGGCCGGCATCAAATAGTAAAACGTCCCGACAGTCTTCGCGGACGGTCGGGGCGTTGAGCGCCAGGCGGATAAGCAGGTTTAGTTAAAAGGTGTAAGATATTTTGTATTTACATAGCCTTTTCTGTCACCTAAACGGTCCGGTTTCGTATCATCATAGACGGCAGCGTAAATCCACTGTTTATTAACAGTGCTGATTTTTACTATTCTGTCTCTGATATTAAAGGTTTTTACATAAGCCACATTATCACCAGGTTCTGAGTTAAAGTAGCCTATCTTATACTCTGGGTTAAGATAATAAGAAGTCAGAAAAGGCCTGTCGCCATTATAGCCGCAGTGAGCCATATCTTCATAAGATGTGGTATCAGAAAAACTTACTGAGAAGTCAGGGATGAAATTAATAATTTCAGCCATATAGTTTTCACTCCTACATTCAATATAAGGCTCTGGATTTTTAAGATAGAGAGTCCCTTTTTGATTTGTAAACCACTCTTTATATCTAAGGAAATTATCAGGGAGGGTTTTGAAATTTTTTATTACAAATGTCAGTGCCGTTTTTTGGTCTTTAAAACGGATGTCAAAAACCTTGTCCCGCAAAGATGAATCAGTGGCTGGGAAAAAACGCAAGGCTAGCTTTGGCGTGTTCATCGTAGCATCATCATTCCACTCTGCTTTCCAGTACGCCTGCAGGATACCCTCACTCATTAATTGTTCTGCCTGTAGTGCTGGCGTCATCAATAAAAAGAGTAGTGTGATAAATATTTTCATGTTATTTATCTCCGGATTTATTGTGTCCATCAACATAATGAGAGGTAATGATAACGCTGAATTTATCAATTCCTTCAGTACGCATAAATGATTTCATACGGTCATATAAATCTTTACTTGCCCCAACACGATCAACGAGCTTAACTTTTCCCGGCAATAAACAACCTATAGTATCGTTATAGTCATTCCCAGGGTGAATAAGTATCCAGCGACTTATCGGCACCTGCGCATTATAAAGCTGTGGCAGAGGGCTGTGTTGGGAAAACTTATTACTTTTATGCCAGGTCAGGCTGTAATGGCCCTCAGGGATTCTTTTCTTTAAATCTGGTGTTATGGTATCGGGACCGGGGCACTCAAGGAAGTAGCCTTTGATATCCGTACCGGGAAGAGTAAATTCGCTTATCGTGGATAACGCTGTCTGCCATTTGCGCTGAATGAAAATCGTGTAGGCCATCGTTGTAACCTCCTGTTATCGCATCTCACTATTCCTTTATCCCGCCGGCCAGTATTGTTATGGCAGGCGAAATTAGCATGCGGCCGGACGCGGCGGAGCGCCATAACCTTTTATGCAGGAAGTGATTAACCGGGAGGAAATGATTAAATGGCGACTGATTTAATAAGTCATCAATGCGTTATGCTGCTATAGCATTTTGAATAATTAGCGTTCTGGCTTACCGGTCTGACTAACCCTTACTCGCTTGTCGTGTCATTAATGCCCTGGCTTACCGTAAATCAATAAAGTCACCTGCGCATTAATTCATCGGCACTGGCTTAGTACAAAAAAGAAAGCTCACCGTATCGGCTGACATCAAGTCGCTGAATAGGGTGAGCCTTCTGCTTAATCAAATAATTACTCCGCCAGGAACAGTTCCAGCAGAGAATTCAAAAACAGTTTACCTTTCTCCGTTACCTGCCAGCTTTCCGCCGTTTCCGTCAGATAGCCCTTCGCCAGCGCCGCATCGATCTGCGGACGGATCAGCGTTTCCTGCAGCCCGGTATAGCGGCTGAAATCGCTTCTTGGCGCAGGTTCCAGCAGGCGGAAACGGTTCATAAAGAACTCGAAGGGCTTCTCTGTGTCCGCCACCTCATACTGCTTATCCAGATAGTCGCCCGCCATAAAGCCGCGCGGATGACGCGTTTTCACCGTGCGAACGATGCGCCCGTCCGGCTGAGTCAGCTTGCCGTGTGCGCCGCAGCCGATACCGAGATAATCGCCGAAGCGCCAGTAGTTCAGGTTATGCTCGCAGCGATAGCCGGGCTTCGCGTAGGCGGAGGTTTCATACTGCTGATAGCCGGCAGCGGTCAGCAGCTGATGGCCCTGTTCGAAAATATCCCACAGCGCGTCGTCATCCGGCAGCACTGGCGGGCGGGACGCGAACAGCGTGTTCGGCTCGATGGTCAGCTGATACCAGGAGAGATGCGGCGGATTAAGCGCAATCGCCTGGCGCAGATCGTCCAATGCCTCGGTCAGTGACTGATCGGGCAGGCCGTGCATCAGATCGAGGTTAAAACTGCGCAGGCCAAGCCCGGTGGCCAGATGGGCGGCGCGCTTCGCCTCCTCCGGGCCATGAATGCGCCCAAGTCGCTGCAGTTTCAGCGGACTGAAACTCTGCACGCCGATAGAGATGCGGTTAACGCCTGCCGCCTGGTAGGCGCTGAAACGATCGGCCTCTACCGTGCCCGGGTTGGCTTCCATGGTGATTTCCGCGTCCGCCGCCAGCGGCAGACGCGCACGCACGCCATCCAGCAGCTGCTGCATCGCGCTGCTGCTTAACAGGCTGGGGGTGCCGCCGCCGATAAAAATGGTGGCGACCTCCCGGCCGCTGGTCAGCGGCAGATCGCGATCGAGATCGGCCAGCAGATGAGAGACATACTCCTCATGCGGCACCTCGCCTTTCAGCGCATGCGAGTTGAAATCGCAGTAGGGGCACTTCTGCACACACCACGGAATATGGATATAGAGGCTGAGCGGCGGAAGATTAGCCATTGCGCATCGCTTCCAGCAGCAGCGCCAGCGCTTTGCCGCGGTGCGAGACGGCATGCTTCTCCGCCTTGCTCAGCTCGGCAGCGGTCTTGCCCAGCGCCGGCACGAAGAACACCGGATCATAGCCGAAGCCGCCTTCGCCCGCCGGCGCGCGCGCGATCTCGCCGGACCAGCTGCCGTGGCACACCAGCGGCGTCGGATCGGCTGCATGACGCAGATAGACCAGCACGCAGTGGAACTGCGCCTGGCGCTGATCGTCGGCAACATCCTGCAGCGCGCGCAGCAGCTTCTGCAGGTTCTCGTCATCGCTGGCTTCCTCGCCGGCGTAGCGCGCGGACCAGATGCCCGGCGCGCCGCCGAGCGCGTCCACCGCCAGCCCGGAATCATCGGCGATAGCGGGCAGACCGGTGATCGCTGCGGCGTGGCGCGCCTTCAGAATGGCGTTTTCAATAAAGGTCAGGCCGGTCTCTTCGGCGGAGACCACGCCCAGCTCGGTTTGCGCCACAATATCCAGGCCGAAATCCGCCAACAGATCGGCCATTTCACGCACTTTGCCGGGATTACCGGTGGCGAGGACAACTTTTTGCATATCAGTTCCAGAAACGTTTACGGCGAAAAACAATTACAGCTGCGCCCAGCCGGGAATGAAATCCATACCCAGGAAGTTCAGCATATAGAGGATCAGAATCACCACCATTGCGGAGAAGTCGATGCCGCCCATCGCCGGCAGGAAACGACGCACCGGCGCCATCAGCGGCTCGGTCAGCTGGATCAGCACATAGTCGACCGGGTTGCGGCCCTGGCTTATCCAGCTCATCAGCGAGCGCACGATAATGACCCAGAACACCAACACGCCCGCCGCTTTCACCAGCGAGACCAGGCCGAAATAGAGGAAGACCGGATCGAACAGGAAGAGACGGCTCTGCAGCGCGAAGACCAGCGTAAACATCAGCACGCTCAGCACATAGGCCAGCAGCAGCGAGGCGGTGTCCAGCGGCCCGATCGAGGGGATAACGCGGCGCAGCGGCTTCACCACCGGCTGGGTGATTTTGACCACGAACTGAGAAAATGGGTTATAGAAATCGCATCTTGCCCACTGCATCCAGATGCGCAGCAGCAGCACTTTTACGTACAGGTTAAGCAGCGTCGATACCAAAAAAGTCAACGTCAGCATGAGGTTCCTCAATTATTGTTGTGGGTGGTGGCACCGTAATCGCGCGCGCCGAAAATGGCGGTGCCGATCCGGACCATGGTACTGCCTGCCGCAATGGCGGCGTCCATATCGTCGCTCATTCCCAGAGAAAGTGTATCGACGGATGGATAATGCTTCTTCAGCGACGCCAGCGCGTCCGCCATGCGCTGGCCGACCGCCAGCTGCCGCGCATAGCTCTGCTCCGGCGCCGGAATCGCCATCAGCCCGCGCAGCCGCAGACGCGGCAACGCCGCTACCGCCTGCGCCAGCTCCGGCAGCGCCTCCAGCATAATGCCAGATTTGCTGCTTTCGTCACTGATGTTTACCTGAATTAACACATTCAGTGGCGGCAGATGGGCAGGGCGCTGATCGTTGAGGCGCGTTGCGATGCGCAGCCGATCAAGGGTGTGGCACCAGGCAAAGTTCTCGGCCACTAGGCGGCTTTTGTTCGATTGCAGCGGCCCGATAAAGTGCCACTCCGGCTGCCCGGCGTCGCCCAGCGCCGCGATCTTATCCACCCCTTCCTGTACGTAATTCTCGCCAAAGGCGCGTTGCCCGGCGGCCAGCGCTGCTGCGACGTCGCTCGCAGGTTTAGTTTTACTGACCGCAAGCAGCGTAATTTCTTGCGGATCGCGGCCGCAACTCGCCGCCGCCGCCGCGATGCGCTGACGTACCTGCTGTAAGTTGTGCTGAATAGAAGTCATAGTCAGGAGAATGTCATGGATATGGAGGAAATCGTGGCCCTTAGTGTAAAGCATAATGCGGCCGATCTGCACCTTTGTAGCGGACATTTGCCGCACTGGCGCCGCCACGGCGTGCTGCAGCCGATGCCCGATTTGCCGCCCACGGAGATGGCGCAGCTTGAGGCGCTGGCGCAGCGCTGGCTGGATGCGCCGCAGCAGCGCCGCCTCGCCGTCGACGGTCATGTCGATTTCGCTCTGACGACCGCCGGCGGCCAGCGGCTGCGCGCCAATCTGTTCCGCCAGCGGCAGGGCATGTCACTGGCGTTGCGCCTTATCGCCGCGCAGTGTCCCGCCCTTGAGACGCTGCAGCTGCCCGCCAGCGTCTTATCGCTGCTGGCGCGGCAGGATGGCCTGATACTGATCGTCGGCGCGACCGGCAGCGGAAAATCGACCACCCTGGCCGCGATGGTTGATGCGCTTAATCAGCAGCAGGCGCGTCATATCATCACGCTGGAGGATCCCCTCGAATTTATTCATCACAGCCGTTGCTCGCTGATCCAACAACGGCAGATCGGCCTGCACTGCCGCAGCTTTCAGCAGGGGCTGCGCGCGGCGCTGCGTGAGGATCCGGATGTGATTGTGCTGGGAGAGTTGCGCGATCCCGACACTATATCGCTGGCACTGACCGCGGCGGAAACCGGGCATCTGGTGCTGGCGACGCTGCATACGCGCGGCGCGGCGCAGACGGTGGATCGCCTGATCGATGTCTTTCCTTCTGAGCAGAAAAATCTGGTACGTAGCCAGCTGGCGGGCAGCCTGCAGGCGATTATCGCCCAGCGGCTGGTACCGGCCGAAGCGGAAGGGCGCATTGGCCTGTATGAAGTGCTAATCAATACGCCGGCCGTCGCTAATCTTATCCGGGAAGGAAAAACGCATCAGATCGGCGGGCTGCTGCAGACCGGTCTGCAGTCGGGGATGCAAACTTTTGAACAGAGCCTGCAGCAGCGCCAGCGGCAGGGGCTGGTCGCTATGCCGGCAGGTTCTCAAACCAGCTTTCCAGGATAATCACCGCCGAGAGCGAATCGACGCTGCCTTTGGTCAGCGCCTTAAAGCCGCCGCGGGCGAACAGATCGGCGCGCGCTTCTACGGTGCTGAGCCGCTCGTCATGCAGGTCGACCTGCACGCCGAAACGGCCATGCAGACGATTAGCGAACTTGCGCGCTCTGGCGGTCAGCGGCTGTTCGGTGCCGTCCATATTCAGCGGCAGACCAACAATCACGCGGTCCGGCTGCCACTCTTTTAGCAGACGTTCAATCAGCTCCCAGTTCGGTACGCCGTCCTGCGCTTTTAGCGCGGCCAGCGGGCGCGCGGTGCCGGTAAGCTGCTGGCCGACGGCGACGCCGATGCTTTTGGTGCCAAAATCAAATGCCAGAAGGGTCATGCTGCTCATCAGGCGTGGCCCGCTTCACTGGTAATGTTATGGATATCGACGCCAATGCTTTTCGCCGCTTCGCGCCAGCGTTCGGCTATCGGCGTCTGGAACAGGATATTGCTGTTAGCGGGCGTGGTGAGCCAGGCGTTTTCCAGCAGCTCGCCCTCCAGCTGATCCTTTTCCCACGCGCAGTAGCCCAGCGCCACCAGCACCTGCTCCGGCTGCTCTGCGGTGCCGAGCGATTCCAGTACGTCGCGCGAGGTGGTGATCACCGTGTTATCGGAGATGCGGATGCTTGAGGCAAAGGTGCGCTGGGCCGAATGCAGGATGAAGCCGCGATCTTCCGCCAGCGGGCCGCCGGAAAAGACCGGCTTATCCAGCTTGATCTGCGGATCGCGCGGCGCAGGCGCGATTTTCAACTTCGTCAGGATGCCTTCGACCGTCAGGTTTTCCATCGGTTTGTTGATAATAATCCCCATGGCGCCGTCGTGATTATGCTCGCAGATGTAGACCACAGAACGCTTAAAGAGCGGATCCTGGAGCGCGGGCATCGCAATCAAAAAATGGTGCTGTAAATTCATTCTCACTCGTTCTGAATACGGGTTAAAGGCTAACGGCGTATCACCGAAGAGACAATTAACGGGTTAAGACGGGGCCGGGGCCCCGTTCAGCGTCACGCCAGGCGCTTCTCGATCGCGTCCATCAACATACCGGTGATGGAGACCGGGAAGGCGGCTTCGATTTCACGAATGCAGGTTGGGCTGGTGACGTTGATTTCAGTCAGCTTGTCGCCAATGATATCCAGCCCAACAAAAATCAGTCCTTTCTCTTTTAGCGTCGGTCCGACGCGGCGCGCGATTTCCCAGTCGCTTTCGCTCAGCGGGCGTGCTTCGCCGCGGCCGCCAGCCGCCAGGTTACCGCGCGTCTCGCCGGATTGCGGGATGCGCGCCAGGCAGTAAGGCACCGGCTCGCCATCCACCACCAGCACGCGTTTATCACCTTCTTTAATCGCCGGCAGGTAGTTCTGCGCCATACAGAAGAAGCTGCCGTGATTGGTCAGGGTTTCGATAATCACCCCCACGTTCGGATCGTCCTGCTTCACGCGGAAGATAGAGGAGCCGCCCATGCCGTCCAGCGGTTTCAGAATAATATCGCCGTGCTGGCCCCAGAAATCGCGAATACGTTTCGCATCGCGCGTCACCAGCGTATCGGGCGTCAGTTCAGCAAACCAGGCGGTGAACAGCTTCTCGTTACAGTCGCGCAGGCTCTGCGGTTTGTTGACGATCAGCACGCCTTGCTCTTCCGCACGCTCCAGCATATAGGTTGCGTAGATAAATTCTGTGTCGAAAGGCGGATCTTTGCGCATCAGGATCACATTCAGATCGGAGAGCGGAATATCCTGTTCGCTGCCGAACTCAAACCACTTATCGTAATTCTGCTCGACGCTCAGCGTGCGGGTGCGGCCATAGGCCACGCCGCCGCGCAAATAGAGATCGTTCATCTCCATATAGTGAATTTCATAGCCGCGGCGCTGTGCTTCCAGCAGCATTGCAAAGCTGGAGTCTTTTTTAATATTGATCGTCGTAATGGGATCCATGACGATGCCAAGCTTAATCATTCTTCTCTCCTCGATCGGGCGGTCGGTATGCCGCTTGCCGCAGGTTGGCATAAATTCTGTTTACAGGCTTAACGCAATGGGCCGCCTGTTTAGCTTAACCCAGATCGCCGAATCTCACCTGAAGCGCGGTAATGGCGGTCAGCGCGGTGGTTTCGGTGCGCAGCACGCGCGGCCCCAACAGGATATCGGTAAAGCCGTGCTGGCCGGTCATCGCGATCTCTTCGGCGGACAGGCCGCCTTCCGGACCGATCAGCAGGCGTACCCGCTCTACCGGCTGCGGCAGCGTGTTGATGCTGTGCTGCGCGCGCGGATGAAGATTTAGCTTCAGGGCTTCCTCCGGTTCCGCGCACCAGGCCTCCAGCGTCATCGCTTCGCGGATATCCGGCACGCTGTTGCGGCCGCACTGTTCGCAGGCGGCGATGGCGATTTTGCGCCACTGCTGAATCTTTTTCGCCTGTCTTTCGGCGTCCAGCTTTACGCCACAGCGTTCAGAAAACAAGGGGTAATCACATTTACGCCCAGTTCGATCGATTTCTGGATGGTGAACTCCATCTTTTCGCCGCGCGACATGACCTGGCCCAGATGCAGATGAAGCGGGGATTCCCGGCTCTCCGCGCGGCTCTGCCTGATTTTGACCGTGACGCTGCGTTTATCGACGCGCAAAATGTCAGCGTCAAAAACCAGATTACTGCCATCGAACAGCTCCAGCGCCTGGCCGCTGCTCATGCGCAGCACCCGGCCAACGTGGCCGGCGGCGTCTTCGCTAAGGGCAACCTCAGCGCCGACGGTTAACGATTCCGGATGATAAATGCGGGGTATACGCATGTCGTTCCTGCTAATAACGGGCCGCGCAGCTGCGCGGCGTAAGCGATTCGGCGTGACGGGCGCGCGCCCGTCACGCGGGTGTTTTTAGTGTAGGGCAGCGCTTTTAACGCTGGCAAGCGCGCGCGACGTAGGGATTGTGATTGCCCTGAATGCTGGCGATGCGGCTATCCCGTTTGCACTCCCAGTCGGTGACCGGATACTGCTTGTCCCATACTTCGAACAGCTGGGTTTGCTGACGCGACAGGCGCAGCTGGTAGCGATCGCGCATATAAAAATAGGTGCGGGCGATAATGCCGCGCGCGCGGGCCGGCGGCTCCGCCAGCTTGTTTTTAAAATCGATTTTCATTTCGCACTGGCCATACTGGCGCTCGCTGCCGTTCCACTGGCTGTAGAGGAAGTTGCCGCGATCGCCGTTCACTTCGCCAATCGCGGGCTGCAGGTTGTGCAGGTCCGATTCTATCTGGCGATAGCCCTTATCTTTGGCGCAATTCTTACGACCGCCATCCTGCCAGCACTGGCGCTGATGGCCGAACTGCCAGGCGGGTACCACATGCTCCCACTCAATGCGGCTGGCGCGGTTGGCATTTTTACGCACCTGATAGCCGCAGGAGGCGAGGTCGGGCACCCCTTTTTTTCCCTGCCAGTTGATTTTACAGCCGCAGTAGAAGGAGCCCGGCGCATCGGCGTTGATTTCAGCGGAGATTTTCTTCGCCTGCTGAAAGTTATTCTGATGATAGGTCGGACCGCTCAGGCTGTGGGCGGCCAGCGGAGCGATCAGCGCGGTGAACGCAACGGTAAAGAAAAATTTGCGAGACATATTCCATTTTTGCAGCTGATGAAAAAGAGCGCGCAGCGTACCAGATTGCACCGGCTGTCGAAATGGGAAAGCGTGACTGAAAGGAGCGCGCGAGGCGCCTTTACAGGGATCGCGCGACGGAGATTAGCCGGCAGCAGGCTGATAGTCGCCCGGCTGCAGCCGCTCGCCGCAGCGAACGCAGCGGTATTCCGTTTCGCCGCGCAGCACGCGATTGTGGCGGCGCACGGTCAGATGGTGCTGCTGGCAGCGGCAGCGCCAGGGGAAGGTTTTGCCCTGCACCGAGGCGACTTCAAACTGATGGGTACGGCGCGCCGGCACCTCCAGAATGGTCTCCATCATCCATTTCCACTCTTTGCCGTGCGGCGCCACGCGGCCAAAGCGCCGCCATACCAGCAGATGCGCCAGCTCATGCGGCACCACTTCATCAATAAATGCCTGCTGATTTTCCAGCAGCAGCACCGGGTTCAGACGAATTTCCCAGCTTTGCAGCCAGGCGGTGCCTGCGGCGGTGCCGCGCTGCTGCCAGGTCAGACGCGGTTCGGGATAGTCGCTGTCGAGCCGCTGGTTAGCCTGCTGCAGCTTCTCGCGCAGCGAACGCATAATGGCCTGCTGCAGGGCGATAGGGAGACGGACGGATTTCATAAGGCGCAAGCATACGGCGCGGCGCGGCGGAAAACAATGGGTGCTGGCGGAGGCGTTTATCAGGGCGAAAAAAAGGGGCCGCAGTATGCGGCCCTCTGATACAAAGCGGTGTTATCAGTCGTGCGAACCGATATCGCGCAGTTTCTTACCGGACATCAGGTTACGTTCGATATGTTCCAGCGAGACGTTTTTCGTCTCCGGGATCAGCATCACGGTAAAGATGATGAACAGAATATTCAGGCCCGCATAGACCCAGAAGGTGTTGGCGTTGCCCAGCGTATTCAGCATCGTCAGGAAGGTCGCGCCGACGATCATGTTGGCGATCCAGTTGGTGGTGGTGGAGACGGTGATACCGAAATCGCGGCCTTTCAGCGGCTGAATTTCAGAACACAGTACCCAAATCAGCGGACCGGCGCTCATGGCGAAGCCGATGATAAACATTAGCAGCATGGCGATAGCAAAGTACTGCGCGCCCTGCGATTCGATGCCGAGATGCAGCATAGTGCCCAGTACGCCCATGCCGGTCGCCATCACCAGGAAGCCCAGCGTCAGGGTCGGCTTACGGCCCCAGCGATCTACCAGACCGATGGCGATAAAGGTTGCCAGTACGTTGATCAGGCCGACAATTACCGTGCCCCACATCTGCTCTTTGGTATCGCTGAAGCCGGCGATTTCAAAGATTTTCGGCGCGTAGTACATGATGACGTTCATACCGGTGAACTGTTGCATCACCTGCAGCAGCACGCCGAGGAACACCGCGCGACGGAAGTGGCTGTTGCTGCGGAACAGGCTCCAGCCGGTCTGCTTGATTTTCAGGCTTTCACGGATCTCATCCAGCTCGCGTTTCGCCTGTTCGCTGGTGTCGCGCAGGCGATCCAGCACACGCTGCGCGTCGCGGAAGTGGCCCTTCGCCGCCAGCCAGCGCGGGCTGTTAGGCAGGAAGAAGACGCCGACCAGCAGCAGAATTGCCGGGATAGTGATCACGCCCAACATCCAGCGCCAGTTGCCGGTGTAGCTGAACGCGGTGTCGGAGAGGTAGGCGCCGAGGATACCGATGGTGATCATCAGCTGGTAGAGCGAAATCATGCTGCCGCGAATTTTCTCCGGCGCGATTTCAGACAGGTACAGCGGCGCGGTATAGGAGGCGACGCCCACGGCCAGGCCAAGCACCACGCGTGCGGCGATCAGCATTTCCGGGTTCGGCGCCATCGCCGACCAGAGCGAACCGATAACGAACAGGACAGCGCCCGCCATCAGGCTCTTTTTACGACCGAGGCGGGAAGACATCCAGCCGCTGCCGATCGCGCCAATGGCGGCGCCAAACATCATGGAGCTGACAATCCACTCCTGCTGATGGCTGGTGACGTTAAAATCCTTAGCGATAAAGGGCAGGGCGCCGGCGATAACACCGATGTCCAGACCAAACAGCAGGCCGGCAAGGGCTGCAAGAAAGCAGACAAATAAGGTCATGACCTTATTTGAAGTTCTGCCTTTGTGGGTATTACCAGGCATAGTGCCTCCGAATAGAATCTCTCGTTGTAGTTATCAATGTTAAGAAACCTGAGCAGGGCAAAAAGTGAGACGGATCACAGAGGTGTAATCGGTTACACACGCCAGAACCCTGAAAACCAGCATTTATCACCGGGCTCAGATTAAATAACCAGTAAGGTATAGCACCCGTTAAGTTTCTGACACGCCAGTGTTAACCGGCTATCAGACGACGCTGAAAATAACGCATTTCCCGGCAAAATACATCCGCGATTAATTCCTAAATGGCAGAAATATAAGGCCTTTCAATTTGTAAGCGTTATCATGCCAGCGGTAAGCACAGGCAACGAAAAGTGTAGCTGGTGAGGCGGAAAATGAGGGATAAAAAAGGGGCACTACGTGCCCCTTCAAGGTGTTACGTCACTCTGAGCAGAGCGGCGAAAGGTTTTTACAGACCGGCCGCGTCGCGCAACTGCTGCGCTTTATCGGTTTTTTCCCACGGGAAATGCTCGCGGCCGAAGTGGCCGTAAGCTGCCGTTTCACGGTAGATCGGCTGCAGCAGATCCAGCATCTGAATCAGGCCGTAAGGACGCAGATCGAAGAACTCGCGCACCAGCAGCGTCAGCTGCTCGGTCGGGATTTTCTCGGTGCCGAAGGTTTCCACCATGATGGAGGTCGGCTCCGCTACGCCGATAGCGTAGGAAACCTGGATCTCACAGCGATCCGCCAGGCCGGCTGCGACGATGTTTTTCGCCACGTAGCGTGCCGCATAGGCTGCAGAACGGTCTACTTTAGACGGGTCTTTGCCGGAGAAGGCGCCGCCGCCGTGGCGCGCCATGCCGCCGTAGGTGTCAACGATGATCTTACGGCCGGTCAGGCCGCAGTCGCCCATCGGGCCGCCGATAACGAAACGGCCGGTCGGGTTGATGAAATATTTGGTATTGGCGTTCAGCCACTCGGTCGGCAGCACCGGTTTGATGATCTCTTCCATTACCGCCTCTTTCAGCGCGGACTGGGAAATCTCTTCTGAATGCTGGGTGGACAGCACTACCGCGTCGATACCGACGATTTTGCCGGCGTCATACTGGAAGGTCACCTGGCTTTTCGCATCCGGACGCAGCCACGGCAGCGCGCCGTTTTTACGCACTTCAGACTGACGCTGCACCAGACGGTGCGCGTAGGTGACCGGCGCTGGCATCAGCACGTCGGTTTCGTTAGTGGCATAGCCGAACATCAGGCCCTGGTCGCCCGCGCCCTGTTCCAGCGGATCGGTGCGGTCAACGCCCTGGTTGATGTCGGGAGACTGTTTGCCGATGGCGCTCAGTACGGCGCAGGAGTTGGCGTCAAAGCCCATATCGGAGTGGACATAGCCGATGTCGCGCACGGTCTGACGGGTGATCTCTTCGATATCAACCCAGGCGCTGGTGGTGATTTCACCGCCGACCAGCACCATGCCTGTTTTCACATAGGTTTCGCAGGCGACGCGTGCTTTGGGGTCCTGAGCGAGGATCGCATCAAGAACCGCATCCGAAATCTGGTCAGCGATTTTATCAGGATGTCCCTCTGATACAGACTCGGAGGTAAAAAGGTGTTTAGCCATTTTATTCTTTACCTTACTAAAACGGTTTAATAAAAAACTGCCTGGTGCAGGAGAAAAGCTCAGCCTGACCCGACGCCCCTTCAGGCAAAGCCGTGAGCAGTACAGGAGTTAACCAGTTTAGATGGATTAACATCTGGACGTCCATTTTAGGTTACTCCCTCAGCGAATTGCCAGCCCTTTTTCGCTCTGAGCATTTTCTGAGTATCGGCAAGCGGCAAAATTTCCTGACAGCAATTGCAGGTTACATAATTTGTTTTTGCATTTTGCCCCCCGCAACGGTATAAAACGCGGCTGCTGTTTTCAGCGAAAAAAGGGCGCCTTGCGTCCGGCCCGTCAGATTCCAAATCTGATTTTCACCCTCAGGCCTTTTTTCCACATGCCCGGCATGTGTGGAGGTGATACGAGTAATGAACCAGGCTTTCATCCTTTCTTCCGGTTCGCTCTGCTGCGCAAACGTGCGGCTGTCTCTTTCCGTTCGCCTCTCCGCCCGCCTTTTCTGCCGAAGTTTTCTCTGTTTCGGTCATCAACACGACACGAGCGCAGGCTAACTTGCTACAGTTTTGACTGGGGCGCCCGGCGTTTCAGGGGCGTGCTGTGCTTTTTTTCTCCCGCAACACGGAGTTCGGCGACGTGTTTTACACTGAATCACTGCAGCAGTGGGCTAAGGCGACAGTTCAGCATTTTATGCTGGCGGCCAGACCGAAGCGCGGCTTGTTATGGCAGCGCCAAACTGCGATAGTTGTTAATTATTCTGCAACACTGGTTAACGTTGAGGTTCGCGATGTCTGACGACATAAAGAATATCAAGGGTTCGTCAGCAGGCGAACAGGGTGGACTGCGCTCGATGCAGGAGGTGGCGATGAGCGATCAAGATGCCAGCAGAATGCTGCGCACCTATAACATTGCCTGGTGGGGCAACAACTATTACGACGTCAACGAACTGGGGCACATCAGCGTCTGTCCCGATCCGGATATGCCGGACGTGCGCGTCGACCTCGCCCGGCTGGTAAAAGAGCGTGAGGCTGACGGCCAGCGTCTGCCGGCGCTGTTCTGCTTCCCGCAGATCCTGCAACACCGGCTGCGTTCCATTAACGCCGCGTTTAAACGCGCGCGCGAATCCTATGGCTACAACGGCGATTACTTCCTGGTTTACCCGATCAAGGTGAACCAGCATAAGCGCGTGATCGAATCGCTGATCAACTCCGGCGAGCCGCTGGGTCTTGAAGCGGGTTCCAAAGCGGAGCTGATGGCGGTGCTGGCGCATGCCGGCAAGACACGTACGGTCATCGTCTGCAATGGTTACAAAGATCGCGAATATATCCGTCTGGCGCTGATCGGCGAGAAGATGGGCCACAAGGTTTACCTGGTGATTGAAAAAATGACCGAGGTAAAACTGGTGCTGGAAGAGGCGGAGCGCCTGAACGTCGTGCCGCGTCTCGGCATCCGCGCCCGTCTGGCCTCTCAGGGCTCCGGCAAATGGCAGTCGAGCGGCGGCGAAAAATCGAAGTTCGGTCTTTCCGCGTCGCAGGTGCTGCAGCTGGTGGAAATTATGCGCAACGCCGGCCGTCTCGACAGCCTGCAGCTGCTGCATTTCCATCTCGGCTCGCAGATGGCGAATATTCGCGATATCGCCACCGGCGTACGCGAATCGGCGCGTTTCTACGTTGAGCTGGCGAAGCTGGGCGTCAACATTCACTGCTTCGACGTCGGCGGCGGTCTTGGCGTCGATTATGAAGGCACCCGCTCGCAGTCCGACTGTTCAGTAAACTATGGCCTGAACGAATACGCCAACAACGTGATTTGGGCCATCGGCGACGCTTGTGAAGAGCATGGTCTGCCGCACCCGACGGTGATCACCGAATCGGGCCGCGCCGTCACCGCGCACCATACGGTGCTGGTCTCTAATATCATCGGCGTGGAGCGCAACGAATTCAGCAAACCCTCCGAGCCTGACGCGGACGCGCCGCGCCCGCTGCTCAGCATGTGGGAAACCTGGCAGGAGATGCACGAGCCGAACACGCGTCGTTCGCTGCGCGAGTGGCTGCACGACAGCCAGATGGATCTGCACGATATCCATACCGGCTATTCGCAGGGCACCTACGACCTGTCGCAGCGCGCCTGGGCGGAGCAGCTCTATCTGAGCATCTGCCACTATATTCAGCAGCATCTGGATCCGAGCAACCGCGCCCATCGACCGATCATCGATGAGCTGCAGGAGCGTATGGCGGACAAGATTTACGTCAACTTCTCGCTGTTCCAGTCAATGCCGGATGCCTGGGGCATCGATCAGCTCTTCCCGGTACTGCCGCTGGAAGGCCTGGATAAGCCGCCGGAGCGTCGCGCGGTACTGCTGGATATCACCTGTGATTCCGACGGCACCATCGACCATTACGTCGACGGCGACGGTATCGCCACCACCATGCCGATGCCGCAGTACGACGTGGACAATCCGCCGATGCTCGGCTTCTTTATGGTCGGCGCCTATCAGGAAATTCTGGGCAACATGCATAACCTGTTCGGCGATACCGAAGCGGTGGATGTATACGCCTTCCAGGACGGCAGCGTGGAAGTGCAGCTCTCCGATGAAGGGGATACGGTGGCGGACATGCTGGAGTATGTGCAGCTGAATCCGCAGGAGCTGCTGGATCTGTTCCGCTCTCAGGTGAAGCAAAGCGATCTGGACGAGGAGCTGCGCGCGCAGTTCCTGGAAGAGTTCGAGGCGGGCCTGTACGGCTACACCTATCTGGAAGACGAATAAGCGCGATGCGGCGGCAAGGGTCACAAAATGACATTGCCGCCAGCGCGCCGCGCGGCGATAATCGCCGCCAGCAGACCTACCCATCAATCCCTTCCTCGTCGGGTTTAACGACGCGGAGGGGATTTTTTTCATCTGAACAGCCATGTCGGCCGCGCCGCCATGCATAAAAGGAGTTGTTATGAATAACACCAACACCTTAGGCCATCAGTACGATAATTCGCTGGTATCAAACGCCTTCGGCTTTATGCGTTTCCCGGTTAATTTCCAGCCGTACGACAGCGATGCCGAGTGGGTGATCACCGGTATTCCGTTCGACGCCGCCACCTCCGGCCGTCCGGGCAGCCGCCTGGGCCCGGGCGCGATCCGTCAGATCTCCACCAACCTGGCGTGGGAAGGCTGCCGCTGGCCGTGGAATTTCGATCTGCGCGAGCGTCTGAATGTTATCGACTGCGGCGATCTGGTTTACGCTTTCGGCGATTCCCAGGATCTGACCGACAAACTGCAGGCGCATGCGGAAAAACTGCTGGCCAGCGGTAAACGCATGCTGACCTTCGGCGGCGACCACTACATCACGCTGCCGCTGCTGCGCGCGCACGCGAAGCATTTCGGCAAAATGGCGCTGGTGCATTTCGATGCGCACACCGACACCTACTCCAACGGCCCGACCTTCGACCACGGCACCATGTTCCACCATGCGCCGCAGGAAGGCCTGATCGCACCTGAGCGATCGGTGCAAATCGGCATTCGCACCGAGTTCGATAAAGATTTGGGCTATCACATACTGGATGCGGCCCAGGTCAACGATCGCGGCGTGGACGATATTCTGGCGCAGGTGAAACAGATCGTCGGCGATATGCCGGTCTACCTGACCTTCGATATCGACTGCCTCGACCCGGCCCATGCGCCTGGCACCGGCACGCCGGTTATCGGCGGCCTGACTACCGATAAAGCGCTGAAGCTGATCCGCGGCCTGCAGGGTCTGAATATCATCGGTATGGATCTGGTGGAAGTGGCCCCGGGCTACGACCAGTCCGATCTGA
This sequence comes from Mixta gaviniae, assembly GCF_002953195.1. Lineage (GTDB taxonomy): Bacteria > Pseudomonadota > Gammaproteobacteria > Enterobacterales > Enterobacteriaceae > Mixta > Mixta gaviniae. Next base: position 3,707,580 of record NZ_CP026377.1, on the reverse strand, counting down.
CTTCGCTGGCGGCGGCGACTATCGCGCTGGATATGCTGCACGTTCAGGCGGTCAACAAAGCCAATAAAGGCTAACGCCTTTGCCGCTGCGTCCTGCGGGCGCGGCGGCGCTTTTCCTTTCCCTTCGCGTTTAATGCGTAAGCCCGCCCGGGCGACTTTTTTGCCTTGCCGATGCGTCGGCCAGCGCCTGAGCCCCCCTGATCATTGCGGCAGTAAAACGCAGCCTGAAGGCGATTTGCCTGGCCGGGGATAAACCTTTGCCTGAAACAAAAGGCGCTTTGCCGCAGTGCCGCAGAAGAGTAAGTGTGGCCGCTCGCAGGGAAGGGGAAGAGTGACTGCAGAAAGAAAAAGGGAGGAAGCGTTCCTCCCGATAAGCTTATTTAACGCCGTCGGCGGCCATACGTTCGCGGATATGCTGCGCGCGCGCTTCCGAAGCGGGGTGATCGTCAAACATCGAACTCTGGTGGGTGCCTTCCAGCTTCGCCAGTTTTTCAAAGCTGGTGACCAGGCCGTTCGGATTGATGCCGCGTTTTTTCAGCAGATCGTAGGAGTAGTCATCCGCCTGCGACTCCTGCGTCTGGGAGAACTGCGCGCTAACCAGCTTTTGCCCCAGCTCGCCCAGCTGCGACTGCGACAGGCTGGCGGCGATGCCGCCCATCGACGCGGCGGCGGTGCGCGCGGCGGTGGTAGCGTAAGCAACCTGCATCGCCTTGCGCGAGTGGCCCAGCGCCACGTGGCCCATCTCATGGCCCAGCACCGCTTCCACTTCGTTATCGGTCATCATATCCATCAGACCGCTGTAAACGCGGATGCAGCCGTTGGCCATCGCCCAGGCGTTAACGTCTTTGGTGAGATAGACCTTATAGTTGGCCGGCGTGCCGTTAATATTGTTGCCCAGCGCGGCGGCGATTTTATCCAGACGCTTCTGGTATTCGCTGCCGGGCTGCGCGATTTTCGCTTCGCTGTCCATCTGCTGGCAGGATTGTTCGCTGAGCGTCTTCACCTGATCGTTGCTTAAGGTAACGGCCTGGAAGGCCTGGGCACCGGATTGCATTAATGCGGAGCTATCAAGATTCTGACAACCAGAGAGTAACGTGGCGAGGGAAATCGCCATCACACAAGCACGGATTTTCATTCCTTTCTCATCCCTTAACAGTAACAAGGCAATAAAAAAAACAGAGGCCCGAATAAACTGCGCAGCGCGGTTTTATCCGGGAAGCGTTTTTTATAACGGTTCTGGGAAATAAAGCCCAGCAGACAACGCTTAAAGCGTAAATTGTCCCTGATATTTTGCAGAGTGCGCCATGTACTTTCACCCCGCTTTTCATGTACATTGTTTGGCGACTTTTCTTTGACTTTGCCTGATAACTCATTAATTACAATAGGTTAAGGAAGGCGAAGCACAATAATCCGACCTGGAGTAAAACATGTCTTCTCGTAAAGAGCTTGCCAACGCTATTCGCGCTTTGAGTATGGACGCTGTGCAGAAAGCGAAATCTGGCCATCCGGGCGCCCCGATGGGCATGGCTGATATTGCCGAAGTATTGTGGCGTGACTATATGAACCACAATCCGACCAATCCGCTGTGGGCAGATCGCGATCGCTTTGTCCTCTCCAACGGCCACGGCTCGATGCTGATTTACAGCCTGCTGCACCTCACCGGCTACGATCTGCCGATCGGCGAGCTACAGAATTTCCGTCAGCTGCACTCTAAAACGCCAGGTCATCCGGAGTTCGGCTACACCGCCGGCGTGGAAACCACCACCGGCCCGCTCGGCCAGGGCATTGCCAACGCGGTAGGCATGGCCATCGCGGAACGCACCATGGCCGCACAGTTCAACCGTCCGGGTCATGAAATTGTCGATCACCATACGTACGTCTTTATGGGCGACGGCTGCATGATGGAAGGTATCTCTCACGAAGTCTGCTCGCTGGCGGGCACGCTGAAGCTGGGCAAGCTGGTGGCGTTTTATGATGACAATGGCATCTCCATCGACGGTCACGTAGAAGAGTGGTTCAGCGACGACACCGGCGCCCGTTTCGAAGCGTACGGCTGGCATGTGGTGCGCGGCGTCGACGGCCACGATGCGGAATCGATCAAAAAAGCGATTGAAGAAGCGAAAGCGGTCAGCGATAAGCCTTCGCTGCTGATGTGCAAAACCGTTATTGGTTTCGGTTCGCCAAACAAAGCGGGCACCCATGATTCGCACGGCGCGCCGCTGGGCGACGATGAAATCGCGCTGACCCGCAAGCAGCTGGGTTGGGAACACGCGCCGTTCGTTATCCCGCAGGAGATCTACGCCGAGTGGGATGCAAAAGAAGCTGGTCGGATCAAAGAAGCGGCCTGGCAAGAAAAATTCAACGCCTACGCGCAGGCTTACCCGCAGCTGGCAAGCGAATTTACCCGTCGTATGAGCAATGCGCTGCCGGAAAACTGGCAGGAAGATGCGCAGAAGTTCATTGAACAGCTGCAGGCGAACCCGGCGAAGATCGCCAGCCGCAAGGCATCGCAGAACGCCATCGAAGCGTTCGGTAAACTGCTGCCGGAATACCTTGGCGGCTCCGCTGACCTGGCGCCGAGCAACCTGACCATGTGGTCCGGCTCGAAAGGCATCAACCAGGATGCGGCAGGCAACTATATTCACTATGGCGTGCGCGAGTTCGGTATGACCGCTATTGCCAACGGTATCGCGCTGCACGGCGGCTTCCTGCCTTATACCGCCACCTTCCTGATGTTCGTGGAGTATGCGCGCAACGCGGCACGTATGGCGGCGCTGATGAAGATCCGTCAGGTTATGGTCTATACCCATGACTCTATCGGTCTGGGCGAAGATGGCCCGACGCACCAGCCGGTTGAGCAGCTGGCGAGCCTGCGCGTTACGCCGAACATGAGTACCTGGCGTCCATGCGACCAGGTGGAATCCGCCGTAGCGTGGAAATACGCTATCGAGCGCCAGGATGGCCCGACCGCGCTGATTTTCTCTCGTCAGAACCTGGCGCAGCAAACGCGCGACGCAGAGCAGCTGGCGAACATCGCGCGCGGCGCCTACGTGCTGAAAGGCTGCGAAGGCCAGCCGCAGCTGATTCTGATCGCAACCGGTTCGGAAGTGGAGCTGGCGGTCGCCGCCTGGGATCGTCTGACCTCCGAAGGCTATCGCGTGCGCGTGGTTTCTATGCCGTCTACCGATGCGTTCGACAAGCAGGATGAAGCCTACCGTGAATCCGTGCTGCCGAAAGCGGTCAGCGCGCGCGTGGCGATTGAAGCGGGCATCGCTGACTACTGGTACAAATATACCGGCCTGAACGGCGCCATTATCGGTATGACCAGCTTCGGCGAATCCGCGCCGGCAGAGCAGCTGTTCGAGCTGTTTGGCTTCACCGTGGATAACGTAGTCGCCAGGGCGAAAGCGATTCTGTAAATAACAGGTCGTCCGGCTAACGGACGAACCTGCTTTTCCAGCGGCGCGGCATAAAAACCGCGCCGCTATTTATTTTCCCTGCAGGCTATTGCCGCTTATCCAGACGGTAAATAAGTTATTGCGCCTCGGCGTTATTAGCAAAATATAATGCGAAAGTTATTGCGCGCCATATTTAGCGGGCTTGTTGAGGGTATTCATTAATAGAGCGAGGAGCCGCTTATTTTATGGCGCGCCTTGCTGAACTGCAGTTAGCGCCTATTTATGGTATATTTCCCTGCACGTTATTCAGCACCTGCTGAATCATGGTTAATTTATCCTTGCCGGCCTCCTGGTCAATGGGTTTATTTTCCGGCACGCTCTGCTTTGTCGCCAGTGGCTTCGATAAGCCGTAAAAACGCCCGCTTTGATTAATTGAGAGATCATCGCTTTCAATCGTGCCGTCGATAAAGCCGCTGGCGTTAATCTCCACAACCGTGCTGGCGCAGACGCCTTTCACCTTACCGTCTACCACCACCTTCGCCGCATGGATCTCGCCCTCGACGTTACCCTGATTCAGTACATACACGGTTTTTTCCGCGGTGACCGTACCCTCAATGCTGCCGTTAATTTTCATGTCGCCGGACGAGGTTAATTCGCCTTTAATATGGCAGCAGGCGGGAATAATGGTCGCCTCCCTATCGATTATCACGGCGGAAGAGACCGTCTCGCTATTATCCGCGACAGGCGGTGCAGCGGCAGCCGGCGCATTATCCATAATGGTATGGGTGTGGGAAATGTTACGTTTAAACATCATCAATCCTTTGTCAGGCCTTAAATAACGGAGAAGAAATAAAACAATGAAAAATAGAATGGCCGCCGGGGATATGATGATCAGCCAGGCAAATAACGCCCAGCCGCTTTCCCCTTTAAAGCAACAGGCCAGCAGAGCCAGCGCCCAGATTAACCAGACGCCCCAAAGCAGGTGGTAATTCATGCTCTCCTTTTACAAAACCGAATAGGCTCCGGCAGGACGGAGCGGCTTCTTTTCGATCGGCGGATAATGCCGCCGCGGCAAAAGCAGGCTGACAAGAGGCGCGTTATGGCGATGCGCACCCTATCGAAACGGCGGCGATGATGAAAAAAGAAGCAGGTTGAAAAACCACCTTACAATGATGTCGGGGCGAAGCGGCGCTTTCTGCGGCGATTTTTATTCAAAATTGTGATCTGTGTCAGAAGTTTGTTTTAAGGGTTGATCGCTGTCATTTTAATTATTCCTGGTAACGAATATTCTGGCTGAAGCGTTTCAGTTGGCTCGGTTTGCCCGGTGCGCAACGGTTGACGCCGGTGGATTTTTCCCTGTACAAATCGTAGCGGCTGGCTCAGGCTATCGGCACGTTTTTAGGTTCTGACGCAGGAGTATTATGACCCTTCGCGTAGCGATTAACGGCTTTGGTCGCATTGGACGCAGCGTCTTGCGTGCGCTGTATGAAACCGGACGCCGGGCGGAAATCCGCGTCGTCGCCATCAATGAGCTGGCGGAATCCGCCGGCATGGCGCATCTGCTGAAATATGACACCAGCCATGGCCGTTTCGCCTGGGAGGTACGTCAGGAGCGCGATCTGCTGTGGGTGGGCGACGATACCCTTCGTTTGCTGCACCTGGCGCAGATTGCCGATCTGCCGTGGCGCGAACTGAACGTCGACGTGGTGCTGGACTGTACCGGCATCTGGGGCAGTCGGGCCGATGGCGAAGCCCATCTGCAGGCGGGCGCGAAGAAAGTGCTGTTTTCCCATCCCGGCGGCGGCGATCTCGACGCCACGGTAGTGTTCGGCGTCAACGAACAGGCTCTTAAACAAACTGACCGCATCGTCTCCAACGCCTCCTGCACCACCAACTGTATTATTCCGATAATTAAGCTGCTGGACGACGCTTTCGGCATCGAATCGGGCGCGATCACCACTATCCATTCCGCGATGCATGACCAGCAGGTTATCGATGCTTATCACAGCGATCTGCGGCGCACGCGCGCTGCCAGTCAGTCGATAATTCCGGTCGACACGCGGCTTGCCGCGGGCATCGGCCGCATCCTGCCGCAGTTCCACGATCGCTTCGAAGCGATCGCCGTACGCGTGCCAACCATCAACGTTACCGCGATGGATCTGAGCGTCAGCGTGCGGGCGGCGGTGAGCGCCGCCGAGGTGAACGCGGTGCTGCAAAATGCCTCAGCAGGGGCTTTTAGTGGTATAGTTGACTATACGGAAATACCGTTAGTCTCGATCGATTTTAACCACGATCCGCACAGTGCCATAGTGGACGGCACGCAAACGCGGGTCAGCGGTCACCACCTGGTTAAGACATTAGTCTGGTGTGACAACGAATGGGGCTTCGCTAATCGGATGCTCGACACCACCTTAGCGATGGCCGCAAGCGGTTTCAGGTAAGACGCGGATGCGTCTGACAAAACTTATGAGAATCAACGAGAGGGTTCACCATGTCTGTAATTAAGATGACCGATCTGGATCTTGCTGGTAAACGCGTTCTGATCCGCGCCGATCTCAACGTGCCGGTTAAAGAAGGGAAAGTGACGTCAGACGCGCGTATCCGCGCTTCTCTGCCGACCATCGAAGCTGCCCTGAAGCAGGGCGCGAAAGTGATGGTGACATCGCACCTGGGTCGTCCGACCGAAGGCGAATACAACGAAGAGTTCTCGCTGCTGCCGGTGGTTAACTACCTGAAAGAGAAGCTGAACGGCACCAACGTGACGCTGGCGAAAGATTATCTGGACGGCGTGGAAGTGGGCGCCGGCGAGCTGGTCGTGCTGGAAAACGTGCGCTTCAACAAAGGCGAGAAGAAAGACGACGAAACCCTCTCTAAAAAATATGCGGCGCTGTGCGACGTGTTCGTTATGGACGCCTTCGGCACCGCGCACCGCGCACAGGCCTCTACTCACGGCGTCGGCAAGTTCGCGCCGATCGCCTGCGCCGGCCCGCTGCTTTCCGCTGAGCTGGAAGCGCTGGGCAAAGTGATGAACAACCCGGCTCGTCCGCTGGTTGCAGTGGTGGGCGGTTCTAAAGTCTCCACCAAATTCGACGTGCTGAATTCGCTGGTGAAAATCGCCGACACGGTGATCGTCGGCGGCGGCATCGCTAACACCTTCGTGGCTATCGACAACAACGTCGGCAAATCACTGTATGAGCCGGATTTCGTCGAAGCGGCGAAAGGCCTGCGCGATCAGTTCGGCATTCCGGTCCCGACTGACTCCCGCGTCGGCACGGAATTCTCTGAAACTGCGGCCGCAACGGTGAAAAAAGTTAACGAAGTTGCCGACAACGAAGAGATTATGGACTTCGGCGATGAAACGGCGCAGGCGATGGCGAAAGTGCTGAAAGAGGCGAAAACCATCCTGTGGAATGGCCCGGTAGGCGTGTTCGAATTCCCGAACTTCCGTAAAGGCACCGAAATCATCGCTAACGCGATTGCCGACAGCGAAGCTTTCTCCGTCGCAGGCGGCGGCGATACCCTGGCGGCGATCGATCTGTTCGGCATTGAAGATAAAATTTCTTATATCTCTACCGGCGGCGGCGCGTTCCTTGAGTTCGTGGAAGGCAAAAAACTGCCAGCGGTCGCTATGCTGGAAGAGCGCGCGAAACAGTAACCTTTGGGGCAGGGCGCAGGCCCTGCCAGAACGTATTGCCCAGCTTATGATATGGGCGTGAATCCGTAACACGGCCGACGAAACAGGACAAAACAGATGTCTAAAATTTTTGATTTCGTAAAACCAGGCGTTGTCACCGGTGATGACGTACAGAAAGTGTTCCAGGTAGCGAAAGAGAACAAATTTGCTCTGCCAGCAGTAAACTGCGTGGGCACCGACTCTATTAACGCCGTACTGGAAGCGGCCTCTAAGGTAAAAGCGCCGGTTATCGTTCAGTTCTCTAACGGCGGCGCCGCCTTCATCGCTGGCAAAGGCTTCAAATCAGACGAGCCGCAGGCTGCCGCTATTGCCGGTGCTATCGCAGGCGCGCACCATGTGCATCTGATGGCTGAAAAATATGGCGTGCCGGTTATCCTGCACACCGACCACTGCGCCAAAAAACTGCTGCCGTGGATCGACGGCCTGCTGGACGCGGGTGAGAAACACTTCGCGCAGACCGGCAAACCGCTGTTCTCTTCTCACATGATTGACCTGTCTGAAGAGTCTCTGGAAGAAAACATCGAAATCTGCAGCAAATACCTGGCGCGCATGGCGAAGATGGATATGACGCTGGAGATCGAACTGGGCGTAACCGGCGGTGAAGAAGATGGCGTGGATAACTCCCATCTCGACAGCTCCGCGCTCTACACTCAGCCGGAAGATGTTGACTACGCCTACACCAAGCTGAGCGAAGTGAGCCACCGCTTCACTATCGCCGCGTCCTTCGGCAACGTTCACGGCGTTTACAAGCCGGGCAACGTGGTGCTGACGCCGAAAATCCTGAAAAACTCTCAGGAATATGTGTGCCAGAAACACAACCTGCCGCATAACGCGCTGAACTTCGTGTTCCACGGCGGTTCTGGCTCTTCTGCGGAAGAGATCAAAGAGTCTATCGACTACGGCGTGATCAAAATGAATATCGACACCGACACCCAATGGGCGACCTGGGACGGTATTCTGCAGTACTACAAAAAGAACGAAGGCTATCTGCAGGCGCAGCTGGGTAACCCGGAAGGCGACGACAAGCCGAACAAGAAGTTCTACGATCCGCGCGTCTGGCTGCGTGCCGCACAGGCCTCAATGGTTGTGCGCTTAGAGCAGGCGTTCAAAGAACTGAACAACATCAATACGCTGTAATCGGCGCATTGTTGATAAAAGGCCCTGCGGGGCCTTTTTTACGTCATAGTGGTACAAAAATGTAACGTTTATCGTCAGTTACTTGGCGAAGCGGCAAGATATTGCTTACCCTTTGTTGATGGTTCGTCAGTTCCCGCTGACGGTTTTCGTTACTTTTTTGGGGAACCTACAACAGGGTGGATAAATGGAAGATTTAAACGTGGTCAACAGTATTAACAGCGCGAGCGGTTGGCTGGTACATAACCAGGCGTTGCTGCTGAGCTATGCGGTCAATATTGTCGCCGCCATTGCCATCGTTATTGTCGGGATGATTATCGCCCGCATTATCTCCAACGGCATTAACCGTCTGCTGCTGGCGCGGCATATCGACGCCACCGTCGCGGATTTCCTTTCGGCACTGGTGCGCTACGGCGTCATCGCCTTTACGCTGATTGCGGCGCTGGGCCGCGTTGGCGTGCAGACTGCCTCGGTGATCGCCGTACTGGGCGCCGCCGGTCTGGCCGTCGGCCTGGCGCTGCAGGGCTCGCTCTCTAACCTGGCTGCCGGCGTGCTGCTGGTCACCTTCCGTCCGTTCCGCACCGGCGAGTTCGTTGATCTTGGCGGCGTGATGGGCACCGTGCTGCATGTGCAGATCTTCTCCACCACGCTGCGCACCGGCGACGGCAAAATCGTCGTGGTGCCGAACGGTAAAATCATCGCCGGCAACATCGTGAACTTCTCACGCGAGCCGGTGCGCCGCAACGAGTTTGTGATCGGCGTAGCCTATGACGCCGATGTCGATCAGGTGATCGCCCTGCTGCGTGAAGTGGTGGATGCAGATCCGCGCGTGCTGCAGGATCGCGGCGTGCAGATCGGCCTGAACGAGCTGGCGGCCTCGTCGCTCAACTTCGTGGTGCGCTGCTGGAGCAACAGCGGCGATCTGCAGGACGTCTACTGGGATCTGATGAAAAACTTCAAGCGCACGCTGGATGCGCATAACATCGGCATTCCTTACCCACAGATGGATGTGCATCTGCATCAGGCGAAGCCGACTGAAGCCGAAACGGCGAAGGCCGAATAAAACGACGAAGGTTGACTAAGCTGAACGGGCGGGATGTTTCTCGCCCGTTTCTATTAGCCCCGCTGATGCCCGATTAATTCTTTCCATTTCCCCCCATCGACCCGCCGCTATACACTCCCTCGCCATCAGTATCGGGAGAAAAATCTATGTTATCCGTATATTTTCAAGGTGTTGCATTAGGCGTCGCGCTGATCCTGCCGCTGGGGCCGCAGAATGCGTTTGTGCTGAATCAGGGGATCCGCCGTCAGTATCATCTGATGACCGCGGCGCTCTGTTCGCTCAGCGATATCATTCTGATCTGCGCCGGCGTATTCGGCGGCAGCGCGCTGTTGAACCAGTCGCCGCTGCTGCTGAATCTGGTCACGTGGGGCGGGGTGGCCTTTCTGCTCTGGTATGGCTGGGGCGCGTTGCGCGCCGCCGTGAGCGCCAATATCGCTCTGGCCAGCGCCCAGGTAAAGCAGCAGAGCCGCTGGCGCATTGTCGCCACGCTGGCAGCGGTCACCTGGCTGAATCCGCATGTCTATCTGGATACCTTTGTGGTGCTGGGCAGTCTCGGCGGCCAGCTGCCCGCCGAGGCGCGGCGCTGGTTCGCGCTCGGTACCGTTAGCGCCTCCTGTCTTTGGTTCTTTAGCCTGGCGCTGCTGGCGGCGTGGCTCTCGCCGCGGCTCAGCACCCTTCGCGCGCAGCGCGTCATCAATCTGTTTGTCGGTCTGGTGATGTGGTTTATCGCCTTCCGGCTGGCAATGCAAGGGTTGGCCGGTTTCCACTGAGCCGCGCAATAATTCAACACGACGGGGCGGCAAAAAAGGAAACTTTTGCCAGAATAAAAACTCAGAGGAACACGCATGTTATCGGCCGCGCGCTTGTGGCAGGCTTGTGTCATTGTCAGGGCGAGGTAGCATGGCGCCCCGTTATTTGTTTTGTCTTCAAGGAGGACCGTTCGTGAAACTGAAAGCACTGGCACTGGCTGCCATGATGGGATTAGGCGCCGGCGCATCGGCGGCACACGCCGATGAGCTGCCTAACGGACCGCATATTGTGACTTCCGGTCAGGCCAGCGTCGACGCGCGCCCCGATATCGCCACGCTGGCTATCGAGGTTAACGTCTCTTCAAAGGATGCTGCCGCCGCGAAAAAACAGGCTGACGATCGCGTTGCCCAGTATTTCGATTTTCTGAGCAAAAACGGCATCGAGAAGAAAGATATCGATGCGGCCAACCTGCGCACTCAGCCGGAATATGACTACACCAAAGAAGGCAAATCGGTGCTGAAAGGCTACCGTGCGGTGCGTCAGGTGCAGGTAACGTTACGTCAGCTGGATAAGCTGAACGATCTGCTGGACGGCGCGCTGAAGTCGGGCCTGAATGAGATCCGTTCCGTAGAGCTGGGCGTGGCCAACCCGGATGATTACAAAGCGAAAGCGCGTCAGGCGGCGATTGAAAACGCCACGCAGCAGGCGACAGCGCTGGCGCAGGGCTTTAACGCCAAGCTGGGTCAGGTCTACAGTGTACGCTACCACGTTGCTAACTATCAGCCGATGCCGATAGCGCGGATGTATAAGGCGGCCGACGCGGCGCCGATGGCCTCCGCCGCAGAGACCTACGAACAACAGAGCATCCATTTCGACGATCAGGTGGACGTGGTGTTTGAGCTACAGCGTAATCCATAAAGTGAAAAGGCGACCTGAGGTCGCCTTTTTTCTCTCTGCCGTCCTTCAGCCGGGCACTGTCTCCTCTTCCTGACGCAGCACGCGATGGCCGTGCGCCAGCAGCGCATCGGTCACTTTGCGCATCAGGCGGCTTTCCGGCGCGAAACGGTGCCAGTAGAGCATCCGACGCTGATAAAGGCCCGGCGTCAGATCGATCAGCTCGCCGCTGGCCAGCTCCCGTTCTATCTGCAGATGCGGGATCATACAGCAGGTGGATCCCTGGCGCGCCAGCTGCACAAACGCCTCGGAGGAGTTGACGATATGGCAGGGGACGCTGCCGGGCGACAGGTCGAAATTCTGCTGTAAAAACGCCTGATGCATATCATCAAGATGATCGAACGCCACCGCCGGCGCTTTCAACAGCGCCGAGCGCGTGACGCCGTTAGGGAAATAGCGCGCGGCGAACTCGCGCGAGCCAACAAACAGGTAGTCGAGCGCGCCAAGCCGATCCACCAGACAGCTGGGCAGCGGCTGCGGCTGAATACTCACCGCCCCCACCACTTCGCCGCGGCGCAGACGTTCCTGGGTGCGGGTTTCATCCTCTACCTGCAAATTAAGGCGCACCGGCGAATCGGTCAGCACATCTTTCAGCGCCGGCAGCAGCCAGGTCGCCAGACTGTCGGCGTTCACCGCCAGTGACAGCAGCAGCGGCGTGGTGCCGCCATTTTCATCGCCCAGCCACTCATCTTCCAGCAGCTCCACCTGATGCAGCAGCGCCAGCAGCTTCTGCCCCTGTTCAGTAGGGCGCGGCGGAATGGTGCGCACCAGCAGCGGCTGGCCGAACATGTTTTCCAGCTGCTTGATACGTTGCGACACCGCCGACTGGGTGATGCATAATTTTTGCGCCGCGCGTTCAAAGCCGCGCTCGCGGATCACAGCATCCAAAGCCTGAAGCGTTCGATAATCGGGTCTTTTCATTGTTATTGTGGCTCTCCTTCAGGTATGGGTAAGGCACTATGCCATAAAATTCGCGCTTTGCCCCTTACGCGCCGTCATCAATCTGTGGCCTGCCTTACAAAGCGGTAAATCGCCGCGTCGCGAACGCGCACTTTAATCGGCGCTTGTTTTATACTACGCGCACACCACTAGCACAGGTTTTAAACATACCATGACGCAGGATGAACTGAAAAAAGCAGTAGGCTGGGCCGCGCTGGACTATGTCACGCCGGGCACCATCGTCGGTGTGGGAACAGGCTCTACCGCCGCCCATTTTATTGATGCGCTCGGCTCGATCAAACATCAGATTGACGGCGCGGTCTCCAGCTCCGAGGACTCCACGCTGAAGTTAAAGCGCCTCGGCATTCAAGTGTTCGATCTCAATGAAGTGGACTCGCTGGCGATCTATGTCGACGGCGCGGATGAAATTAACCCACAGATGCAGATGATCAAAGGCGGCGGCGCGGCGCTAACGCGCGAGAAGATCGTCGCCGCGGTGGCGGAGAAGTTTATCTGCATCGCCGACGCCTCGAAACAGGTAGATGTGCTGGGCCGCTTCCCACTGCCGGTCGAGGTGATCCCGATGGCGCGCTCTTATGTGGCGCGCGAGCTGGTAAAGCTGGGCGGCCTGCCGGAGTACCGTCAGAACGTAGTGACCGATAACGGCAACATTATTCTCGACGTGCATAATCTCAGCATCCTGAACCCCACCGAGCTGGAGCGCACCATTAATGCACTGCCTGGCGTGGTGACCGTGGGCCTGTTTGCCGCGCGCGGCGCGGATGTGGCGCTGATTGGCGGCCCGGACGGCGTTAAAACCATCACCAAATGATCTTTCTGGCGCGCCTGCGCGCCAGTTATTTCTTATCAAAAAACATCTTTTCTACAGATGGCGTAATTTGGTGACTTATGTCACATAACGGTAACGCGCAGCGTTATCATCCTGCCTGCGCCGACCTGGCCATCATAATCTGTTGAATCCTTCCTTTTCTTGCCCCGCCCGTGCTGATCGGCAGGCAATCGTTTGTATTGCCGCGCGCGTAAATTTTGATATTTTGACAGAAGGCTGGCTTATCACAGCCCCATCTGAAGTCTGCAAAATAGGGTCGGGAAATGGCAAAAGTATCACTGGAGAAAGACAAGATTAAGTTTCTGCTGGTGGAAGGCGTCCACCAAAGCGCGCTGGAGAATCTGCGCGCGGCAGGTTATACCAATATTGAATATCACAAAGGCGCGCTCGACAGTGAAGCGCTGAAGGCGTCCATTCGCGATGCGCACTTTATTGGCATTCGTTCCCGTACTCAGCTGACTGAAGAGATCTTCGCCGCAGCGGAGAAACTGGTGGCCGTAGGCTGCTTTTGTATCGGCACTAATCAGGTTGACCTGAACGCGGCGGCAAAGCGCGGCGTGCCGGTGTTCAATGCGCCTTTCTCTAACACCCGTTCGGTGGCGGAGCTGGTGATTGGCGAGCTGTTGCTGCTGATGCGCGGTATCCCGGAAGCCAACGCCAAAGCGCATCGCGGCATCTGGAACAAACAGGCGGCCGGCTCCTATGAAGCGCGCGGCAAAAAGCTCGGTATTATCGGTTATGGTCATATCGGCATGCAGCTGGGCGTGCTGGCGGAAAGCCTGGGCATGCACGTTTTCTTTTATGATATCGAAAGCAAGCTGCCGCTGGGCAACGCCACACAGGTGACGCACCTTTCCGACCTGCTGAATATGAGCGACGTGGTCAGCCTGCATGTGCCGGAAACGCCGTCGACGCAGAATATGATGGGCGCTGAAGAGCTGGCGCTGATGAAGCCGGGTTCGCTGCTGATCAACGCCTCACGCGGTACGGTAGTGGATATTCCCGCCCTGTGCGAGGTGCTGGCGAGTAAACATCTGGCGGGCGCGGCGATTGACGTATTCCCGGAAGAGCCGGCCACCAACAGCGATCCTTTTAACTCCCCGCTGTGCGAGTTTGATAACGTTATTCTGACGCCGCACATTGGCGGATCGACACAGGAAGCGCAGGAGAATATCGGCGTTGAGGTGGCGGGCAAGCTGGCAAAATATTCTGATAACGGCTCTACGCTTTCTGCGGTTAACTTCCCGGAAGTATCGCTGCCGATGCACGGCGCGCATGTCAGCCGTCTGCTGCATATTCATGAGAACCGTCCCGGCGTCCTGACGGCGATTAACCAGATTTTCGCCGAGCAGGGCATCAATATCGCCGCGCAGTATCTGCAAACCACCCCGGTGATGGGCTATGTGGTGATCGATATCGATGCAGAGCTGGATGTGGCTCATAAAGCACTGGCGTTGATGAAAGCGATCCCGGGCACAATGCGTGCGCGCCTGCTTTACTGATGACATAACAAGCGCGTTCGTTGCCACGCCGTCCTTAGCAGGGCGGCGTTTTGTTTTTACCACTGCCAAAAGCGCGCAGGCGTCAAAATGGCCGGCAACGGGACATCCCAGTCGGCGCACGGTAGCTTTTCAACCTGCTGGCAGTCATGCGCCAGGCCTATCGGTAAAAACCGATGTTGGCGCCAGTTCTGCAGGGTGCGATCGTAAAAGCCGCCGCCCATGCCAAGCCGCTGCCCCTGGCGATCGAAAGCCACCAGCGGAACGAACATCACATCCAGTTGGTTGAGCGGAATCAGCTGCTGTATATCCAGCGGTGGCTCCGGAATGCGCAGGCGGTTCGGCGTCAGCACGGTTTCCGGCGTATAGCGAATAAACAGCAGGTTGCCGGGTGAGAAGGGGTGCAGTACAGGCAGATAAACCTGCTTATGCTGCTGCCAGAGCCGGGCGATAAGCGGGCGGGTATTCAGTTCGCCGTCAACCGAGAGAAACAGGGCGATATGCTGCGCCTGGGCCACCGGCGCCACGTTCAGCGCATGTTCGGCGACGCTGTCCGCCGCCAGCGTTTGCTGTTCAGCGCTCAGCCCACGTCGTAAATGACGCACGTGAGTACGGATAACCTGGCGATCGAGCTGAGAGGGGGACATTGGCTTTTCCTGCTGCTGCGCATGTCATGCGACTATACACAGCAGAGGCAAAAACTTTCAACCCGTCGACGGCGCGCCGGGGAAAGCAACAACAAAGGGATAAAGAAGGGAATCTCCGAGATGCCGCCGTAGGCTGTAACCCTTGAACCCTTGGTTCAAGGTGAACATGCCGTCGCAACCATTAGGCTTCCCGGACGGACCGGGCATGCTCACAGGTTACGGAGCGCCACATTCTGTTTTTTTGAAATATCGGCTCAGGGGACTGGCCCACTTGCAAACATCTCAGAGAAATTTGACCTCACCGCCACTGTATCACAGCTGGCCGCAAAGTATTATTCGAACTTCGCACCCTGGCGTTCAGTTATGCGACCTTGCTCAAGCAATGCCTGTTCAATGGTCTGCTGCAGCATGCGAATGCGTTGTTCCATATTAGCAGCGTAGTCTCGGGTTTTCACCTTTTCCTGCGCCAGCTCATGGCAAATGTTCAACGCCGCGATGAACACCAGCTGCTCTGTATTTGTGACTCTAGTGCGAACTTTCAGATCTTGCAACCGCTGATTAAGATCTTCCGCAGCCGCATTCAGCGCATCTTGCTGTTCAGGCGGACAATTCACGCGTAAGGAACGTCCAAAAATCTGAATATCTACCGGTTGTGCAGACATGCCACCTTCCTGACTGATTACTGCGCCCGCATCGCTCTGAACCTGCTCCGGCTCAGAAGGGGCGCCACTATATCTACCCTTGTATGAAGAAACAAGCCCTTTCTGGAAACCTCAAGGCACCTGGTGGTAGCATAACACGAACTTAATCCGCCAACGATGATGAATGCGTATGTCTACAGATAACACACAGCCGGGCTATCAGGCGCTGGCGTCCGCTCTTAACCAACAGGGCGTGGGAATGACACCGGCTGAAATGCATGGCCTGATCAGCGGCATTGTCTGCGGTGGCAACAAGGATCACAGCTGGAAAACGCTGGTTCACGATCTGACCAACGAAGGGCTGGCGTTCTCCCAGTCGCTGACGCAGCCGCTACAGGCGCTGCACGGGCATATTCAGGACACGCTGGAAGAGGAAGGTTTCCTGTTTCAGCTGATGTTGCCTGAAGAAGAGGAGAGCAGCGTGTTCGAGCGCGCCGACGCGTTAGCGGGCTGGGTTAACCATTTCCTGCTGGGGCTGGGCGTGACGCAGCCTAAGCTCGACAAAGTCAAGGGCGAGGCTGGCGAAGCCATCGACGATCTGCGCACCATTGCTCAGCTTGGCTATGATGAAGAAGAAGACGATCGTGAAGAGCTGGCGCAGTCGCTGGAAGAGGTGATCGAATATGTGCGCGTGGCCGCCTTGCTGTGCCACGAAACATTTAACCCGCCGGAGATGCCCACCGCGCCGGAAATGAAAAAGCCGACGCTACACTGATCGTTTTGTTATCGCCGCGCGACGGCCTCACTCAGGGAGAAGATACGGATGATTACGCTGGATACGTTTTTGCAGCGCCGCCAGAGGCTGCTGGCAACTATGGTGCCAGGCAGCGCGGCGCTGATTTTCGCCGCGCCGGAGGTGACGCGCAGCGCGGATAGCGAATACCCTTTCCGCCAGAACAGCGATTTTTGGTACTTTACCGGCTTTAACGAGCCTGAAGCGCTGCTGATACTGGTGAAAAGCGATGAAACGCATAACCACAGCGTATTATTCAATCGCGTCCGCGATAAACAGGCGGAAATCTGGTTCGGCCGTCGCCTCGGACAGGAGGCGGCGCCGGAGAAACTGGGCGTCGATCGCGCGCTGCCGTGGGATGCGCTGGACGAACAGCTACATCAGCTGCTAAACGGTCTCGATGTGGTTTACCATGCGCAGGGCGAATATGATTTCGCCGATCGCATTCTGTTTGCTGCGCTGGATAAACTGCGTCGCGGCTTCCGCCAGAACCTGAAAGCGCCCGATACGCTCACCGACTGGCGTCCCTGGGTACATGAAATGCGGCTGTTCAAAGATGCCGCAGAGCAGGATATCTTGCGCCGCGCCGGTAAAATCAGTGCGATGGCCCATACGCGGGCGATGCAAACCTGTCGGCCCGGCCTGTTTGAATATCAACTGGCCGGCGAAATCCACTACGAATTCACCCGCCACGGCGCGCGGCATCCCTCCTACAACACTATTGTCGGCGGCGGCGATAACGCCTGCATCCTGCACTACACCGAAAATGAGAGCGAACTGCGCGACGGCGATCTGGTGCTGATCGATGCAGGCTGTGAATTTCACGGCTACGCCGGCGATATTACCCGCACCTTTCCGGTTAATGGCAAATTCAGCGCGCCGCAGCGGGCGATTTACAACATCGTGCTGGCCTCGCTTTATAAAGCGCTTGCGCTGTTTCGTCCCGGCGTCAGCATCCGTGAGGTGAACGAAGAGGTGGTGCGCATTATGGTCTCCGGCCTGGTTGATCTCGGCGTAATGCAGGGCGATATCGAGCAACTGATCGCGGAAAATGCGCACCGGCAATTTTTTATGCATGGGCTCAGCCACTGGCTGGGGCTGGATGTGCATGACGTCGGCAACTACGGTACGCCGGATCGCGGCCGCATTCTGGAGCCGGGCATGGTGCTGACCGTCGAGCCGGGGCTTTATATCGCGCCGGACGCCGACGTGCCGGCGGAGTATCGCGGCATCGGCGTGCGCATTGAGGATGACATCCTGATTACGGAACAGGGCAATGAAAATCTTACCGATAGCGTGGTGAAAGATGCCGACGCTATCGAAGCGCTGATGGCGGCAGCGCGACAGGCATGAGCGTGATCGTTGCCGGCGGCGGCATGACGGGCGCAACTCTGGCGCTGGCGATTTCTCATCTTACTCAGGGCAAACTGCCGGTAACGGTGATTGAGGCGATCGCGCCGGGCGACCGCGCGCACCCGGGCTATGATGGGCGGGCGATCGCGCTGGCGGAAGGCACCTGTCAGCAGCTGGCGGGGATCAACCTCTGGGCGGCGCTGGCGGAGTGTGCCACGCCAATCACGCACGTACATGTCAGCGATCGCGGACATGCCGGCTTTGTAAATATTGACGCCGCCGACTATGGCCTCGCGGCGCTTGGCAACGTAGTTGAGCTGCATGAGGTGGGCCACCGGCTCTATCAGCTGTTACGCAAAGCGCCGGGCGTTACGCTGCGCTGTCCGGAAACGGTCAGCCAGGTAGCGCGGCGGCAGGATGGCGTTAGCGTCACGCTGGCCAGCGGCGAAACGCTGGATGGCCAGCTGCTGGTGGCGGCGGACGGTTCGCGTTCGCAGGTCGCCGCCGCCTGCGGTATCGAATGGCGCAGCGAGGATTACCAGCAGATCGCGGTCATCGCCAACGTCAGCACGCAGATCGCGCATCAGGGCCGGGCGTTCGAACGCTTTACGCCGCACGGGCCGCTGGCGCTGCTGCCAATGTCGAACGGCCGTAGCTCGCTGGTCTGGTGTCATCCGCCGGAAGCGAAAGCGCGTATTGAAAGCTGGCGCGACGCGGACTTTTTAGCGGAGCTGCAGCAGGCGTTCGGCTGGCGGCTGGGCCGCTTTACCCATGTAGGGCAACGGCACAGCTATCCGCTGGCGCTGCAAACCGCCAGCCAGACGGTCGCGCACCGGCTGGCGCTGGTGGGCAACGCGGCGCAGACGTTGCATCCGATTGCCGGACAGGGCTTTAACCTCGGCATGCGCGACGTGATGTCGCTGGCGGAAACCCTGGCGGCCGCCTGCCGCGAACAGCAGGACGCCGGCAGTTTCGCCGTGCTGCAGCGCTACGGCCAACGGCGCGCAATCGATCGTGACGCCACGATTGGCATCACCGATGGGCTGGTGCGGCTGTTCGCCAACCGCTATCTGCCGCTGGTCGTCGGACGCAATCTCGGCCTGATGACAATGGATAATTTACCCTGGCTGCGCAACCGCCTGGCGGAGCGGACGCTGGGCTGGGTAACGCGCTGAAAAGAGGATTTCAATGCAAACTTATGATGTGGTGATCGCCGGCGGCGGTATGGTTGGACTGGCGGTTGCCTGCGGCTTACAGGGCTGCGGTCTGCGTATCGCGGTGCTGGAAAAAGCGGCGCCGGAGGCGTTTAACCCCGGCGAACCGCACGGGCTGCGCGTCTCCGCCATTAACGCGGCCAGCGAGCGCCTGCTGCAACATCTGGACGTCTGGTCAGCGATTCTGGCGCTGCGCGCCAGCAGCTATCACGGCATGGAAGTATGGGATCGCGATAGCTTCGGCCGCATTGAATTCGATCAGCCGCAGGGCGTTAGCCATCTCGGCTATATCGTTGAAAACCAGGCGATCCATCAGGCGCTCTGGCAGCGCGCGCAGCAGCTGAGCGATATTACGCTGCTGGCACCGGCGCAGCTGCAGCAGGTCGCTTTCGGCGATAACGAAGCCTTTATCACCCTGGAAGACGGCAACATGATGAGCGCCCGGCTGCTGATCGGCGCCGACGGCGCTCACTCCTGGCTGCGCAACAAGGCCGATATCCCGCTGACCTTCTGGGATTACGACCATCATGCGCTGGTGGCCAATATTCGCACCGCGCAGCCGCATCAGGCGGTAGCGCGTCAGGCGTTTCACGGCGATGGCATCCTGGCGTTTCTGCCGCTCAGCGATCCGCACCTCTGCTCTATCGTCTGGTCACTGTCGCCGCAGGAGGCGACACGGCTGCGCGATATGCCCGCCGGGCTGTTTAATCAGCAGCTGTCGGTCGCCTTTGATATGCGTCTGGGGCTGTGCCAGGTGGAAAGCGAACGGCAGACCTTCCCGCTGATGGCGCGCTACGCCCGCCAGTTCGCCGCGCACCGGCTGGCGCTGGTTGGCGACGCTGCACATACCATTCATCCGCTGGCGGGACAGGGCGTCAACCTGGGCTTTATGGACGCCGCCGAGCTGACAGGCGAGATCCGCCGCCTGCATCAGCAGGGTAAAGATATCGGTCAGCATCTCTATCTGCGCCGCTATGAGCGTAACCGTAAGCACAGCGCCGCCGTGATGCTGGCGAGTATGCAGGGCTTCCGTGAACTGTTCGCCGGCAACAATCCGGCGAAAAAGCTGCTGCGTGACGTCGGCCTGCGGCTGGCGGATAATCTGCCGGGCGTAAAGCCCCGCCTGCTGAAACAGGCGATGGGTCTGCACGACCTGCCGGACTGGCTGCGTTGACAGACCTTTCTTCATAAGGGCCGCAAGGCCCTTTTTTAGGGCGCGGCGTTCGGGCGCCGTCTCGCTCACCATTTTTCCTCCCCAGGCGATGCCGGCGTGATAACCGGCGTGGCACGCTGTTTTCCTCCTTTTAACGCCCGCTGCACCAGGCTGAGGCGCCTGCACGCTTTTTGCGCGCTCATTTGAATTATTCTAATTTCACCCGCTGCTTCGCATTACTTTTTCTCATGCATAAGCCTTTTCGCAGCCACGCCTTTTTCGCGAAATTGAGCTGCTGTCTGGTTTTTAAACTGCTTTGTTGCGTATCTGTTGCGCGTTCTGTGCCTTGCGACGCATTTTTATAGTGAAAAATTCTGCACAATCAGCGAGGCGTCTGGCACTGCAGGCGCCGTTTCGCCCCTGTTTAGCTTATGGTTAAAACGGACGTTCAGTGGTAACGTCAGGGGAAAGAGAACGTTTGCGTCGGACGTGTTAGCCACATTTAGCGTCTACTCAACCCGTTAACGCACAGGAAGGTTATGAAGCAGACCCCTTTATATGAACAGCATCAGGCCTGCGGCGCCCGCATGGTCGATTTCCACGGCTGGATGATGCCGCTGCACTACGGCTCGCAGATTGATGAACATCATGCGGTACGTCAGGATGCCGGCATGTTTGATGTTTCCCATATGACCATTGTCGATCTGCGCGGCGAGCGTACCCGGGAATTTCTGCGCGTCCTGTTGGCCAACGACGTTGCGCGTCTGACGCAGCCGGGCAAGGCGCTCTACAGCGCGATGCTTAACGCCTCGGGTGGCGTGATTGATGATCTGATTGTTTACTTTATGAGCGAAGAGTGGTTTCGCCTGGTGGTCAACTCCGCCACGCGCGACAAAGATCTGGCGTGGATCGGCGAGCATGCGCAGCCGTTCGGCGTCACGCTGCAGGAGCGCGACGATCTGGCGCTGATCGCCGTACAGGGGCCGCAGGCGCAGCAGAAAGCGCAAATGATCTTCAACGACGCGCAGCGCCAGGCGGTCAACGGCATGAAGCCTTTTTTCGGCGTTGAGTCGGAAGGCTGGTTTATCGCCACCACCGGCTATACCGGCGAAAGCGGCTATGAAATCGCGCTGCCGAATGCACAGGCTGCCGGGCTGTGGCAACGGCTGGTGGAGGCCGGCGTGAAGCCTGCCGGGCTGGGCGCACGTGATACGCTGCGCCTTGAAGCGGGCATGAATCTTTACGGCCAGGAGATGGATGAAGGCGTGTCGCCGCTGGCGGCGAATATGGGCTGGACCCTCTGCTGGGAGCCGACCGATCGCGCATTTATCGGCCGCGAGGCGCTGGAGCTGCAGCGCGAAAGGGGCACCGATAAGCTGGTGGGCCTGATAATGACCGAGAAAGGCGTGCTGCGTAACGATCTGCCGGTGATGTTCACCGATGCGCAGGGCAATCAGCAGCAGGGCGTCATCACCAGCGGCTCTTTCTCGCCTACGCTGGGCTACAGCATCGCGCTGGCGCGCGTGCCGGCAGGCATCGGCGAACGCGCCATCGTACAGATCCGTAACCGGGAAATGCCGGTAACCGTCACCAAACCTATTTTTGTCCGCGCCGGCAAGCCGGTCGCTCAGTAACTATTTCAGGAGAATGCGGCGATGAGCAATGTGCCAAACGAATTAAAATACCGTGAAAGTCATGAGTGGGTACGTAAGGAAGCGGACGGCACCTACACCGTAGGCATTACCGAACACGCGCAGGAGTTGCTGGGCGATATGGTATTCGTCGATCTGCCGGACACGGGCGCCAGCTTCGCCGCCGGCGATGACTGCGCCGTCGCCGAATCGGTGAAGGCCGCTTCCGACATTTATGCGCCGCTGAGCGGCGAAGTCGTCGCGGTGAACGCCGATCTGGAAGCGTCGCCGGAACTGGTGAACAGCGATCCTTACGGCGCAGGCTGGCTGTTCCGCCTCAAGGCCAGCGATGACGCCGAGCTGGATCAGCTGCTGGACGCGGAAGGCTACCAGGCCGCCATCGACGAATAACTTCAGGCGGGCTCTGCGCCTCTGTCGGGCGCGCAGGGCCCTCTCTCCAAGGCCGTCGCGGCCGGTTCGTTACCGCCCGCCGTCGGCCCCTCAGGATTGACGATTCATGACTCAGACACTCAGCCAGCTTGAACATACTGGCGCCTTTATCGAACGCCACATCGGCCCCTCTTCCGCGCAGCAGGAAAGCATGCTGCAGGCGATCGGCGCCGGCTCGCTCAATGCGTTAATCACCAGCATCGTGCCGGCCGACATCCAGCTGCCGGGGCCGCCCGCCATCGGCGATGCGCTGACCGAGCATCAGGCGCTGGCGGAGCTGAAGGCGATCGCCAGCCGCAACCAGCGTTTCAAATCCTATATCGGCATGGGCTATACGCCGGTGCTGACGCCGCCCGTGATCCTGCGCAACCTGCTGGAAAATCCGGGCTGGTATACCGCCTATACCCCTTATCAGCCCGAGGTGTCGCAGGGCCGTCTGGAGGCGCTGTTGAACTTCCAGCAGCTGACGCTGGACCTGACCGGGCTGGATATCGCCTCGGCCTCTTTGCTGGACGAAGCGACGGCGGCGGCGGAAGCGATGGCGATGGCTAAACGCGTCAGCAAGCTGAAAAACGCCAACAAATTTTTTATCGCCGAGGATATTCATCCGCAGACGCTGGACGTAGTGAAAACCCGCGCGGAGACCTTCGGCTTTGAACTGATTATCGATCATGCGGCGCGCGCGTGCGATCACGAAGGGGTGTTTGGTGTGCTGCTGCAGCAGGTGGGCACCACCGGTGAAGCGCATGACTACGGCGACCTGATCGCCAGGCTTAAGTCGCGTCAGGTGATCGTTAGCGTGGCGGCCGATTTTATGGCGCTGGTGCTGCTGGAGGCGCCGGGCAGGCAGGGCGCGGATATCGTCTTCGGCTCCGCCCAACGTTTCGGTGTGCCGATGGGCTACGGCGGGCCGCACGCCGCCTTCTTCGCCGCGCGCGATGAATTCAGACGTTCAATGCCGGGCCGCATTATCGGCGTTTCGCGTGATGCGGCGGGCAACACCGCGCTGCGCATGGCGATGCAGACGCGCGAGCAGCATATTCGCCGCGAAAAGGCCAACTCCAATATCTGTACGTCGCAGGTGCTGCTGGCCAATATCGCCGGCTTCTACGCGGTGTTCCACGGCCCGGAAGGGCTGAAACGCATCGCCGGCCGTATCCATCGCCTGACTGATATTCTGGCTGCCGGTCTGAAGCAGGGTGGCCTGACGCTGCGCCATCAGCACTGGTTCGATACGCTTACCGTAGAGGTAAACGACAAGGCGGCGGTGCTGGCGCGCGCGCTCAGCTTCGGCGTTAACCTGCGCACCGATATTCATCACGCGGTCGGCATCACTCTGGATGAGACGACTACGCGGGAAGATGTCGCTGCGCTGTTCGCCATTCTGCTGGGCGACGATCACGGCCTGGAGATCGACGCGCTGGATCGGGCGGTCGCCGGCGACAGCGGCTCGATTCCGCCAGCGCTGCAGCGTCAACAGCCGCTGCTGACGCACCCGGTGTTTAATCGCTATCACAGCGAAACCGAAATGATGCGCTACATGCACAGCCTGGAGAAAAAAGATCTGGCGCTGAATCAGGCGATGATCCCGCTCGGCTCCTGCACCATGAAGCTGAACGCCGCCGCAGAGATGATCCCCATCACCTGGCCGGAGTTCGCCGAACTGCACCCGTTCTGTCCAGCGGAGCAGGCGGCAGGCTATCTGCAGATGATCGGCCAGCTGTCGCAGTGGCTGGTGCAGCTTACCGGCTACGATGCGCTCTGTATGCAGCCTAACTCCGGCGCGCAGGGCGAATACGCCGGTCTGCTGGCGATCCGCCGCTATCATGAAAGCCGCGGCGAGGGCGAGCGCCATATCTGCCTGATCCCCAGCTCCGCACACGGCACCAACCCGGCGTCGGCGCAGATGGCCGGCATGTCGGTGGTGGTGGTGGCTTGCGACAAGCAGGGCAATATCGATCTGCACGATCTGCGCCAGAAGGCGGAGCAGGCGGGCAGCGCGCTCTCCTGCATCATGGTTACCTATCCTTCAACCCACGGCGTGTATGAAGAGACGATCCGCGAAGTCTGTCAGATCGTTCATCAGCATGGCGGCCAGGTTTATCTCGACGGTGCCAACATGAATGCGCAGGTCGGCATCACTACGCCGGGCTATATCGGTGCTGATGTGTCGCACCTGAACCTGCATAAAACCTTCTGCATTCCACACGGCGGCGGCGGGCCGGGCATGGGGCCGATCGGCGTCAAGGCGCATCTGGCGCCGTTTGTGCCGGGCCACAGTGTGGTGCAGATCGATGACATGTTGACGCAGCAGGGTGCGGTTTCCGCCGCGCCGTTCGGCAGCGCCTCGATTCTGCCGATCAGCTGGATGTATATTCGCATGATGGGCGCGGAAGGGCTGAAGCAGGCCAGCGCCGTCGCTATCCTGAACGCGAACTATATCGCCAGCCGTCTGCAGTCCGCCTATCCGATCCTCTATGCCGGCCGTGATGGCCGCGTGGCGCACGAGTGCATTCTCGATATTCGCCCGCTGAAAGAGCAGACCGGCATCAGCGAGCTGGATATTGCCAAGCGGTTGATTGACTACGGTTTCCATGCGCCGACCATGTCGTTCCCGGTTGCGGGCACGCTGATGGTGGAGCCGACCGAATCGGAAGGCAAAGCGGAGCTGGATCGCTTTATCGACGCGATGCTGGCGATCCGTATGGAGATCGATCGCGTGGCGGACGGCGACTGGCCGCTGGAGGACAATCCGCTGGTCAACGCACCGCACACCCAGCAGGAGCTGGTGGGCGAATGGCCGCATCCTTACAGCCGCGAGCTGGCGGTGTTCCCGGCGGGCAGCGGCAATAAATACTGGCCGACGGTGAAGCGTCTGGATGATGTGTTTGGCGATCGCAACCTGTTCTGTTCCTGCGTACCGATGAGCGACTATCAGTAACGCAGCCTCGCACAGCCGATAAAAAAGGCCGGACAATGTCCGGCCTTTTATTGTTTTAAGCTAGTCTGTGCTGCGTGCTGCGTGCTGCGTGCTGCGCTAGCCGCTTTACAGCTGTTCGCCGTTGCTGGCGATAACCTGCTGATACCAGGCGAAGCTTTTTTTCTTTGAGCGCGCCATCGTGCCGCTGCCATCATCGTTCTTATCGACATGGATAAAGCCATAGCGTTTATTGTACTGGCCGGTGGTAAACGAGACGCAGTCGATGCAGCCCCATGGCGTATAGCCCATCAGGTCAACGCCATCCTCCAGCACCGCTTTTTTCATCTGCTCGACATGCGCGCGCAGATAATCGATACGGTAATCATCCTCGATAAAACCGTTGGCGTTTGGCTTATCGATCGCGCCGAAGCCGTTCTCCACGATAAACAGCGGTTTCTGATAGCGCTCATACAGCACGTTCAGAGAGTAACGCAGGCCCGCCGGGTCGATCTGCCAGCCCCAGTCCGATGCTTTCACATGCGGGTTCGGCACGCTGCCTTCGAAGCCGGTGATAGAATCGCCCGTTCCCTCGGCGTTGGCCTGCACTGCATTGCTCATGTAGTAGCTGAAACCGACATAGTCACAGCAGCCGTTGCGCAGCGTCTCTTCATCGCCCGCTTCCATCTCGATGTGGTAGCCCTTGCGTGCCCACTCATGCAGCACATAGGCGGGATAGTAGCCGCGCATCTGCACGTCGCTGAAAACGTAGCGGCGGTGCATCGCTTCCTGCGCGAACATGACGTCGTCCGGATGGCAGGAGAACGGATAGACCGGCACCATGGCGATCATACAGCCGATCTGGAAATCGGGGTTAATACGATGGCCCAGCGCCACCACTTTCGCGCTGGCGACGAACTGGTGGTGCATCACCTGATACATGGTCTGCTCAGGCTTTTCATGGTCGGTAAATACCACGCCGGAGCAGCAGTAGCCGAACAGCGGATAGTTCCAGGTGCGCTGGTTGTTGATCTCGTTAAAGGTCATCCAGTATTTCACTTTATGCTGATAGCGGCGCAGCACCACTTCGCTAAAGCGCACAAAGAAATCGACCACTTTACGGTTCAGCCAGCCGCCGTACTGCTTCACCAGATGCCACGGCATTTCAAAGTGGGAGAGGGTGATCACCGGCTCGATACCGTGCTTCAGCAGCTCGTCGAACAGATCGTCATAAAACTGCAGGCCCGCTTCGTTCGGCTCCAGCTCATCGCCGTTGGGGAAAATGCGCGTCCAGGCGATAGAGGTACGAAAACACTTAAAGCCCATTTCAGCGAATAGCGCGATATCTTCTTTATAGCGATGATAAAAATCGACCGCCTCATGGTTAGGATAGTGATAGCCGGGCTGCACACCGTCGGTCATCACGCGGTCGACGCCGTGCGATCCGCCGGAAAGCACGTCGCAGATGCTGATGCCTTTGCCGCCCTGATCCCATCCGCCTTCAACCTGATGCGCGGCAACGGCGCCGCCCCACAGAAAATCTTTCGGTAACTGATGCTGGCTGGTCATAAAGAGATCCTTACTGTTGCAGTAAAAAGCGATCGGGCCGCGAGTTATCACGCTGCGGGCGCCGTGAAAATAAGGGGGGCGCTGCGCAAAAAAGGCGTGAAATAATAACGCGCCGCTGATAAACGTTGTCCGGAGTGTAGCAAAGCGCAGGGGAATGTCACGTTATAACGAAACGTGACAAATGTAATTTGTTACCTGCAGAAAACAGGTTGTTTTATTTTGCCAGGCGGCTGGCGAGTTTACGCCCGATACTTTCGATAATATATAGCGTCGGCACCTGAGTGGTAATATCGAAGCCGCCGTTCATACGAATTAACGGCATATGGCAGGAGATATTAAAATCCGCCAGCTTTGCCAGCGAGCTGCTTTCGCTGTTGGTAATAGTGATGATCTTACAGCGATGCAGGCTGAACTGGCTGGCAAGGCGCAGGATCTCTTCGGTTTCGCCAGAGATGGAAAGAATAATCGCCACCGCGTCCTTATACATATCACTGCTGACGGGATAATAAGGGTCGTCGATATAATTACTGAATTTTCCTACGTTAGAGAAAAAGCGCGCGCCATATTTCCCTAAGGTGCCGGAGGTGCCGGCGCCGACGAAAATAATACGCTGTGCCGCCAGAATATGTTCCACCGCCTGGCTAATTAAATGCTCGAACTCATCATTATTAATGCTTTTAAAAAAGCTCACCATCTCATTGACGCCGTAATTAATCGGGCTCTGCTGTTCCTGCTCCAGATATAATTTAAAGCGGATGCGAAATTCTGAATAACCGTCGCACTGCATTTTGCGGCAGAAGCGCAGCACCGAGGTGGTGGAGACCCCGGCGGCGTCGGCCAGCTCGCGAATGGTCATATACATCACTTTGTCACCGCTTTTGATAACGGTGTTATAAACCTGCATCTCGGTGTCGTTAAGCGTTGAGATTATGCTGTGAGTAAACATGCTGTATCCGCGTCAGTCATTACCGCGCCTACCTTACCAGATTTTGTTTTTTTCGCCGATGCGCGTCGGCGTTACAGGCGGACATAAAATTATTTCAGCTTACAGGTGTACACTGAAAAGGTTCTCGGCTAGTCTGTGAATGCGTAAAAAGTCGGCGCGGCCCGTCGATAAGGATTTCCTTTTTTGCACAATGCATTACGCATTTCAGGAGAATAAATATGGCGAATAAAAGCGTATTAGCTGAGGGATACTCGCTGGCGGAAGAGATTGCCAACAGCATCAGCCACGGCGTGGGCTGCATCTTCGGCATCATTGGACTGGTGCTGCTGCTGAGCCAGGCTATCGATGCTAACGCGGGCACGCTGGCGATTGTTAGCTACAGCCTGTACGGCGGCAGTATGATCCTGCTGTTTCTCGCCTCGACGCTGTACCACGCGATCCCATACCCGCGTGCCAAATTCTGGCTGAAAAAACTGGATC
The DNA here is from genome assembly GCF_002953195.1 of Mixta gaviniae. Classification (GTDB taxonomy): domain Bacteria; phylum Pseudomonadota; class Gammaproteobacteria; order Enterobacterales; family Enterobacteriaceae; genus Mixta; species Mixta gaviniae. The sequence continues at coordinate 3,679,506 of NZ_CP026377.1, read as the reverse complement.
ACTGCGCCATCTATCTGTTGATTGCCGGTACCTATACGCCGTTTTTGCTGGTGGGGCTGAAGTCGCCGCTGGCGCATGGCCTGATGGTGGTGATCTGGAGCCTGGCGCTGCTGGGGATTATTTTTAAGCTGGTGTTTATTCACCGTTTTAAGGTGCTGTCGGTCGTAACGTACCTGCTGATGGGCTGGCTGTCGCTGATTGTGATTTACCAGCTGGCGATGAAGCTGGCGCCAGGCGGCGTCTGGCTGCTGGCGGCTGGCGGCATCATCTATTCGTTAGGGGTAATTTTTTATGTGGCGAAACGCATTCCTTACAACCACGCCATCTGGCATGGCTTTGTTCTCGGCGGCAGTATCTGCCACTTTTTAGCCATCTACCTCTATATTCTGAAGCCATAAAAAAGGCGGCCAGCAGGCCGCCTTTTTTGTTTATCTGAACCGCTAGTCCGCCAGCGAGTAGGGCAGCGGCTGAATCGCCAGTTCGCCGCCCTCATCGTGCTGCACGCGCAGCACGCTTTCCGGCTCAAGATCGTTATTCAGTACCGCCTGCACCCAGACATCGCCCGATTCCAGCTGCACGGCGGCCAGAATGGTGCCGGTGCGTCGCCAGTTTTCGCCCATCTTCATCTCCAGCGCATCGCCCGCTTCCGGAACGCGGCCCGCTTTGCCCGCCAGCCAGTAAAGCGCCCGCTTGTTGGCGCCGCGGAACTTGGCGCGCGCCACCATCTCCTGACCGGTATAGCAGCCTTTCTTAAAGCTGATCGCGTCCAGCGCCTGCAGGTTGGTCGCCTGCGGAATCAGCTGGCCACTGGTTTTTTCATCCAGCACCGGCAGGCCCGCTTCAATCTCCAGCGCCAGCCACTGCGCGCTGCTGTTAAGCTGCGCCTCGCCTGCCAACGCCGCTTTCAGCTCGGCGGCTTTTTCCGCTGTGGTCACCAGCAGGAAGCGCTCGGCGGGCGTACCGAACCAGAGCAGCGTCGAATCGCCATCCTGTACCACCGGCGTCTGCGCGTCCGGCAAGGCGGCGAAACGGTTGATCAGCGCCGCCCGGGCCTGAAAGCCCGCCACGCCCAGCAGAACTGGCTGTTCATCAGCGGCGATAGTCACTTTAGAAAAAACGGCGTATTTCTTCAGTTCGTTGATCTGCATATCGCGCACGCTGCGGCGCACCAGGTAGGCGTAGCCTTCGCCGCGATGGAACAGGCGCAGGTTACTCCACATTTTCCCTTTCGCATCGCAGTGCGCGCAGGGAAGATGCTGGTCGGCGGCCAGCGCGGCGACATCCAGCGTCACCTGGCCTTGCAGGTAAGCGGTGCTATCCGCGCCCTGCACGGAAACCAGCGCCCACTCCTCCAGCGAAATCAGCGTCAGCGGCAGTCGGGAGGAGGCAACGGGCTGGCGCGGCGGAAATGTAAAGTCAGGCATAGGGAGATCCTGAAAAGTCAGTGATTAAGGAATAGTGACTTCATATTAAAAGAGCAGTGGGGCTTTGCAACCTGTTTCCGGAAAGGGACGCACGAATCGCGTGATAACCCTGCAACCGATATTGTCACTTTGCGTGCCGGCGCGCAGGGAAAGAATTTGCTTTCAACAGGCCGGAAAAAAAGCGCTACACTAGCCCCCATGTTTGAGCCAAACGATGACGGAACACATGGATATCAACGATAAATCCCGTATTCACTGGGCCTGCCGCCGCGGCATGCTGGAGCTGGATATCGCCATTATGCCCTTCTTTAAATATGAATATGATTCGCTGAGCGACGACGACAAGGCGCTGTTTATTCGCCTGTTGAAAAGTGACGATCCGGATCTGTTCAACTGGCTGATGAACCACGGCGAGCCGGCTGACGCCGAACTGAAACGCATGGTGCAGCTGATCCAGACGCGCAACCAGCAGCGTGGCCCGGAACGTGGCGCGGTGGCAATCTGATCTCTTGCCATCGGCGCGGGCGCAGCAGATAACCTGCCTGCTCTACACTCCGCTGGTCGTTGGGCTGCTGCTGGTGCCCTGGCGGGCAATGCAGGCGCCGTTGATGGGGGCGCTGCTGTTGCTGATCTTCGGCGAGCTGTGGCACCGTCTGCGGCTGCAGCGCCGCTTCAGCGGCCGCCTGACGGCGGAAGAGAGCCGCCTCTGGCGCTGGCGGCAGCAGGATTATCAGGTGGCGCGCCCGCCGTTTATTCTGCCGTTCGGCATCCTCTTTGCGCTGCGCACGCCGCAGGGCAAACGGCTTTCTCTGTGGTTGATGCGCGACAGCATGCCGGAAGCGAACTGGCGCGCGCTGCGTCGCCTGTTAAAAGGGCAGGAGGCAGGCTAAACGCCGCCGACGGTCGTTACAGCAGTGCGGCGGTCTCCGTCAGGATCTGCTCGCACCACTGGGCGATGCGCTCATCGCTCTCCTCGAACTGATTCACATCATCCAGCGCCAGGCCGACAAACTGCGTCCCGTCGGCGGTAAGCGGTTTCGGGCTGGTGAACTCATAGCCTTCAATCGGCCAGTAGCCGACAAACTGAACGCCCATCGGCGCGAGCAGCTCATGCAGCATGCCCAGCGCATCGAGAAACCACTCGCCGTAGCCGAGCTGGTCACCCATGCCATACAGCGCCACCACCTTGCCGCGCAGCTTCAGCGTCGTCAGCTCCTGCCAGACCGCCTCCCAGTCCTCTTGCAGTTCGCCGAAATCCCAGGTCGGAATGCCGAGAATCAGCATATCGTACTGCTCCATCAGCGTCGGTGAGTCATCTTTTAGGTTGTGCAGCGTGACCAGCTCCTCGCCGATAAAATCACGGATTTTCTCGGCGGCCATCTCGGTGTAACAGGTGCTGGAACCGTAAAAAAGGCCAATCTTCATACGGAACATCTACTCATTGAGATCATCAGAGGGGCGCAATTGTATCAGAAGGGCGCCGCTTTCAGGCATAATGCGGTGAAATTCACGGCTTTGCGCGAGGGGAAAAGATGCAGGATAACGATCTTATTGAACAGTTTCTCGATGCGCTGTGGATAGAGCGTAACCTGGCGCAAAACACCCTGACCTCCTATCGCCAGGATCTGCTGTCGCTGAGTGGCTGGCTGGCGCATCATCAGCGCTCTCTGCTGCAGGCGGACGCGGCCGATTTACAGGCTTTTCTTGCCGAGCGCGTCGAGGGCGGCTATAAAGCCACCAGCTCGGCGCGTCTGTTAAGCGCGACGCGGCGGCTGTTTCAATATCTCTATCGTGAAAAGTTGCGCGATGACGATCCCAGCGCGCTGCTCTCGTCGCCCAGGCTGCCGCAGCGTCTGCCGAAAGATCTGTCGGAAGCTCAGGTTGAGCGGCTGCTGCAGGCGCCCAGCGTCGATCAGCCGATCGAGCTGCGTGATAAAGCGATGCTGGAGCTGCTGTACGCCACCGGGCTGCGCGTTTCAGAACTGGTTGGATTGACGATAAGCGACGTCAGCCTGCGCCAGGGCGTAGTCCGCGTGATCGGTAAAGGCAACAAAGAGCGGCTGGTGCCGCTGGGCGAAGAGGCGATACACTGGCTGGAACAGTATATGGAGTATGGCCGCCCGTGGCTGCTGAATGGCCGCGCCATTGACGTGCTGTTTCCCAGCAATCGCGCGCAGCAGATGACCCGACAAACTTTCTGGCACCGCATCAAGCATTATGCCACGCTGGCCGGCATCGACAGCGAGAAGCTGTCGCCGCACGTGCTGCGGCACGCCTTCGCCACGCATCTGTTGAACCACGGCGCGGATTTACGTGTCGTACAGATGCTGCTGGGGCACAGCGATCTCTCCACGACGCAGATTTATACGCATGTCGCCACCGAGCGTCTGCGTCAGTTACATCAACAGCATCATCCGCGCGCCTGAGGCGGCGGAGTAATAAGGGAACAGGATGAAAAAAACTTTTGCCATCGTCGCCTTGCTGGCTGCTTCTGTTGCTGGCGTAGTCCAGGCGGACGACGCCGCGATCCAGCAATCTTTACGCAAGCTGGGTCTGCAGCAGACGGAAATCCAGCCTTCGCCGCTGGCCGGTATGAAAACCGTGCTGTCTGAAAGCGGCGTGCTTTATGTCAGCGAGGACGGAAAGCACTTTATTCAGGGGCCGCTGTACGATGTCAGCGGCGCGCACCCGGTCAACGTCACCAATCAGCAGCTGCAGAAAAAAGTGGATGCGCTAAGCAAAGAGATGATCGTTTATAAGGCGCCGAAAGAGCAGCACGTGATTACCGTGTTCACCGATATTACCTGCGGCTACTGCCGTAAGCTGCATCAGGAGATGGCCGACTACAACGCGTTGGGCATTACCGTGCGCTATCTCGCCTTCCCGCGCGAGGGGATGAACGGGCAAGTGGCGAAGGAGATGAAGTCCATCTGGTGCGCGGCGGATCGCAATAAGGCGTTCGACGCGGCGATGAAAGGCGACGAAGTTTCCCCCATTGACTGCAAAATCGACCTTGAAAAGCACTATCAGCTGGGCATCCTGTTCGGCATTCAGGGCACGCCTGCCATCCTGATGGAAAATGGCATGATGATTCCAGGTTATCAGGGGCCGCAGGAGATGAAACAGCTTCTTGATAAACAAAAAAGCGGTAGCTAATCAGCAGTGAATAAACCGATGCAACTTCGCCGCCGTGAGGCGGCGCCCGATACGGCTTTGCCGACGGATCTTCATCCGCTGCTGCGTCGCCTTTACGCCCAGCGTGGCATAGGCGACGAGCGCGAGCTGGAGCGCGGCGCTAAGTTCCTCCATCCCTGGCAGGGGTTAAGCGGCATGCAGCAGGCGGTTGAGCTGCTGCATCAGGCGCTGCGCGATCAAAAACAGATTATGATCGTCGGCGATTTCGATGCCGATGGCGCCACCAGCACCGCGTTGACCGTGCTGGCGCTGCGTAGTATGGGCGGCCGGCACGTGCAATATCTGGTGCCTAACCGTTTCGATGATGGCTACGGCCTGAGCCCCGAGGTGGTGGAGCAGGCGGCGGCGCGCGGCGCGGAGCTGATCCTGACGGTGGATAACGGCATTTCCTCCCACGCTGGCGTGCTGTGCGCGCACCAGAAAGGGATCCCGGTGCTGGTGACCGATCACCACCTGCCGGGCGAAACGCTGCCTGAAGCGGAAGCGATCGTTAACCCTAATCTTAATGACAGCACCTTTCCGTCACGGGCGCTGGCGGGCGTCGGCGTCGCCTTTTATCTGATGCTGGCGCTGCGGGCGCATTTGCGCGAGCAGGGCTGGTTCGACAGCGGTCTGGCGATCCCGAATCTGGCGGAGCTGCTCGATCTGGTGGCGCTCGGCACGGTGGCAGACGTGGTACCGCTGGATGCCAACAACCGTATTCTGGTCTGGCAGGGCATGAGCCGCATTCGCGCCGGCAAGTGCCGTCCGGGCATTCGCGCGCTGCTGGAGGTAGCGAACCGCGACGCGCGTCAGCTGGCGGCCAGCGATTTGGGCTTCGCGCTTGGGCCGCGCCTGAATGCCGCCGGGCGTCTGGACGATATGTCAGTCGGCGTGGCGCTGCTGCTGACCGAAGATCTGGCGCAGGCACGGATGCTGGCCAGCGAGCTGGACGCGTTAAACCAGACGCGCAAAGAGATTGAGCAGGGGATGCAGGCGGAGGCGCTGGCGCTCTGTAACCAGCTGGAACGCAGCAGCGATGCGCTGCCGCTGGGACTGGCGTTTTACCATCCCGAGTGGCATCAGGGCGTGGTGGGCATTCTGGCCTCCAGGCTGAAAGAGCGTTTTCACCGCCCGGTGATCGCGTTCGCTCCGGCGGGCGACGGTACGCTGAAAGGCTCGGGCCGGTCGGTAGCGGGGCTGCATTTGCGCGATGCGCTTGAGCGTCTTGATACGCTGAATCCGGGGTTAATTCTGAAGTTCGGCGGCCATGCGATGGCGGCCGGTTTGTCGCTTGAAGAGGCGAAGTTCGAGCAGTTCAGCGCGCTGTTTAGCGCGCTGGTCGGCGAGTGGCTGGACGCGGACGCGTTACAGGGCGTGATCTGGTCGGATGGTGAACTGACGGCGCCCGAGCTAACGCTGCCGGTGGCAGAGATGCTACGCGATGCCGGCCCGTGGGGGCAGGCGTTCCCTGAACCGGTGTTCGACGGCAAGTTTAAGCTGTTGCAACAGCGTCTGGTGGGCGAGCGTCATCTGAAAGTGATGGTGGAGCCGTTAGGCGGCGGGCCTTTGCTGGACGGCATCGCATTTAATGTCGATACGCGTCTTTGGCCGGATGCCAGCGTGCGTCATGTTGAGCTGGCCTATAAGCTGGATGTGAATGAGTTTCGCGGCAACCGCAGCGCGCAGCTGCTGATCGAACATATCTGGCCGCTGTAGGTTAGGGTTATCTGGTTAACACCGTCCTGCGCCGAACGGTTGAAAGCTGGGCGGCGAGGGTGGGTCAAACCGCTCTGTGCCGGTCGCAAAAGGGGCAGGCCGTTCGGCGGGATGGCATAAACCCATCCCTGGGGCCTCCGCCCGCGCCTTCCCTGGCGCGGGAGGCCCGCCTCATCGTCCTGTCCCTCTTACTCCCCCTCAATTGCGCTGACATAACCTGACCAGGTTACATTCCATCGGTTTAATCCGCGTTAATAATGGAAATCCGGCACTGAACTGGATGATTTCAGTACGGTAAACGATTTGCCTGACAGCAGGTCGGTAAAGTCTTTGCACTTGTCAGGACGGCGAACCATTTGCGTGATATCAGGACGGCGAAGCATTTGCACAATGTCAGGGAGGTGGCGGGCAGGCCGCGAAGTAAAGCCTCCGCGTCAGGGATGAAGCGGCGGAGTCTCCAGGGATGGATTGACGACGTCTTTACGTAGCGGCCTGCCCGCCGCCGACCGAAAGTGAGCAACGTAAACTCTGCGCCCGCCGTCCGAACGCGAACGCCTTAACCACCGCGCCCGCCGTCCGAACGTGAACGCCTTAACCACCGCGCCCGCCGTGCGAACGTGAACCCCTTAACCACCGCGTCCGCCGTGCGAACGCGAACACCTTAACCACCGCGCCCGCCGTCCGAACGCGAACGCCTTAACCACCGCGCCCGCTGTCCGAATGTGAACCCCTTAAACCCCGCGCCCGCTACACCTGCACAAACCGCCGGACAAAACTACAATCTCCTCGCCTTTTCGGTTAAACTGCCCGGTCATATCCATAGACACTTCCTAAAAGATTCGAAAGCCATGTTTGAAATTAATCCGGTCAAAAACCGTATTCAGGACCTCACTGAGCGCAGCGACGTTCTTAGGGGGTATCTTTGACTACGATGCCAAGAAAGAACGCCTCGAAGAAGTAAACGCCGAGCTGGAACAGCCGGACGTCTGGAACGAACCTGAACGCGCCCAGGCGCTGGGCAAAGAACGTTCCGCGCTGGAAGCCGTGGTCGAAACCCTCGATCAGATGAGCCAGGGCCTCGACGACGTCAACGGCCTGCTGGATCTGGCCGTTGAAGCGGAAGATGAAGAAACCTTCAACGAAGCCGTCGCCGAACTGGACGAGCTGGAGAAAAAACTGGGCGAACTGGAATTCCGCCGCATGTTCTCCGGCGAATATGACAGCGCCGACTGCTACATTGACCTGCAGGCGGGATCCGGCGGCACCGAAGCGCAGGATTGGGCCAGCATGCTGCTGCGTATGTACCTGCGCTGGGCGGAAGACAAAGGCTTTAAAACCGAAGTCATTGAAGTCTCCGACGGCGAAGTGGCGGGCATCAAATCCGCGACCATCCGCATCTCCGGCGACTACGCCTTCGGCTGGCTGCGTACCGAAACCGGCGTACATCGCCTGGTGCGTAAAAGCCCGTTCGACTCCGGCGGCCGTCGTCACACCTCGTTCAGCTCCGCCTTCGTCTACCCGGAAGTGGATGACGACATCGATATCGAAATCAACCCGGCGGACCTGCGCATCGACGTCTACCGCGCATCCGGCGCGGGCGGTCAGCACGTTAACCGTACCGAATCGGCCGTGCGTATCACCCACATTCCGACCGGCACCGTCACCCAGTGTCAGAATGACCGCTCCCAGCATAAAAACAAAGACCAGGCCATGAAGCAGATGAAAGCCAAGCTTTATGAACTGGAAATGCAAAAGAAAAATGCTGAGAAACAGGCGCTGGAAGACAACAAATCTGATATCGGCTGGGGCAGCCAGATCCGCTCTTACGTGCTGGATGATTCACGCATCAAAGATCTGCGCACCGGCGTGGAAACGCGCAACACGCAGGCAGTGCTGGACGGCGATCTGGATCGCTTCATTGAAGCAAGTTTGAAAGCAGGGCTATAAGGAACCGACATGTCTGAACAACAACCGCAGGGCGCTGATGCCGCGCTTGAACTTAATAACGAACTGAAAGCGCGTCGTGAAAAGCTCAGCGCGCTGCGTGAACATGGCGTGGCGTTCCCGAACGATTTCCGCCGCGACAGCATCTCCGAACAGCTGCACGCGCAGTATGACGAGAAAAGCAACGAAGAGCTGGAAGCGCTGAACATCGAAGTCAGCGTGGCGGGCCGAATGATGACGCGCCGCATTATGGGCAAAGCGTCATTCGTTACGCTGCAGGACGTCGGCGGCCGCATCCAGCTTTACGTGGCGCGCGATGACCTGGCGGAAGGCATTTATAACGAACAGTTTAAAAAGTGGGACCTCGGCGACATCCTCGGCGCGCGCGGCAAGCTGTTCAAAACCAAAACCGGCGAACTCTCTATCCACTGCACCGAACTGCGCCTGCTGACGAAAGCGCTGCGTCCGCTGCCGGATAAATTCCACGGCCTCGCCGATCAGGAAACGCGCTATCGTCAGCGCTACCTCGATCTGATCGCCAACGAAGAGTCGCGCAAGACCTTCCGCATTCGCTCCCAGATCATGGCCGGCATTCGCCAGTTCATGGTGGGCCGCGACTTTATGGAAGTAGAAACCCCGATGATGCAGGTGATCCCGGGCGGCGCCTCCGCGCGTCCGTTCATTACCCATCATAACGCCCTCGACATCGATATGTACCTGCGTATCGCGCCGGAACTCTATCTGAAACGTCTGGTAGTGGGCGGTTTCGATCGCGTTTTCGAAATCAACCGCAACTTCCGTAACGAAGGCATCTCGCCGCGCCATAATCCTGAGTTCACCATGATGGAACTCTATATGGCCTACGCGGATTATAAAGATCTGATCGAGCTGACCGAAAGCCTGTTCCGCACCCTGGCGCAGCAGGTGCTGGGTACCACCGAAGTGCCTTACGGCGACCAGGTGTTCGATTTCGGCAAGCCGTTCGCTAAGCTGACGATGAAAGAAGCGATTCAGAAATACCGTCCGGAAACCAACCTGGCCGATCTGGATGACTTCGACAAAGCAGTCGCCATCGCGCGTTCGCTGGGCATCAAAGTAGAGAAAAGCTGGGGCCTGGGCCGCGTCGTCACTGAGATCTTCGAAGAGACGGCAGAAAGCCATCTGATCCAGCCGACCTTCATCACCGAATATCCGGCGGAAGTCTCCCCGCTGGCGCGCCGCAACGACACCAACCCGGAAATCACCGACCGCTTTGAATTCTTTATCGGCGGTCGTGAAATCGGCAACGGCTTCTCCGAGCTGAACGATGCGGAAGATCAGGCCGATCGTTTCCGTCAGCAGGTGGAAGCGAAAGATGCCGGCGACGACGAAGCGATGTTCTTCGATGAAGATTACGTTACCGCGCTGGAGCATGGTCTGCCGCCGACCGCAGGTCTGGGCATTGGTATCGACCGCATGGTAATGCTGTTCACCAACAGCCATACCATCCGCGACGTGATCCTCTTCCCGGCGCTGCGTCCGTCCGGCAAGTAAGGCTGACGGCAGTGTGAAAAGGGACGCCACGGCGTCCCTTTTTTATTTCCGCCTTGAGATACGCTTGCTCCTTTGCCAGGCTGAAAATCTGGTTCATCAGGAGCAAAGGCTATGACCTCATCTTCCCGTCCGCAATGCATCGGCCGCTGGCAAACGCTGGAGGAGCCCGATAAGGCGCACTATCGCGGCAGCGATGAACATATGGGCATCGGCGCGCCGCTGGGCCGCGCGCTCGGTCTGACGCGCATCGGCATCCATCATGAGCGCCTGCCGCCAGGCCGCCGCCTCTCTTACCCGCACGCCGAAAGCGCCGAAGAGGAGTTCGTCTATGTGCTGGAAGGGCAGCCTCATCTCTGGCTCAATGGCGAGCTGCACCCGCTGACGCCGGGCGACGCGGTGGCATTTCCGGCCGGTACCGGCATCTGCCACACCTTTATCAACAACAGCGCAGAAGAGGTCAGGCTGCTGGTGGTGGGGGAGGCGAACAAAGCGGAAAACCGTATCTACTATCCGCTCAATCCCGACTATGCTGCCACCCGCGCCGACCGCTGGATCGAGCCGCCGGCGCAGCCGCTCGGCACCCACGACGGACTGCCGGACGCGCAGCGTAAATAACGCCGGCGTATCAGGATTTGATTTCCGCCTGCAGCCAGCTTTCGAAACGCGCGTAAGGGATATAAAGCGCCACGTTTTTATATAGCGTGCCGCCGCTGCGCTTATCATTAATCTCGCGGCTGTAGCCGACGATCACCCCGGCGAGCGTATCGTCTGAGACGTTATAGACCGCGCCGCCGGACATTCCCTGCACCACGCCCGCATTAGAGGCGACGGCCACGCAGCTCGCTTTGTTCCAGCGGTTTTGCAGTTGGGTGTTCAGCAGATTGGTGCCGGAGGAGGCCACCGGCATCGCGGTATAAAAACTGTAGCCATAAAGCGCGATGCGATCGCCCATAAAGCCGTTGCGAAAGCGCGGCGGCAGGTTTTGCTCATCATTCTTGTGATAAACGATGGCCAGATCGCACTCGGGGTGCCACGCCTTCACTTTATAGAGCGAGAGTTTCGCGACGTGGGCGGCGGTCAGGCTATATTCCGGCGTCAGCGGAATGGTGGTGCCCAGCGTGCCTAAACCTAATACCGTGGGAATGCCGGTCACTGTCATATCGACGCGCTTCTGCGCCTCGCGACTGTATTCATAATGACCCACCGAACAGCCGGTCAGGCTCAAAACCAGCAGGGCCAATATCTTGCGCATCGCACCTCTCCGTTCTGGATTAATAAGCTTGGCTCATACCTGAATAGATATCGGCAGTTGCCCGCTTTACTTTAACCGCTGAGTTAACGGCCATTTGCTGCGGTATGCCGGCGCGGCGTGCGACGAGACGGCAGCGTTGCGCCATTTTTTATCATGAATCGTTAAGCAGCGGTAAAGGAACCCTCCTAAAAGGAATCCTGACAACGGCAGGAGAAATGGCGGCAGATTGTTGCGCCACGCGCAATATTCCCTTGCGCCAGCTGGGGTGTTTGTCGTGATAACACTGTGTTTTAATAGCCGCCGCGACGCCACACCTCTAAGGCAGCACCACAAGGCGTCGTCCAATCCGCTGCCCGACAGCGGCCTGCCTGGAGTCTGCAATCATCGTTTTTTTGGGAGAGTGTTATGCCTGTTTCACTACTGGCTCTGGCGCTGAGTGCGTTTGCAATCGGCACCACCGAGTTCGTTATTATGGGATTATTGCCGGAGGTGGCGGGCGACCTGCGCGTTTCTATTCCTTCCGCCGGCTGGCTGATCAGCGGCTATGCGCTGGGCGTGGCGATCGGCGCGCCGGTTATGGCGTTGCTGACCGCACGCCTGCCGCGTAAACGCACGCTGATCTTGCTGATGTCGATTTTTATTATCGGCAATGTGCTGTGCGCGCTGGCCTACAGCTACAACCTGCTGATGCTGGCGCGCATTGTGACCGCGCTCTGTCACGGCGCCTTCTTCGGTATTGGTTCAGTGGTGGCCGCCAGCCTGGTAGCGCCTAACCGCCAGGCTTCCGCCGTGGCGCTGATGTTTACCGGCCTGACGCTGGCGAACGTGCTGGGCGTACCGCTCGGTACCTGGTTCGGTCAGCTGTTCGGCTGGCGCGCCACCTTCTGGGGTGTGGCGGTAATTGGCGTGCTGGCGTTTATCGCCCTGATCGTGAGCCTGCCGACCAACAAAGATGAAAAGCCGGTGCATCTCGCCAGCGAAATCAGCGCACTGGCGAACGGCAAGCTCTGGCTGTCGCTGCTGATGACCGTCTGCTTCGCGGCGGCGATGTTCGCCCTGTTCAGCTATATTGCGCCGCTGCTGCTGCAGGTCACCGGCATCAGCAACCGCGGCGTCAGCTGGACGCTGTTCCTGATCGGCGCCGGGCTGACGGTGGGCAATATCATCGGCGGCAAGCTGGCGGACTGGAAAGTGTCGTTCAGCCTGATCCTCAGCTTCGCGCTGATTGCGTTGTTCTCGCTGGCCTTTAGCTGGACCAGCCACGCCCTCTGGCTGGCTGAAATCACCCTGTTCCTGTGGGCGATGGCGACCTTCGCCACCGTGCCGGGCCTGCAAATCAATGTGGTACGCCACGGCAAAGAGGCGCCGAACCTGGTCTCAACGCTGAACATCTCCGCGTTTAACGTTGGCAACGCGCTGGGCGCATGGGTCGGCGGCGCGGTTATCGATGGCGGCTACGGCCTGACCGCCGTGCCGGTGGCCGCCGCGGTACTGGCCGCGCTGGGGCTGATTGTCTGCCTGATCACCTTCCGCCGCACCGGCGGCCAGACGCAGACCGCGCGTGCTTAATCCAGCTGCGCGTTGAGGCGCGGCGCGAACTGCGCCGCCGCCTGCTGCAAATGCTCGCTGAAGGCGGTAACCAGCGCTGAAGCCGGGCGATGCAGCGGGCGGATCAGGCTCACTGTAAAGGGCACCTCAACGCTGAAGCGCCGCATCACCACCCCGCTGGCGGCATAATCAAGCGCCGTCAGCGGATTCACCACGGAAATGCCCACCCCCGCGCGTACCATCGCGCAGACCGACGCCGCGCTGTGCGTCTCCATGACCATTCTGCGCTGCACCCCCTGCTCATGAAACAACGCGTCCAATAGCTGACGATAGCTGTCGGAACGCGAAAGGCTGATATAACGCTCACCGGCAAAGTCCTGCGGCGTCAGAATGCGCCGCGCCGCCAGCGGATGCTGCGCGGGCAGTACGCACACCTCGTTCAGCGTCAGCAGTTCGATGCGCTCGGTGCCGGCGGGCGTGACGTGAGTTTCCGTCAGGCCCAGGTCATGGCGCTGTGCCGAGAGCCACTCTTCCAGCAGCGGGGACTCCTGCGGAATAATGTTCAGGCTGAGATCGGGGTAGCGCTGCAAAAACGGCTGACAGAGCGGCGGCAGCAGCGACTGCGAAAATACCGGCAGGCAGGCGATAGAGAGTTCGCCCTGGCGGAACTGCCGCAGCCCCTCCGCCGCGCTGATAATGCGATCAAGCCCGTACCAGGAGCGCTGCACCTCTTCAAACAGCCGCAGCCCCTGCACCGTGGGATGCAACCGTCCGCGTACCCGCTCAAACAGACGCAGGCCGGTCAGCTTTTCAAAGCGCGCCAGCTCGCGACTGACGGTGGGCTGAGAGGTATGCAGCAGCCCGGCGGCGGCGGTCAGGTTGCCGCTGGTCATCACCGCATGAAAAATTTCGATATGCCGATGGGTAATGTTCGCCATCGCCGCCTCCCTTGCCAAAAGCCATATCATATTTGCATAGACTCTGCAGAAACAGATATTTTTCAGTCGAAAAAGGCTGTGGCGTAATAGGGCAAAGCTTAAGGAGAACCGCCATGCCACGTCCGCTCAATAACCCCGACAGCGCCCTGAATGCCGCCAATCTGTTAACGCTGACCCAGCGCTACGCCGGGCCGTTCTGGGCCTACGACGCCGATATTATTCGCGATCGCATCGCGCAGCTGCGGCAGTTTGACGTGGTGCGCTTCGCGCAGAAGGCCTGCTCCAATATTCATATTCTGCGCCTGATGCGCGAGGCGGGCGTAAAGGTCGATTCAGTATCGCTGGGCGAGATCGAGCGCGCGCTGGCCGCAGGCTTTGAGGCGGGCGGCGACGAGATTGTCTTCACTGCCGATCTGCTGGATGAGCCGACGCTGGCGCGCGTGGCGGAACTGCGTATTCCGGTCAACGCCGGTTCGGTGGATATGCTGCATCAGCTCGGCGCGCGCTCGCAGGGACATCCGGTCTGGCTGCGCGTCAACCCCGGCTTCGGCCACGGCCACAGCCAGAAAACCAATACCGGCGGTGAAAACAGCAAGCATGGCATCTGGCATGGCGACCTGTCGCAGGCGCTGCAGGCGATTAAACAGCACGGCCTGACGCTGGTGGGCATCCATATGCATATCGGCTCGGGGGTGGATTACGCACACCTGGAGCAGGTCTGCGAAGCGATGGTCAGCCAGGCGATCGCACTGGATCAGGATATTCAGGCGATCTCCGCCGGCGGCGGCCTTTCGATCCCCTATCGCTATGGTGAAGAAGCGATCGATACGCAGCACTACTACAGCCTGTGGCACCGCGCCCGCGAGCGCATTGCCGCGCACCTGGGCCATCCGGTGAAGCTGGAGATCGAGCCGGGCCGCTTCCTGACGGCGGAAGCGGGCGTGCTGGTGGCGCAGGTGCGCGCGGTAAAAAACATGGGCAGCCGCCACTTCGCGCTGGTGGATGCCGGCTTCAGCGATCTGATGCGTCCCGCGATGTACGGCAGCTATCACCATATTTCACTGTTGACCGCCGATAACGACGCCGCCGCGCGTGCGCTGCGCGAAACGGTGGTGGCGGGGCCGCTGTGTGAATCGGGCGATGTCTTTACCCAGCTGGAAGGAGGCAAGGTGGAAACCCGTCAGCTTCCGGCCATGACGCCGGGCGATTATCTGGTGTTCCACGATACCGGCGCCTATGGCGCGTCGATGTCCTCGAACTACAACAGCCGCCCGTTGATCCCGGAAGTGCTGTTTGATGGCGGCGAGGCGCGCGAGATCCGCCGCCAGCAGACCATTCAGGAGCTGCTGGCGCTGGAGATGTAACCCCGGCTCGCTCTGCGGCGGGGCGGCGGTGGAGCCTCTGCGCCGGTCCGCCGCCGCGCGTCTGTTCACCGACTGGCTTACTGCGCGCCCATTCACCGTCGAAGCCGCCTGTTCGCCAGCTTAGATCCTGCGTTTATTAGCGAAGCCGTCTCTTCAACGGCTTAAGCATTGGCGCGCCGCGCTACAGGCACCCCGTCACGCCAGCAGCTCTTTACGCAACAGCACGATCTCTTCCGCCAGATCCCGGCACAGCATCGCATTCATCAGATGATCCTGCGCATGCACCAGGATCAGCGTCACCGGCAGCTTGCCTTCCCCTTCATCCGCGCCGATAAGCTGCGTCTGAATATGGTGCGCCGCTTTTGACGCCTCCGCCGAAGCGGCCAGCGCCGCATCCGCCTCCGGCCACTGACGTTTGCGCGCCAGCTGGATCGCGCTCATCGCGTGGGAACGGGCTTCACCCGCGTTAATCAGTAACTCCATGACGGTCTGTTCAAAATCCATACTCACCTCTGTTATTGGTATACCGGATTTGGGTTAATCATCATATTGGAATACCAAATGAGCGAACTGCGCTGACGCTCACAGAAAAAAAGCCGCATTCGGTTAATTTTGGTATGCCATATCAGGGAAAGGTAGGGTTACAACAGCGGGATGCATGCTCACTTACCCTGAGGTATCTGCTTATGTCTCTACAGGACCGACTGATTGATGCGCTGGGCAGTTTCGCCACGCGCTTTAACAGCTACCGCTATATCATGGCGATCAAAGCCTCCTTCATTACTCTGATGCCGGTGATTATCGTCGGCGCCTTTTCGGTATTAATCTCCAATATGGTGCTGGATGCGAAGAACGGCCTCGCCAGTTTTCCCGCACTCGCTTTCCTCGCCGATCTCAAGCCCATCACCACCAGTATCAACTACGCCACGCTAAGCTTCCTGAATATCGGCGCGGTATTTCTGATCGGCATTGAGCTGGGGCGCATCAACGGCATTAAAACGCTGTTTCCCGGCCTGCTGGCAATCATCTGCTTTATTGCGGTAACGCTGACCACGCTGCAAATGATGGTCGACGGGCAGATGCATCTGGTGACTGACGTGCTGGCGAAGCAGTTCTCCGATACCAAGAGCCTGTTTCTCGGCATGTTTATCGCCATTCTGTCGGTAGAGATCTACTGTCGGCTGGAGAACGTCGAACGGCTGAAGATCAAAATGCCCGATACTGTGCCGCCGAACGTCTCCGCCTCGTTTTCCGCGCTGATCCCGGCGATCATTACCGTATCAGCCATCGCCACCTTCGGTTTTGTCTTCCATCAGGTGAGCGGCATGTACCTGTACGATGCAGTTTATCGTGTGGTGCAGCAGCCGCTGGAGTCGGTGGTGCAAAGCCTGTGGGGCATTCTGCTGCTGATGTTCGTGGCGCAGCTGTTCTGGGTGATTGGTATTCACGGCAATCAGATGATCAAGCCGATCCGCGAGCCGCTGCTGCTGGGGGCGATCCTGGTGAATATGAACGCCTTCGAGCAGGGCAAAGAGGTGCCGAACATCATCACTATGCCGTTCTGGGATGTCTATATGAGTATCGGCGGCTCGGGGCTGACTATCGGCCTGCTGACGGCGGTGATGCTGGCGACCAGGCGCAAAGAGATGCGCGAGATCGCCAAGCTCTCTTTCGGGCCGGGGCTGTTCAATATCAACGAGCCGGTGATCTTCGGCATGCCGATCATGCTGAATCCGATCCTCGCCATTCCTTTCATTATTACCCCGCTGGTAACCGGCACCATCGGCTACTTTGCCACGCTGACCGGCTTTGCCGGCAGGGCGGTAGTGATGGTGCCCTGGACCACGCCGCCGATCGTGAATGCCTGGCTGTCAACCGCCGGCTCGATGGGCGCGGTGGTGACGCAGCTGGTCTGTATCGTTGTGGCGGTGCTGATCTATTTGCCGTTTGTGAAAATTGCCGCGCGCCGCGCCGAAGCCGCCGAGGCGAAAGCGCGGCATCCGGATCTGGCCAGTCTTAAGGAGCCGTCATGAGTAAGGTTACCCTCGCGATCCCGCCTGATTTTATCCTTGGCGCGGCCGCTTCCGCCTGGCAAACCGAAGGCTGGCACGGCAAGAAGGCGGGGCAGGATTCTTATCTCGATGCCTGGTATCAGCAGGATCGTCAGGCCTGGCATAACGGCTATGGCCCGGCGGTGGCGACCGATTTTATCAACCGCTATCGCGAAGATGTGGCGCTAATGAAAGCCTGCGGGCTGACGCACTACCGCACCTCGATCAACTGGTCGCGCTTCCTGCTGGATTACGAAACCGCCGAAGTGGATGAAGATTACGCGCGTTATTACGACGCATTGCTGGATGAAATGCGCGCCAACGATATCGAGCCAATGCTCTGCCTGGAGCATTACGAGTTGCCGGCGGTGCTGTTGGAAAAATATGGCGGCTGGGGGTCGCCCGTGGTGGTCGATCTGTTTTTGCGCTACGCGGAGAAGGTGTTTGCGCGCTACGCCGGCAAGGTCAGGCGCTGGTTCGTGTTTAACGAGCCGATTGTGGTGCAAACCCGCGTATACCTGGATGCGCTGCGCTGGCCTGGTCATCAGAGTACGTCAACCTGGATGCAGTGGAATCACCATAAAAATCTGGCGACCGCGCGTGTCGTGAGGCTGTTCCGCGATTGTGGCTATACAGGGAGCGTCGGGACGATTTTGAACCCGGAGGTGACCTGGGCGCGCTCCGATGCGCCGCACGACCGGCGGGCAGCGGAGATCTACGATCTGTTCTACAACCGGGTGTTTCTCGATCCGGCGATCAAGGGCGAATATCCGGCAGCGTTGCTGCAGCTGCTGGCGCAGCATCAGGTGGCGTGGCACTACAGCGAAGCGGATCTGGCGCTGATCGCCGAAAACCGCGTCGATGAGGTGGGGCTGAATCTCTATTACCCGCACCGGGTGAAGGCGCCGTCGCGCGCCTGGCATCCGGAGACGCCTTTTCACCCCGCTTATTACTACGAGCCTTTTGAGCGACCGGGCCGTCGCATGAACCGCTCGCGCGGCTGGGAGATTGCGCCGCGTATTGTGGCGGCGATGGCGCACAGGATGCGCGACGAGTATGACAATTTCCCGTGGTTTATCGCCGAAAACGGCATGGGCATTGAAAACGAAGCGCAGTTCAGGGATGCGTCGGGCGAGATTCAGGACGATTACCGTATCGAATTTATCGCTGAACATCTGTATGAGGCGCTGCGCGCGCGCGAAGCGGGGATTAACTGTCAGGGTTATATGCTGTGGTCGTTTACCGATAATGTGTCGCCGATGAATGCGTTTAAAAATCGCTACGGCCTGATTGAGATCGATTTAGCCAACCAGCGCCAGCGGCGGATGAAGAAATCGGCCCACTGGTATCGTCAGCTACGAGACCGCCGTCAGCTTACCCTGACGCTGGATGATGAAGCGAAATAAGGAGTGCCAACGTGAAACGTATTGTTCTCGCCTGCGCTGCAGGCATGTCCACCTCGATGGTGGTGACGCGCATGGAAAAAGAGGCGGCGGCGCGCGGCCTGCGCTATCAAATCTACGCGATCCCGGAGCAAAATCTGCGCGAGGAACTGGAAAACTATCCGGGCGAGATCGCCGTAGTGCTGCTGGGGCCACAGGTGCGCTTTAAGCTGGAGCAGAATAAGACGCTGACCGACAGCGCGCAGATCCCGATTGCGGTGATCGATTCGCTGGCCTACGGCACGCTAAACGGTGCAAAAGTACTCGATCAGGCGCTGGCTTTGATAAACTAGCGGGATATCGTCGTCTGCTATCGCACGAGGGCGCGGGCAGCGGGTCGTCAACGTGTAAAGGGTAATCAAGTGGATAAGGGCGCATCGCCGCAAGAGAGAAAGCAGTATCAGGAAATTGGCGAGCATTTGCGTCAGCAGATCGTGGCGGGGCTTTATCCGGTCGGCTCGCGTTTGCCGCCGGAGCGCAATCTGGCGGAGACCTGGGGCGTGAGCCGCACCATTGTGCGCGAGGCGCTGCTGATGCTGGAGCTGGAGGGGACGGTGGATATTCGTCAGGGCTCCGGCGTTTACGTGATGCGCATTCCCAGCGAGGCGAGCGACGAGGAGGAGGCTTTTTTCCGCAGCGACGTCGGCCCGTTCGAGATGCTGCAGGCGCGTCAGCTGCTGGAGAGTAATATTGCCGCTTTCGCTGCGCGCATGGCGACCAAAGCGGATATTGAGAACCTGCGCCGTACGCTGGAGCAGGAGCAGCGCGCGATTGCGTTGAATGATACCACTCAGGATAACGATCGGCTGTTTCATCTGCTGCTGGCGGGTGCAACGCAGAATCAGATGCTGATGGATACGGTGAAGAGTATCTGGCGGCATCATGAGAATAATCCGCTGTGGCAGCAGCTGCGCACGCATATTGAGACGCGCAGCTATCGGCTGAAGTGGCTGAGCGATCATCAAACGATTCTGGCGGCGCTGCGGCGGCGCGATGTGATGGGCGCATGGCAGGGGATGTGGCAGCATCTGGAGAATGTGAAAAATACATTGATGGAGCTGTCGGATGCCGATGCGCCCGATTTTGACGGCTATCTTTTTGAATCAGTGCCGATTTTTCAGGGGAAACTGGTATGAGCCGCTGGCGTATTGTGCCGCTGAACGAGGCGCCGCAGCATAAGTCGTTGCTGGTGGAATGGCTGTGGCGCGCTTTTGGTGATGCGCAGAGTCGGGCGTTTTTCGCCAGCGTCGTGGAGAGCAGCCTGCGTGGCGCTGATTTTCCGCAGACGTTTGTGGCGCTGGAGGGCGATCGTGCGGTTGGCACGGTGGGTGTTTGGCGTTGCGATCTGATTAGCCGGCAGGATCTTTTTCCGTGGCTGGCGGCGCTGTACGTGGATGAAAGCGCGCGTGGCAGCGGCTTAAGCGCCGCGCTGCAGGATCATGCTGAGGTTTGGTGCCGCGCTCGCGGCTTTGAGGATCTGTACCTGTACGCGTTGTGCGCCGATTATTACGAGCGTTTCGGCTGGCGTTATATCGGCGACGCGCTGGATTATCCTGATACGGTGGTGCGCCTTTACCATAAGTCGCTGCGGGGCTGAGTTTACGCCAGCGGGTGTCGTGCGACGGCGGGCGGGCGTTTACGGTGGCTGTTTCCGTTCAGCGGCGGGCGGGCGTTTACGGTGGCTGTTTCCGTGCGACGGCGGGCGGGCATTTACGGTGGCTGTTTCCGTGCGACGGCGGGCGGGCGTTTACGGTGGCGGGTGCCGTACGGCGGCGGGCGGGTGTTTACGGTGGCTGAGCCCGTGCCCGTGCGGCGGCGGACGGGTGTTACGGTGGCTGAGCCCGTTCAGCGGTGGGCAGGCGCTGCGTAAAGACGTCGTCAATCCCTCCCTGGAGACTCCGCCGCGTCATCCCTGACGCGGAGGCTTTACTACGCGCCTGCCCACCGCCTCACTGGCTTCAGTGTCTGTTTGTTGCCGCCGCCTCACTGGCTTCAGTGTCTGTTTGTTGCCGCCGCCTCACTGGCTTCAGTGTCTGTTTGTTGCCGCCGCCTCACTGGCTCCAGTGTTTGTTTGTTGCCGCCGCCTCACTGGCTTCAGTGTCTGTTTGTTGCCGCCGCCTCACTGGCTCCAGTGTCTGTTTGTTGCCGCCGCTTCACTGGCTTCAGTGTTTGTTTGCCGCCGCCGCCTCACTGGCTCCAGTGTCTGTTTGTTGCTGCCGCCTCACTGGCTTCAGTGTCTGTTTGTTGCTGCCGCCTCACTGGCTTCAGTGTCTGTTTGTTGCCGCCGCTTCACTGGCTTCAGTGTCTGTTTGTTGCCGCCGCTTCACTGGCTTCAGTGTCTGTTTGTTGCCACTGCTTCAATGGTTTCAGAGCCTGTTTGTCACCGCCGCACTTTCTTTGCAAACCTCGCGCAAATGGTTAGGTTACGATAGCTGGGCATTGGGGGAGGGAGAGGGACTGGCAGAGGAGGCGGGCCTCCCGCGCCAGGGAAGGCGCGGGCGGAGGCCCCAGGGACGGGTTTATGCCGTCCCGCCGACCGGCCAGCCCCTCTCACGACCGGCACCGAAAAAAGCGAAAGGCCAAAAAGGCAGCCAGCTCCTCTCACGACCGGCACCGAAAAAAGCGAAAGGCTAAAAAGCCGGCCAGCCCACCACGACCGGCACCGAAAAAAGCGAAAGGCCAAAAAGGCAGCCAGCCCATCACGACCGGCACCGAAAAAAGCGAAAGGCTAAAAAGGCAGCCAGCCCATCGCGACCGGCGGCCCCTCACCCAGGCGAACTCACCGAATGCCTGCGCACCAGCGTCGGGTTAAACGTATTCGTCACCTCCGGCAAAGGCTGATTATTCGCCAGCGCCAACGCCAGCTCCGCCGCCTGCTGCGCCATCGTCACGATCGGATAACGCACCGTCGTCAAACGCGGCCGCACATAGCGCGACACCAGCACATCATCAAACCCGATCAGCGACATCTCCTCCGGCACGCGAAGGCCGTTATCGCTCAATACCGCCAGCGCGCCCGCAGCCATCGAATCGTTATAACAGGCCACTGCGGTAAAATTCTTCCCGCGGCCCAGCAGCTCTGTCATCGCCTGCTCGCCGCCCACCTCATCCGGCTCGCCAAACGCCACCAGCCGATCGTTGCAGGGCAGACTATGCTCGCGCAACGCATCGTAATACCCCTGCAAACGCTCCTCGGCATCGGAAATCGTATGTGTCGAGCAGATAAACGCGATCTGATCGTGCCCCTGCTGAATCAAATGGCGGGTCGCCAGCCAGGCGCCGTAACGGTCATCCAGCGCGATGCAGCGCTGCTGAAAAGCGGGCAACGCGCGATTAATCAACACCATCCCTGGCATCTGCTGCATCAGCTTCTCCAGCTCCTCGTCCGGGATCTTCTTGGCATGCACCACCAGCGCTGCGCAGCGATGACGCATCAACTGCTCAATCGCCTGCCGCTCCTTCTCTTCATTGTGATAACCATTCCCGATCAGCAGAAAATTGCCGGTCTGCCAGGCGATCTCATCCACCGCCTTCACCATTGCGCCAAAAAAAGGATCGGAAACGTCGCCTACCACCAGGCCTAGCGTCTCCGTCGACTGCTGCGCCAACGCGCGCGCATTGGCATTGGGGTGATACTGCAACTCCTCCATGGCGCTAAAAACCGCCTGACGTGAAGCATCGCTGGCTTTAGGCGAGTTATTGATAACGCGCGAAACGGTGGCGACAGAAACGCCCGCCAGTTTGGCGACATCCTTTATCGTAGCCATGAATAGAACACCTTCCGGGGTAAACGTTTACACATGATGAAAGTGTTACGGAAAAGCCCTGCAACTTCAACCAGACAGAATGCCAGCCCTGTCGCAAAGCGCGCTGAATATTGCACTTTTCAATTACATTCGGGAAAGGCTAACATGCCTCTCTGTCCTTTTGCTCAAGCCTTGCCTGCGCCATGACCCTGAAAAAAGTACCGCACCTTGCCCACTGGGGCGCCTTTACCGCCGTCACTGAAGGGGGCCGTCTTATCGGCTGCGAGCCCTTTTTTGCCGACAGCAACCCTTCGCCAATGCTGCAGAGCATTCCACAGCTGGTCTATTCCGATAAGCGCATCCGTCAGCCGATGGTGCGCCGGTCCTGGCTGAAATCACGCGAAAACAGCGATCGCACCCTACGCGGACGAGAAGATTTCGTTGCCGTTGACTGGGAAACCGCGCTCGATCTGGTGGCGGAAGAGAACCGCCGCGTGCGCGATCGCTACGGCGCCGGCGGCATCTTCACCGGATCGTACGGCTGGTCATCCGCCGGACGCGTTAACCACGCCCGCACCCTGGTGCGCCGCTTCTACTTCAACGGCGGCGGCGGAGTGGACCAGATGGGCAACTACAGCTGGGGAGCGGCGCAGTTCTTCCTGCCCTACGTCATCGGCACCTATATGCCGCTTACCGGCCGCGTCACCGACTGGCCAGGCGTGATTGAACATGCGGAAGTGGTGTTGGCCTTCGGCGGGCTGGCGCTGAAAAACGCTCAGGTTGCCTCCGGCGGCGCGGGTGAACATACGCTGAAGCCGGCGCTCGAAAAGCTGGCGGCGAAAGGCACCCGCGTCATCAACGTCAGCCCGATGCGCGACGACTGCCCCGATTTTCTCAACGCCGACTGGATCGCCATCCGTCCCAATACCGATGTGGCGCTGATGCTGGCGCTGGGCTATGAAATCGAGCGGCTGGGCGCGGCGGATCACGCCTTCCTCGCCAGCCACTGCGTCGGCTACCCGCAGCTGCGCGCCTACCTGCTGGGCGAAAGCGACGGTGTGGCAAAAACACCCGACTGGGCCTGCGCCATTACCGGCGTTCCGGCGGCGCGCATCGCCGAGCTGGCGCGCCAGCTGGCTGGCAAACGCAGCTTTATTACCTGCTCTTATGCGGTGCAACGCGCCCATCGCGGCGAACAGCCCTACTGGATGATGATCGCGCTCTCGGCAATGCTGGGGCAGCCGGGGCTGCCGGGCGCCGGCTTCTCCTTCGGCCACGGATCAATGAACAGCGTCGGCAATCCGCGCATCGATACCCCCGCGCCGTCGTTACCCACCGGCCCGAACCCATCCGGCCTGGCGATCCCGGTGGCGCGCATCTGCGATATGCTGCTGCATCCCGGCGAAAGCTACGCCTTTCAGGGGGAAACGCACCGTTATCCCGACATTCATCTGATGCACTGGGCGGGCGGCAATCCGTTCCACCATCACCAGCAGCTTAACCGCCTGGTCGAAGGCTGGCAGAAACCCGATACGGTGATCGTGCAGGACATCGTCTGGACGCCGGCGGCACAGATGGCGGATATCGTCCTGCCGGTCACCACCACGCTGGAGCGCAACGATATTGGCGGTTCCTCGCGCGATCGCTTTGTCTTCGCTATGCACCAGGCGATCGCGCCGCAGCACCAGGCGCGCAATGATTTCGACATCTTCGCCGATCTGGCGGAACGTCTCGGCTACCGCGAACGCTTTACCGAAAACCGCGACGAGAGGGCATGGATCGCGCATCTTTATCAGCAGTGCGGCGTCGCGCAGCAGCGTAAAGGGGTTCACTGGCCAGACTTCGACGAATTCTGGCAGCGCGGCTATGTCGATCTGCCCGCCAGCGAGCGCGACTATATCTTTATGGAAGATTTCCGCGCCGACGCACAGGCCCATCCCATTAACACCAACAGCGGCAAAATCGAGCTGTTTTGCCAGATTATCGCCGACTATCAGCTGGACGACATGGCAGGGCACCCGGAGTGGCGCGCGCCGCGCGAATGGCTGGGCAGCGAGCAGGCGCGTGACTATCCGCTGCATCTGATCTCGGTACAGCCCGCCGATCGTCTGCACAGCCAGCTGGATGCGACAGCCAACGTACAGAACAATAAAACCGCCGGCCATGAAACGCTGTGGATGCATCCGCAGGACGCCGCCGCGCGCGGCATCAGCGATGGCGAGGAAATCGAGGTGTTTAATCAGCGCGGCAGAATGCTGGCGGGCGTGCGGCTAAACGACGGCCTGACGCCGGGCGTGGCGGTTACCTCTACCGGCGCCTGGTTCGATCCCGGCTTCGGCCAGGCGTGGCAGCCGCGTGACCGCGCCGGCAACCCGAACGTGCTGACGCTCGATATCGGCACCTCTTCGCTGACGCAGGGACCGAACGCCATGTCCTGCCTGGTGGAGATACGCCGCTGGCAAACATTGCAAAATAGCTGATAAATCACATAGCTGGTTACATTTTGCGGGTAACTGTTGCGAATGATTGATAGCCGCCCGTCAATGCCCCTTGCTACATTTTAAGTCCCAGAGGTATTGATGGGTGAACATCAACAAGTTTATTGATTACACCAACCTGCGCAGATGCGCAGGTTTTTTTTGCCTGCCTTAAGGTCATGGACCATGCCCCGCATACAGAAGTTTCTTGGAAAAGACCAGATTAAAGCGCCGTTCAACCCGTTTCGTTTTCGTCTGATTTGTCTGGGCGTACTGGGCTGTATGGCCGTTTTGCTGGCGCGCGTCGCCGACCTGCAGCTGATCAACCATCCGATGCTGGAACACGAGGCAGATCAGCGCTCGCTGCGCACGGTCACGCTTCCCACCAATCGCGGCACCCTATTGGATCGCAATGGCGAAACCCTGGCGCTTAGCGTGCCCTCGCGCGACGTCATCGCCGACCCGCAGCGCGTACTGGAGGCAAACCCGGCGTTTACCAGCGCCAAGTGGGAATATCTCGCCAATGCGCTCAACGAACGGCCGGAGCAGATCGCGCAGCAGATCACCGCTAACCCACACCGTCGCTTCCTCTACCTGGGGCGCAAAGTAGAGCTGGGCATTGCCAAAGATATCAGTCAGCTGCATCTGAAAGGCATCAGCACCGTCTATAACGACAGCCGTTTTTATCCAATGAGCGAGGCGGCCGCGCCGCTGATCGGCGTGGTCGGCGCTGACAATACCGGGCTGAACGGGCTGGAGAAAGGTTACGACAAGGTGCTGCAAGGGCAGCCCGGCGTGGAAAAGTATCGTCAGGATCGCGAAGGCAACATCATCGCCATGATCGACTATCAGCCGCCGAAGCAGCCGCCTAACGTGCAGCTCAGCATTGATAAGTTCGATCAGTACACGCTCTACAGCAAGCTGCGCGACGGGGTGCTGCTGAACAAGGCGGATTCCGGCGCGGCGGTGCTGGTGAAAATCGATACCGGCGAAATCCTCGGCATGGCCTCTTATCCGTCGTTTAACCCTAACAACTACTCTGACGTATCGCCCACGCAGATGCGTAACGTAGCGATCAACGACAGCTTCGAGCCGGGTTCCACGGTGAAGCCGCTGGTGGTAATGGAAGGGCTGGAGCGCGGGCTGGTGCGTCCCGATTCGGTGCTGGATACCACCCCTTACAGCGTGAACGGCCATCTGATCCGCGATGTCGGTCACTGGCCGCGCCTGACAATGACCGGCATCCTGCAAAAATCGAGCGACATCGGCGTGTCGCATATCGCGCTGGCGATGCCCGCCGAGGCGCTGGTAAACACTTACCACGCGTTCGGTCTCGGCAAACCGACCGGGCTGGGGCTGACCGGAGAGAGCGTCGGCTACTTCCCGCTGCATCGCCAACGCTGGGCGGATATTGAACGCGCCACCTTTTCGTTCGGCTACGGCCTGCGCGTCACGCCGCTGCAAATCGCGCGCGAATACGCCACGCTGGGCAGTTACGGCGTCTATCGTCCGCTCTCCATCACGAAGGTGACGCCGCCGGTTATCGGCAAGCAGGTCGCCAACCCGGAAACGGTGAAAACCGTGGTGCATATGCTGGAAAGCGACGTGCTGCCAGGCGGCACCGGCATCCGTGCGGCGGTGCCCGGCTATCGGCTGGCCACCAAAACCGGTACGGCGGAGAAGATGGGCACCAGCGGCAAATATGACGGCGGCTACGTCAACTACACGGCGGGCGTGGCGCCGGCCAGCAATCCGCAGGTGGCGCTGGTTGTGATGATTAACCATCCTACCGCTGGCGATCACTTCGGCGGCTCGGTGGCCGCGCCGATTTTCGGCAATATTATGGGGCCGGTGCTGAAGCACATGAACATCGCCCCGGATGCGCTGGTGAACGGCGCGCGCTAGACCGGCTCAGCGGAGGCGGTGAAAGCCAGCCCTCCGCTGAGCTGCCGCCAGACGCGTTGCCCGGGAAATTTTCGCCGCCGGCGTTGAGTTCAGCTCCCCTTTGCTGCATGGTTATAGCCAGATTTTTGGCTGCTAAGGAGCTGGCATGCTTTTTAACCTGTTTCGTTTTCTGTTTCGTTTACTGTGGCGCGTACAGCTGCGCGGCGATCTCTCCGGCCTGTATAAGGAGAAGGTGCTGATCGCCCCGAACCACGCCTCCTTCCTCGACGGTATGCTGCTGGCGCTGTTCCTGCCGGTTAAGCCGGTTTTCGCAGTCTATTCCGATATCAGCGACAAATGGTTTATGCGCCTGATTAAGCCGCTGGTGGATTTCGTGCCGCTCGATCCTACCCGACCGATGTCGATCAAATACCTGGTGCGCACGCTTAATGAAGGCCGCCCGGTGGTGATCTTCCCTGAAGGGCGCATTACCGTTACCGGCTCCCTGATGAAGATCTACAGTGGCGCCGGCTTCGTGGCGGCGAAATCACAGGCGACGGTGGTACCGATGCGCATCGAAGGCGCAGAGTTCACCCCTTTTGGCCGCCTTGGCGGCGTCTTTAAGCGTCGTCTGTTTCCGCGCATAACGCTGACGCTGCTGCCGCCTACGCACATCCCAATGCCGGACGCGCCGCGCGCGCGCGATCGCCGCGTGCTGGCCGGCGAACATCTGCACCATATTATGATGGAAGCGCGCATGGCGGTGCGTCCGCGCGAGACGCTGTTTGAAGCTTTTCTGAACGCCCGCACGCGCTACGGCTGGTTCAAGCCCTGTATCGAAGATATCAACTTCGCGCCGGACAGCTACAGCGGCCTGCTGAAGAAATCGCTGGGCGTCGGCCGTATTCTGGAGCGCTACACCCAGCCTGGCGAATATGTTGGCCTGCTACTGCCCAACACCACCGTCACCGCTGCTGCTATCTTCGGCGCCACGCTGCGCGCGCGCATTCCGGCAATGCTTAACTACACCGCCGGCGTCAACGGCCTGACCAGCGCGGTAACCGCCGCGCAGATCAAAACCATCTTCACCTCGCGCCAGTTTCTGGAGAAGGGCAACCTGTGGCATCTGCCGCAGGGCACGCCGCAGGTGCAGTGGATCTATCTGGAAGATTTAAAAGATACCGTCACCGGCAAGGATAAGCTGTGGATCCTCGCGCATTTGCTGATGCCGCGTCATGCGATGCTGCCGCAAAAGGCGGAGGATGCGGCGATGGTGCTGTTTACCTCCGGCTCGGAAGGCAATCCCAAAGGGGTGGTGCATTCGCATAAAAGCCTGCTGGCCAACGTTGAGCAGATCCGCACCGTGGCGGATTTTACCCCGCGCGATCGTTTTATGGCCTCGCTGCCGCTGTTCCACGCCTTCGGCCTGACCGTCGGGCTATTCACGCCGCTGATGACCGGCGCGCAGGTGTTCCTCTATCCCAGCCCGTTGCACTATCGCATCGTGCCGGAGCTGGTCTACGACCGCAACTGCACGGTGCTTTTCGGCACCTCAACCTTCCTCGGCAACTACGCCCGCTTCGCCAACCCTTATGACTTTGCGCGTTTGCGCTACGTGGTGGCGGGCGCGGAGAAGCTGCAGGAGGGCGTACGTCAGGTTTATCAGGATCGCTTCGGCATTCGTATTCTTGAAGGCTACGGCGTCACCGAATGCGCGCCGGTGGTGGCGATCAACGTGCCGATGGCGGCGAAGCCGCACACCGTCGGCCGCCTGCTGCCGGGCATGGATTCGCGTCTGATGTCGGTGCCGGGTATCGAGCAGGGCGGCCGGCTGCAGCTGCGCGGGCCAAACATCATGAAAGGCTATCTGCGCGTGGAGCATCCCGGCGAGCTGGAGCCGCCGGTAGCGGATAATGGCGAAGGGGTGATGGAGCCGGGCTGGTACGATACCGGCGATATCGTCAGTTTCGACGAAGGCGGCTTCTGCCAGATTCAGGGCAGGGCGAAGCGCTTTGCGAAAATCGCCGGCGAGATGGTCTCGCTGGAAGTGGTGGAGCAGATCGCGCTGAAAGCCTCGCCGGAGAAACAGCACGCCGCAGCCATTAAGCCGGACGGCAACCGTGGCGAAGCGCTGGTGCTGTTCACCACCGACGAAGCGCTGCAGCGCGATCGCCTGCTGCAGGCGGCGCGCGAACTGGGCGCGGCGGAGCTGGCGGTGCCGCGCGATATCCGCTTCCTGAAACAGCTGCCGCTGCTCGGTAGCGGCAAGCCCGATTTCGTCACGCTGAAAAAAATGGTGGAAGAAGAATGAAGCTTTCCGGAAACGACGCCTCGTTAATGTCGCGCGGTATGGTGGCGGTTATTGTCGCCCAGTTCTTCTCCGCCTTTGGCGATAACGCGCTGCTGTTCGCCACGCTGGCGGTGCTGAAAAATCAGCTCTATCCCGACTGGAGCCAGCCGGTGCTGCAGATGGTGTTCGTCGCCACCTATATTCTGCTGGCGCCTTTCGTCGGGCAGATGGCCGACAGCTTCGCCAAAGGCCGCGTGATGATGCTGGCCAACGGGCTGAAGCTGCTGGGCGCGCTGGCAATCGGCGTCGGCCTTAATCCTTTTATCGGTTATGCGCTGGTGGGCGTCGGCGCCGCAGCCTATTCGCCGGCGAAGTATGGCATTCTCGGCGAAATCACCCGCGGCGAACAGCTGGTGAAAGCCAATGGCCTGATGGAGGCCTCGACCATCGCGGCGATCCTGCTGGGATCGGTGGCGGGCGGCGTATTGGCGGACTGGAGCCTGCTGGCGGCGCTGGGCGTCTGCGTGCTGGCCTATGCCCTGGCGGTGGTGGCGAACATCTCGATTCCGAAGCTGGCAGCGGCCCGGCCCGGCCAGAGCTGGCATCCGCTGGCGATGGCGCGCAGTTTTTTCCAGGCGACGCGGCAGCTGTGGCGCAACGGCGAAACCCGCTTTTCGCTGGTGGGCACCAGCCTGTTCTGGGGTGCCGGCGTCACCCTGCGTTTTCTGCTGGTGCTGTGGGTGCCGGTGGCGCTGGGCATTACCGACAATAAAACCCCGACGCTGCTGAACGCGATGGTGGCGATCGGCATCGTTATCGGCGCGGCGGCGGCGGCGAAGCTGGTGACGCTGAAAACTGTCGGGCGCTGCATGCCCGCCGGGGTGCTGATCGGCATTGCGGTGGTGTTTTTCGCGCTGCAGCATACCCAGATAAACGCCTATGCGCTGCTGATTGTTATCGGCGTGCTGGGCGGTTTCTTTGTGGTGCCGCTGAACGCGCTGCTGCAGGAGCGCGGCAAGCAGACGGTCGGCGCCGGCAACGCTATCGCGGTGCAGAACCTTGGCGAGAACAGCGCGATGCTGCTGATGCTGGGGCTTTATTCGCTGGCAATTAAGCTGGGCGCGCCGCCGGTAGCGACGGGCGTCGGTTTTGGCGTGCTGTTTGCGCTGGCGATCGCCGTGCTGTGGGGCTGGCAGCTGGCGCAAAAGCGCCACGCCTGAAGCGGGCGGGTGCCTCCGCCCAACAAGGATCACGCCGCCGTCGTTCGCTGACGGCGGCGTTTTTTTATGGTGCCGGGTAGGTGTAGCGGCGGTGAATCGCTTCCAGCTGCTCCAGCACTTCGCCGCTCAGCGTCAATTGATAGCTGTCGATATTGCTTTGCAGCTGCTCAAGGGTGGTGGCGCCCAGCAGAGTGCTGGCGACAAACGGCTGCTGACGCACAAAGGCCAGCGCCATCTGCGCCGGGTCCAGGCCATGCTTGCGCGCCAGATCGACATATTCCGCAATCGCCAGCTGCGACTGCTCGCCACTGTAGCGTGTAAAGCGGCTGAACAGGGTATTGCGCGCGCCGGCCGGACGCGCGCCGTTGAGGTACTTGCCGCTCAGCGTGCCGAAGGCGAGGCTGGAGTAGGCCAGCAGCTCGATCCCCTCATGCTGGCTGATCTCCGCCAGGCCGACCTCAAAGCTGCGGTTCAGCAGGCTGTAGGGATTCTGAATAGAGACAATGCGCGGCAGCTCATGCTTTTCCGCCAGCTGCAGATAGCGCATCACGCCCCACGGCGTTTCATTTGATACGCCGACGTAGCGGATCTTGCCGGCACGCACCTGTTCGGCCAGCGCCTCCAGCGTTTCCAGCAATGTTACCGGCACGCTGGTGTCGGTGTACTGGTAGCCGAGCTTGCCGAAGCAGTTGGTCTGGCGCTGCGGCCAGTGGATCTGATACAGGTCGATATAATCGGTGTTAAGGCGTTTCAGGCTCGCTTCCAGCGCCACGCGAATGTTTTTGCGATCCAGCACCTGCGCCGGGCGGATGCCGGCGTCGTTGCCGCGCGAAGGCCCGGCGACTTTGCTCGCCAGCACGATCTTGTCGCGATTGCCGCGCGACTTCAGCCAGCTGCCGATATATTGCTCGGTTAAGCCCTGGGTTTCCGGGCGCGGCGGGACGGGGTACATTTCCGCGGTGTCGATTAGATTGATGCCGCAACGAACGGCTAAGTCCAGCTGTGCATGGGCGTCGGCTTCGCTGTTTTGTTCACCAAACGTCATGGTTCCCAGGCCCAGCTGGCTGACTTCCAGCGTACTATGGGGGATACGGTGATAGTGCATTTGCCGGCTTCCTTTTGTCATTATGGAAAGAATCTCAGGCGCCTGTGCAGCAAAAAACGTGGCGCACTGCTGCGACTATAGCGGTCGCCGGGGAGAGGGGGAAGCGAAGAGTGCGGTTAAAGGTTGCGATAAGCGCCGATGAAAAAAGGGTCGGCGCCTACAAAGGATTAACGTTCGATAATCGAGGAAACGTCATCGCCGTTAATCTGCAGTTCATTGCCAGCCTGATCGGTGTACTTCACCAGCCCGGTATCTTTATCAATTTCCGGTTTACCGTCAGTCAAAATCATATGACCATCTTTGGTCGCCATCACGTAATTACTGCTGCAGCCGCTTAACAGCAACATCATTGTCACGGCCGCCGCGCCCGTTATCCGTTTCATTGCCTGTTTTCTCCTGCATGTTCGACACAACTAAACAGTGTAGTAATAAAACATCGGCTGCCCAGGATTAATCGCAGGATTCTTAAAAGTGAAAAAACAGAGGAATATCCGGCCGAAGCCGGATAGAGAGGCGTTTTGCTTACTGCGCGGCTTTCTTGCTGCGCATCAGGTTGAGGCATTCCACCGCCATAGAGAAGAACATGGCGAAGTAGATATAGCCTTTCGGCACGTGAATATCGAAGCTTTCCAGAATCAGCGTAAAGCCGACCAGGATCAGGAAAGAGAGCGCCAGCATTTTCACCGAAGGATGGCGATCGACGAACTCGCCGATGCTTTTCGCCGCGAACATCATCACGCCCACGGCGATCACCACTGCCGCCATCATAATAAACAGGTGATCGGACAGGCCGACGGCGGTGATCACTGAATCGAGGCTGAAGATAATATCCAGCACCATAATTTGCGCGATGGCGCCGACAAAGGAGTGAACATTGGTTTTATGCTCCTCGCTGCCGCCTTCGATGCTTTCGTGGATCTCCATGCTCGACTTCCACAGCAGGAACAGCCCACCGCCCAGCAGGATCAGATCGCGCGCGGAGAAAGGGTGATCCATCAGGGTAAACAGCGGATTGGTCAGCTTCACTACCCAGGCGATCGAAGCCAGTAGTCCAAGACGCATCAGCATGGCGCCCATCAGGCCGATACGACGCGCACTGTTTTGCTGATTTTTCGGAAGTTTGGCGACAACCAGAGAAAGGAAAATAATATTGTCGATGCCCAGCACGATTTCCAGAATGGTGAGCGTGCCGAGAGCCAGCCAGGCATTGGGATCTGCAATCCAGTCGAACATTGTAACAATGCATCCTAAACGAAAAGTAAACGATGATTATACGCATCGTCTTTGATCTGGGAAAATGTTAAAGCAAAAAATGGCGCGCCAGCAGCGGGGCGGTAAAGCTTTTCTTCAGATAAAAGCCGCGCGGCAGCGTCATGATCGGCTGGCCCTGCTCGCCGATCCCTTCCGTCAGCGCTTTACTGTTGGCCGCCTTCGGTCGTATCTGCAACACCTCGCCGTGCCGCGCGGTGATGCGCTCCACCTGGCCCAGCACGATCATATCCATCAGCTCTTCCCAGTCGCGCCGCAGCAGATCCTCCTCTTCCGCCGTTGGGCTCCAGAGCAGCGGCGCACCGACGCGCCGCGTCGCCAGCGGCAGGGCGCGATCGCCCTCCACCGGGATCCACAACACTCGCGCCAGCTTATGACGCACATGGCTGTTTTCCCAGGTGACGCCGCTGTTGCCGGTAAGCGGGGCGACGCAGACGAAGGTGGTCTCCAGCGGGCGGCCCTGTGCATCGATCGGAATGGTTTTTAGCTCGACGCCGAGATGGGCAAAATCGCGCTCCGGCTTACTGCCCGCGCTGGCGCCCAAATGCATCTCCAGCAGCATGCCGACCCAGCCTTTATCACGGCGTAAATCGACCGGCGTCGGGATGCCCGCCTGCTGCGCCAGCTCGCTCAGCGTATAGCCCGCCAGCGCCTGCGCGCGCGCCAGCAAAACGGCTTCATCTTCAGGTGGCGCTGTCAAAAATCGAGTCGTCATAAAAAGCCTGCGAATTGCTCAAAAAATAACCACCTCTGTTTTGCCGGTGTAAGGCTGCTGTGCAGAGGGAAAACCCGCGAAATAATAGCATGATTACGCTTGGGTTTTTATTCGGCCTCTCCGGTGAGGCGACAAACCGACGCTCCGTTTTACCCACATTGTCACCGACAATGAACAGGATCTTACAGGTAGTTATCCACAGAAATCTGGGATAACTCAGTTTTTTCTCACATACTGGTTCCATTTACAGCCTTGACGGAGAAGGTTTTTGCTGGGTGGGGCCATTTTGTGCGTAACTTTGTGGCATATTCTGTGGATAAAAACATCGGTGTTTGATCTTTCGCCAACAAAGGATCTTTTTATCTTAGCCGGGCTGCCAGAGTGGCGATCGTCGTCGGTATAAGCAGGTTAAGTTACTGATATTTAGTTTATTTCGCTAATGATCCCTGTGAGGGGAATCACACTTTTTTGCGGCTTTTCCCGGTCGTTTACCATGTTCTGCACAAAGCTATCCACAGAAAAAGTGAATAAAATTGCCTGTTTTGGCCGGTCTCTGTTTATAACTATGATGAAATCTGTGAGTTATCCCAATGTTATGCGTTATGCACAGCCGCAAGCAGTGGTTTACCGCCTGTGAGGAGTATGAAACAATCAGACTATCTGAATTTCAGTTTGAGGTAGTCCCGTGATCGACGATGATGGCTACCGCCCAAATGTTGGTATTGTAATCTGTAACAAGCAGGGCCAGGTGTTATGGGCCCGGCGTTTCGGACAGCACTCCTGGCAGTTCCCGCAGGGGGGCATTAATCCTGGAGAAACGGCGGAACAGGCTATGTACCGCGAACTCTTTGAAGAAGTCGGTTTGCACCGTAAAGATGTCCGCCTGCTTGCCTCTACCCGAAACTGGTTACGTTATAAGTTGCCAAAACGTTTGGTGCGTTGGGACACGAAGCCGGTATGTATCGGCCAGAAACAGAAGTGGTTTCTTCTGCAGTTGATGTGCAATGACGCCGATATCAACATGCAAACCAGCAGTACGCCGGAGTTCGATGGCTGGCGCTGGGTCAGCTTTTGGTATCCGGTTCGTCAGGTGGTCTCGTTTAAGCGCGACGTCTACCGCCGCGTAATGAAAGAGTTCGCCAGCGTCGTCATGCCGCTGCAGGAGAGTGCAACGCAGCGCAATACGCCTGCTTATCGACGGAAGAGAGGTTAAGCCACGCTGATGATGCTGACTCAGTTGCGTGAGATTGTAGAGAAGGTGGCGGCCGCGCCGCGTCTGGATGAGGCGCTGGAAATCCTGGTGAACGAAATCTGTTTCGCCATGGAAACCGAAGTCTGCTCCATCTATCTCGCCGATCACGATCGTCGTTGCTATTACCTTATGGCGACGCGCGGGCTGAAAAAGCCGCGCGGCAAGATCGTCACGCTGGCATTTGATCAGGGCATCGTCGGCCTGGTAGGGCGGCTGGCGGAACCGATCAACCTCGCCGACGCGCAGAGTCATCCCAGCTTCAAATTTATTCCTTCGGTCAAAGAGGAGCGTTTCCGCTCCTTCCTCGGCGTGCCGATCATTACGCGCCGCCAGCTGCTTGGCGTGCTGGTGGTGCAGCAGCGCGAACATCGTCAGTTTGACGAAAGCGAAGAATCCTTCCTGGTTACGCTCGCCACGCAGATGGCGACGCTGATCACCCAGTCCCAGCTCAGCCAGCTGTTCGGCCACTTCCGTCAGAAGCGCGTGCGCGCGCTGGCGGCGGCGCCCGGCGTCGCGGTGGCGCCCGGTTGGGTCGACAATACCCAGCCCTCTCTCGAGCATGTGTTCGCCGCTTCGACGCTGGATGTCGCGCGCGAACGCGAACGGTTGTCGCTGGCGATGGGCGAGGCGAGCAACGAATTCCGCCGCTTCAGCAAACGCTTTAGCGCCAGCGTGCAAAAAGAGAGCGCGGCGATTTTCGATCTTTACTCCCACCTGTTGAGCGACGCGCGCCTGAAGCAAGATCTCTTCGCCGAGATAGAAGGCGGATCGGTCGCCGAATGGGCGGTAAAAAAGGTGATCGAGAAGTTCGCCGCGCAGTTTGCCAGCCTGCAGGACAGCTATCTGCGCGAGCGCGCCGGCGATCTGCGCGTGCTGGGTCAGCGCCTGCTGTTCCACCTTGACGATACGCTGCAGGGTACCAATGCCTGGCCGGAACGTTTTGTGCTGGTGGCGGACGAACTGACGGCCACCACGCTGGCGGAGCTGCCGCAGGAGCGCCTGGCGGGCGTGGTCGTACGCGACGGCGCCGCTAACTCGCACGCGGCGATCCTGGTGCGCGCGATGGGTATCCCGACGGTGATGGGTGCCGATATCCTGCCGGACATGCTCGATAAGCGGCTGCTGATCGTCGATGGGTATCGCGGCGAACTGCTGATCGACCCTGAGCCGGTCTTGATCCATGAATATCAGCGGCTGGTCAGCGAAGAGAACGAACTGAGCCGGCTGGCGGAAGATGATGTCGAACAGCCCGCCGAGCTGAAAAGCGGCGAGCGCATTCAGGTGATGCTGAACGCGGGCCTCAGCGCCGAACATGAGCAGGCGATGGATAACTGGGTGGACGGCATCGGCCTCTACCGCACCGAAATTCCCTTTATGCTGCAAAACGGCTTTCCGTCGGAAGAGGAGCAGGTAGCCCAGTATCAGGGGATGCTGCAGCTGTTTCTGAACAAGCCGGTGACGCTGCGTACGCTCGATATCGGCGCCGATAAGCAGCTGCCCTATATGCCGATCAGCGAAGAGAACCCCTGTCTTGGCTGGCGCGGCATCCGCCTGACGCTCGATCAGCCGGAGATTTTCCTCGTGCAGGTGCGCGCCATGCTGCGCGCCAACGCCGCCAGCGGCAATCTCAGCATTCTGCTGCCGATGATCACCAGCATCGACGAGATCGACGAGGCGCGCCGCCTGATCGATCGCGCCGGGCAGGAGGTAGAGGAGATGCTTGGCTACGACATCCCACGGCCGCGCATCGGCATTATGATCGAAGTGCCTTCAATGCTGTTTATGATCCCGCACCTCGCGTCACGCGTTGATTTTGTCTCGGTCGGCACCAACGATCTGACCCAGTATCTGCTGGCGGTGGATCGCAACAATACCCGCGTGGCGACGCTCTACGATTCGCTGCATCCGGCGATGCTCCATGCGCTGAAATCGATCGCTGATTCGGCGCGTCAGGCGCGCATCGACCTCTGCCTGTGCGGCGAAATGGCGGGCGATCCGATGTGTGTAGTGCTGCTGATCGGGCTTGGTTATCACCATCTGAGCATGAACGGTAAAAACGTGCCGCGCGTGAAGTACCTGCTGCGCCATATCGATCGTGAAGAGGCGCAGGCGCTGAGCGAACGCAGCCTGCAGGCGCAAACCGCCACCGAAGTGCGTCATCAGGTCGCCGCCTTTATGGAAAGGCGTGGTCTCGGCGGGCTGATCCGCGGCGGCCGTTAAGGCGATTTATCCGCGTTTACATTTCCATAGACCCGCCGGAAAACGGCTATGCTATCATGCCCGGCCGGTTTTTCCTGGCTGAGAGGCGCTGCGTTTTACGCGGCGCGCATGGAGTGAACTATCCATCGTCCAGCCCATGGACGGATGACATTAATGGTGAAAGATGAATAGCTACCTGGCTTTCCCCCAATTCGATCCGGTGATCTTCTCCATCGGACCCATCTCCCTGCACTGGTACGGCCTGATGTATCTGGTCGGGTTTGTGTTTGCGATGTGGCTGGCGGTGCGCCGCGCCAACAAGCCCGGCAGCGGCTGGAAAAAAGAGGAAGTAGAAAACCTGCTCTACGCGGGCTTCCTCGGTGTGTTTCTTGGCGGCCGTATCGGCTACGTGCTGTTCTATAACCTGCCGCTGTTTCTCGATAACCCGCTCTATCTGTTTAAGGTCTGGGATGGCGGCATGTCGTTCCACGGCGGTCTGATCGGCGTGATCGTGGTGATGCTGTGGTTCGCGCACCGCACCAAACGCAACTTCTTCCAGGTCTCCGACTTTATCGCGCCGCTGATCCCGTTCGGGCTGGGTGCCGGCCGTCTGGGCAACTTTATTAACGGCGAACTCTGGGGCCGCGTGGCGCCGGACGTCTCCTGGGCGATGCTGTTCCCCGGCTCGCGCAGCGAAGATATGGCGCTGCTGGCCACCCATCCTGAATGGCAGTCACTGCTGGCGACCTATGGCGTGCTGCCGCGTCACCCGTCGCAGCTTTATGAGCTGGCGCTGGAAGGGGTGGTATTGTTCGCCATTCTCAATCTTTTTATCCGTAAACCGCGTCCGATGGGCAGCGTTTCCGGTCTGTTTTTGATCGGCTACGGCGCGTTCCGCATTATCGTGGAGTTCTTCCGTCAGCCCGATGCCCAGCTGGGCCTGTTCGAAGGCATCAGCATGGGGCAAATTCTGTCGGTACCGATGATTCTGGCCGGCGTGATTATGATGATTTGGGCGTATCGTCGTCGCCCGCAGCTACAAACAGGTGAACAAAAATGAAGCAGTATCTGGCGTTAATGGAAAAAGTGCTGAACGAAGGCACGCCGAAAAACGATCGCACCGGCACCGGCACGCTGTCGATTTTCGGCCACCAGATGCGTTTCAATTTGCAGGAAGGCTTTCCGCTGGTCACGACCAAACGCTGCCATCTGCGCTCCATTATTCATGAGCTGCTCTGGTTCCTGAACGGCGATACCAATATCGCCTATCTCAAGGAAAACAACGTCTCGATTTGGGACGAATGGGCCGACGAGAATGGCGATCTGGGGCCGGTTTACGGCAAACAGTGGCGCAGCTGGGGGGCGGCGGATGGCCGTCAGATTGATCAGCTGGCGAAAGTGCTGGATCAGCTGAAAAACGATCCCGATTCACGCCGCATTATCGTCTCCGCCTGGAACGTCGGCGAACTTGATGAGATGGCGCTGGCGCCGTGTCACGCCTTCTTCCAGTTCTATGTGGCGGACGGCAAGCTCTCCTGCCAGCTCTATCAGCGCTCCTGTGATGTGTTCCTCGGCCTGCCGTTCAACATCGCCAGCTATGCGCTGCTGGTGCATATGATGGCGCAGCAGTGTGGTCTGGAGCCGGGCGATTTTGTCTGGACCGGCGGCGATACGCACCTCTACAGCAACCATCTGGAGCAGGCGCGTCTGCAGCTGACCCGCGAGCCGCGTCCGCAGCCGAAGCTGGTGATCAAACGCAAGCCTGATTCGCTGTTTGACTACCGTTTTGAGGATTTCGAGATCGAAGGCTACGATCCGCACCCGGCGATCAAGGCGCCGGTGGCGATCTAATCCCGGTACGCCAGCGGCGCATCTCCCGCGCCGCTGGCATTCATCTTTAACGGCTGACCCGCTACCGCCCGCGGACAGCGAGGGTGAAAATGCCGCCCTGCGGCAGCGTCGCTTCCCCGGCAGAGCGTCTTTGTACGCCTTTCTCTTCCTTCCTGCAGCCGCGCCCGGCGCCGGCTTAAAATGAATGTTCTGTGGTTATCGAGGGCAGCGGGGCACAGCTAAAACGATCGGTTAACAGCGGATAGCGCACCGAGTCAGGTAGTTCGAAGTGCCACCACTCGCTGTTGATGCCGACAAAACCGCCGGCCTGCATAATGGCGTTCAGCATCAGACGGTTGCGCTGCGCCGTCGCCGGCACGTCCGGATGCCAGAGATGCGATCGCGCATGCATTTCATCAAACCCGCTGCCCATATCAAGCAGGCGGCCCGCTTCATCACGCAGCGTAACGTCGATTGCTGTGCCGCGGCTGTGGTTGGATCCCAGCGACACCGCCACCACATATTGCGGATCGGGGCAGGCGAGCCAGAGATGCTGCTGCGCCAGCTGCGGACGATAAGCGTCGTACACCCGCAGCGATAATCCGGCCAGGCGCGCCACCGCCACGCTGCGCGCCAGCGCTTTCGCCGCATCGGGATGCAGCAGGCAACGCGCCTCGCGATAGATGGCGTAGCCGGTGATATTGTCGGCCGTGGCATATTTCAGATCGATCTCCAGATGTGGAAACAGGGTCGTCAGATCGACCAGCTCAGCCTCTTGCGTCATGGGGTTTTCCCTCGGTTAAGGTGCAACGAGTCCAGATTCCTGCTGGCGCTGGCGGTTAAAGGCCTGCCTGCCGGCAGTTTAACAAAGCAGAAATTGTGCCGATTTTGCGGCGGGCGAAAAACGGCGCATGGGGCGTCGTACGGCAGCGTTGCGCTGATTATGTCTTAACAGAAGATCAGCAAATGTGCAGCGCCGCCCATTTTCGGTGCGGGTGCCGCCGCGCTGGCCACTGTTGCGAGACGGGTCACACGGCGCTGCGCCGCCGGTGAAACCGTCGTAAAAAGGTGGGAAGCGGGTGCGCAGAGGGCAGGCGCAGCGCTGGCGTGAGCGAGGCGCGACGGCACAATAGCGGCATGAAAAGAACCTCCGCATATGGTTTTACGCTGCCGGAACTGCTACTGGTGCTGGTGGTGGTCAGCCTGCTGGGCATCGCTTCGCTGAACGGCTGGCAGCAGTGGCAGCAGCGCCAGCGTATGCGCGATACCGCGCAGCAGCTGCAGCAATTTCTGTCGGGCGTGCGCGCCTGGGCCAACTGGCATAACAGCGAGCAGCCGCTCTGGCTGCTGCCGGGTGAACGCTGGTGTCTCGGCAGCGGCCCAATACCGCTCTCTGGCTGCGAGGCGGATAAACGGCTGCAGCTGCTGGCACCGCACCGTCAGGTCAACATTCTTGCCGTGGAAGGCGCGCCAGGCTTCTATGGCAGGCGCAACGTGGCGCGCGCCGGGCATATCGCCTTCGGCGACGAGACGCGCAGCTGGCGCATCATCATCTCCGCCCGCGGCCGCATTCGGCTTTGCGAGGAGAGCGTATGCCCGTAAAAAACGGCGGCTTTACCCTGATGGAGATGCTGGTGGCCATGGCGCTGAGCGGCATCCTGATGCTGGGCGCGCTGCGCCTGCTGCCGCAGCTGCAACGGCAAACGTTGCAGCTACACAGTCAGACGCGGCTGCAGGACGATCTTCAGCTAATGCTGAACACGCTGGAAAAAGCGATCCGCCGCGCCGGTTACTGCCGGGGCGACTGCGAAGGCGCGTCGCTGACGCTGCGTCAGGGGTGCCTGCTGACGCGATGGGATGAAAATGGCAACGGCCGCTGGGAAGGGCCGAATCGGGAGGAGAGCGAATGGTACGGATACCGGCTGCGCGATCGCCGGCTGGAGATGTTGCGCGGCGCAGAGAGCTGCGAGGGCGGCGGTTGGGAGAGCCTTTCCGATCCGGCGGCGCTGACGGTCAACGCGCTGGACATGACGCGCCGCGGCACGCAGGTGATGTTGACACTGCGGGGCACCTCGGTACTTTTTCCCGCCGCGTCGGTAACGCTGCGCAGCGTCGTCGAGGCCTGGAACCAGCGCTGAAGCAGCGCGGCGGCATGGCAATGGCGATGGTATTGCTGGTGCTGCTGCTGGGCTCGGCGCTACTGAATGCGACGCAGCGGCAGCTCGGCGCGTCGCTGGCGTTGCTGGCCGACGAGCGCCGCTATCTGATCGATTACCATCAGGCGCTCTCGGCACTCGCCTGGGGCGAACGCCTGCGCTGGCCGCAGCAGGAAGGGTGGCGCTGCCAGCAGCAGGGGCGCTTCGGCTGGCGCGCCTGTTTGCTGCCGCTGGATAACGACGACGCGCTGCTGCGCGGCGCCACGCTGGCGGATGCCGACGCGCTGGCGCTGTGGCGCTGGATGCGGCGGGGAGAGGATGAACGCTGGCAGCCGTTGCCGCACGGCTGGCTCGACTTCTGTCCGCTGTCGCCTCCTGCGGCCTGTTCCCCCGATGCGCGCTGAGAGCGGGTTCAGCGTAGTCGAGACGCTGCTGGCGCTGCTGCTGTTCGCCGGCAGTTTAACCGCGCTGTTGCACTATCAGCAGGCGTTGACCCAGGGCTTTTACCGTCAGTGGCAGCAGCGTGAGGCGTGGCGCGTCGCGGCGCTGCGCCTGCAGGGGCAGGAGAGCGACGGCTGGAGCGTCACGCTGCAAACGCTGCCAAGCCCGGAGGGCTGCCAGCTGCGGCAGGCGACGGTTTCGCGCCCCGCGCTGTCGGCCGTAACGCTGAGCCAGCTGCGCTGTAATGAGTGATTTTTGCGCTTTTTTCGCCTCGCGGTTGCATTAGCCGATTTAAGGGGTAGAGTGTCCCCGCGCTGACGCGCAGTAGCAGCACTGAACAGGAGCCACTATGTTTACGGTTTATCACTCCAACCAGCTCGATATTCTGAAGTCGCTGGCGGCGTATCTGATTGAAAACGAACCGTTACGCGATCCTTTCCAGTCTGAAGTGGTGCTGGTGCAAAGCCCCGGCATGGCGCAGTGGCTGCAGATGCAGCTGGCGCAGCAGTTCGGCATCGCCGCCAATATCGCTTTTCCACTGCCCGCCACCTTTATCTGGGATATGTTTGTGCGCGTGCTGCCCGGCATTCCCAAAGAGAGCGCTTTTAACAAATCCAGCATGAGCTGGAAACTGATGACGCTGCTGCCGAATCTGCTGCGCGAAGAGGCGTTTCGCCCGCTGCAGCACTATCTCAACGACGACGACGATAAGCGCAAGCTGTTCCAGCTCGCCTCGCGCGTCGCCGATCTTTATGACCAGTATCTGGTTTACCGTCCTGAATGGCTCAACAGCTGGCAGCAGGGCAAAACCCTCGACGGCCTGGGCGAAGCGCAGCAGTGGCAGGCGCCGCTCTGGGCGAGGCTGGTGGAATATACGCGCGAGCTGGGCCAGCCGGAGTGGCACCGCGCCAACCTCTATGCCCGCTTTATCCAGAAGCTGGAAAGCAGCGACGTGCGCCCGGCCGGGCTGCCCGATCGCGTCTTTATCTGCGGTATCTCGGCGCTGCCGCCGGTCTATCTGCAGGCGCTGCAGGCGTTGGGCAAGCATATCGATATTCATCTGCTGTTCACCAACCCTTGCCGCCACTACTGGGGCGATATTCAGGACTACGCCTTTCTGGCGAAGCTGCAGAGCCGCCGCCGCCGTCACCATCAGCAGCAGCAGGAGATCGCGCTGTTCCGCGATCCGGAAGAGGCCTCCGCGCTGTTTAACGCCGAGGGCGAACAGCAGCTGACCAATCCGCTGCTCGCCTCCTGGGGCAAGCTGGGACGCGACAACCTCTATCTGTTGGCGCAGATGGAGGCGCGCGAAATCGATGCCTTTGTCGAGGTGCCGGACGATACGCTGCTGCAGGCGATGCAGCACGATCTGCTGGAGCTGGAGGACAACGCGGTGATCGGCCTTAGCGCCGAGGAGCTGAACAGCAGCCATAAAAAACGGCCGCTCGATCCGCAGGATCGTTCGGTGGTGGTGCATGTCTGCCACAGCCCGCAGCGCGAAGTGGAGGTGCTGCAGGATCAGCTGCTGGCGATGATGGAGGCGGATGCATCGCTGACGCCGCGCGATATTATCGTCATGGTGGCCGATATCGACGCCTACACCCCCTATATTCAGGCGGTGTTCGGCAACGCGCCGGCGGAACGTTATCTGCCTTTCGCCATTTCAGATCGGCGCGCCAGCTTTGCCCATCCGGCGATTATGGCCTTTATTAACCTGCTGGGCCTGCCGGAGAGCCGCTTCGCCTGCGAAGAGGTGCTGGCGCTGCTGGAAGTGCCGGCGCTGGCGGCCCGCTTCGCCATCGATGAAGAGGGGCTGCGTCGCCTGCGGCTGTGGGTGGAAGAATCGGGCATTCGCTGGGGGCTGGATGATGACAACGTGCGCGAGCTGGAGCTGCCGCCAACCGGGCAGCACACCTGGCGTTTCGGCATCACCCGTATGCTGCTTGGCTATGCGATGGAGAGCGAGCATGGCCACTGGGACGGCATCCTGCCTTACGATGAGTCCAGCGGCCTGATCGCCGAGCTGGCCGGCAACCTGGCGGAGCTGCTGATGCAGCTTAACCACTGGCGTCAGATACTGGCGCGCCCGCGCGCGCTCAACGACTGGCAGCCGCTCTGCCGCGAGATGCTGCAGGCGTTTTTCGCTGCCGACGTGAATACCGACGCCGCGCTGATGCTGATTGAAGAGCAGTGGCAGCAGGTAATGGCCTACGGCCTGCAGGCGCGCTACGACGACGCTGTGCCGGCGGCGCTGCTGCGCGATGAACTGGCCGCCCGTCTCGATCAGCAGCGTATCAGCCAGCGCTTTCTGGCGGGGCCGGTCAACTTCTGCACCCTGATGCCGATGCGCTCGGTGCCGTTCCGCGTGGTCTGCCTGCTGGGCATGAACGACGGCGTTTACCCGCGCACGCTGCCGCCGCTGGGCTTCGACCTGATGGCGCAGCAGCCGCAAAAAGGGGACCGCAGCCGCCGCGACGATGACCGTTTCCTGTTTCTCGAAGCGCTGCTGTCGGCACAGCAGCGCCTCTATATCAGCTAT
The DNA here is from genome assembly GCF_002953195.1 of Mixta gaviniae. GTDB lineage: Bacteria > Pseudomonadota > Gammaproteobacteria > Enterobacterales > Enterobacteriaceae > Mixta > Mixta gaviniae. The sequence goes on along the minus strand of NZ_CP026377.1, from coordinate 3,635,994 downwards.
ATCGGCCGCTCAATTCAGGACAATACGGAACGATATCCTTCGGTGCTGGTCACTGAACTGGTGGATTACATCGCGCAGAGTTTTCATCTGCCCGGCGACGAAGCGCTGGATGTCGACAGCAGCGCGCGGCGCGTGCTGGATCATCTGCACTGTCTGCACAGCCGGATGCCCTTCGATCCGCAAAACTTCGCGCCGCAGTCGGAATACCGCAGCTTCGCCCATGAGTGGCTGCCGGCGGCGCGCGGCAGCGGCGAGCCGCATCCGCCGTTTATGCAACCGCTGCCGCCGCTGGCGCTTAACGAACTGAGCTTTGAACAGCTGCTGCGCTTCTGGCGTCATCCGGTACGCGCCTTTTTCACCCTGCGTCTCGGCGTCAGCTTCGCGCTGGAGCAGACAGAGTTGCCGGATGCGGAGCCTTTCGTACTGGATGCGCTCGACCGTTATCAGATCAACGCGCAGCTGCTGAACGCGCTGATTGACGAAGAGGACACCCAGCGGCTGTTCCATCACCATCGCGCGGCAGGCGTGCTGCCTTACGGCGCCTTCGGCGAGCTGTTCTGGCAAACGCAGCAGGAGGAGATGGCGCCGCTGGCGGAGCAGGTCAGGGAGCTGCGCGCCGAGAGCCGCAGCCTGGAGATCGATCTGACGATTGCCGGCGTCAGGCTCAACGGCTGGCTGCCGCAGGTGCAAGAGAGCGGGCTGCTGCGCTGGCGTCCGGGGGTGCTGAACTTTACCGACGGCCTGGCGCTCTGGCTGGAGCATCTCGCCTGGTGCGCCATGGGCGGCCAGGGGCAGAGCCGCATGCTGGGGCGCAAAGAGAGCCGCTGGTGCTTCGACGCCATCGACCCGGCGCAGGCGCAAAGCTGGCTTACCCGCTATGTTGAAGGCTATCGTGACGGCATCTGCTCGCCGCTGTTGCTGCTGCCGAAAACCGGCGGCGCCTGGCTGGAGGCGAGCTACGATGCCAAAAACGATATCATGCTGATGGATGAGGCGACCCAGGCGAAAGCGCGCGCGAAGCTGCTGACGGCCTGGCAGGGGAACTACCAGCTGGAGGGGGAAGGGAGCGATCCCTATCTGCAGCGGCTGTTCCGCACGCTGGAGGCGACGCACCTCGACATCATCTGCGCTGCCGCCGAGCAGTGGCTGCTGCCGCTGCTGCGCTTTAACCGCGACGATACGCAAAAGGACGAAGCGTAACGTCGGGCATCGGCCCAGGGAAAAGGGCCGTATGCCGGTAATATCGCCACATGATCTGTTAATTTTCGCCAGTTGCTTTGGCCAGCGGACACAGCGTTGGAAAAGGAAAGGATAAAACTCAAGGGGTATGCATGCGAAAGTACGCTGTCTGGACAGCCAGTTTATTACTGATTTTCACCGTTTTTGGTCAGGCCGCTCGCGCGGAGCAGGGCTGGCAGCCTATCGACCAGACCATCAATAAAAGCGATAAAGATCCCCGTCAGTATCAGGCTATCCGCCTGGATAACGCCATGACGGTCTTACTGGTTTCTGACCCGCAGGCGACAAAATCGCTGGCGGCGCTGACCCTGCCGATTGGCTCGCTGGACGATCCGAATCAGCAGTTGGGGCTGGCGCACTACCTTGAGCATATGGTGCTGATGGGGTCGAAGCGCTATCCGCAGCCTGACAATCTGGCCGAGTTCCTGAAAAAGCACGGCGGCAGCCATAACGCCAGCACTGCGTCCTACCGCACCGCCTACTATCTGGAAGTGGAAAACGATGCGCTGGCGCCGGCGGTCGATCGGCTGGCGGACGCGATAGCGGAGCCGCTGCTTGATGCGGGCAACGCCGACCGCGAACGGCATGCGGTCAACGCCGAGATGACCATGGCACGCTCGCGCGACGGACACCGTATGGCGCAGGTGGGGGCCGAAACGCTGAACCCGGCCCATCCGGCCGCGCGTTTCTCCGGCGGCAACCTGGAAACGCTGCGCGACAAGCCGGGCAGCAAGCTGCACGATGCGCTGCGCGCATTTTATCAGCAGCACTACTCCGCCAACCTGATGAAGGCGGTAATCTATAGCAACAAGCCGCTGCCTGAGCTGGCGGCCATCGCGGCACAGACCTTCGGCCGCGTGCAAAACCGCGAGGCCAGCGTGCCGGCGATCAACGTGCCGGTGGTAACCGACCAGCAGAAAGGGATCATCATCCACTACGTGCCGGCGCAGCCGCGTAAGCAGCTGCGCGTCGAATTCCGCATCGATAACAATAGCGACCGCTTCCGCAGCAAAACCGACACCCTGATCGGCTACCTGATCGGCAACCGCAGCAAAGATACGCTCTCCGACTGGCTGCAAAGCCAGGGGCTGGCCGACTCTATCGATGCAGGCGCCGATCCGATGATCGTGCGTAACGGCGGCATCTTCGCCATCAATGTGTCGCTGACGGACAAAGGCCTGGCCCAGCGCGATCGGGTGGTGGCGGCCATCTTCAGCTACCTCGATATGCTGCGCCAGAAGGGCATCGACAAGCGCTATTTTGATGAAATGGCCCACGTGCTGAATCTGGATTACCGCTACCCCTCGATCACGCGTGATATGGATTATATCGAATGGCTGGTGGATACCATGCTGCGCGTGCCGGTAGCGCATACGCTGGATGCCCCCTATCTCGCCGATCGCTACGATCCGGCGGAGATCCGCGCGCGTCTTGACAGCATGACGCCGCAGAATGCCCGTATCTGGTATATCAGCCCGGACGAGCCGCATAACAAAACCGCTTACTTCGTCGATGCGCCTTATCAGGTAGATAAGATCGGCGCCGATCTGTTTACACGCTGGCAGCAGAGCGCGGCGGGCATCGCGCTGGCGCTGCCGACGCTGAATCCCTATATTCCCGACGATTTCAGCCTGATCCCGACGCCGGATAAATCGCTAACCCATCCGCAGCAGCTGGTGAACGAGCCGGGCCTGCGCGTCTTTTATATGCCGAGCCGCTACTACGCCAGCGAGCCGAAGGCCAATATTATGCTGGCGCTGCGCAACAAGGCGGCGATGAACAGCGCGCGTAATCAGGTGCTGTTCGCCCTGAACGATTATCTGGCGGGCGTGGCGCTGGACGAGCTTAGCTCGCAGGCGTCGGTGGGCGGCATCAGCTTCTCCACCAGCGAAAACGACGGCGTAGCGATTTCCGCCAGCGGCTTTACCCAGCATCTGCCTAAATTGCTGACTACGCTGCTGCACGGCTACGCCAGCTACACCCCGACGGAAGATCTGCTGACGCAGGCGAAATCCTGGTATCAAGAGCGTCTGGACGCGGCGGATAAGGGCAAAGCCTTTGAGCAGGCGATCCAGCCGGTGCAGATGCTGTCGCAGCTGCCCTATACCGAGCGTAGCGAGCGGCGTAAACTGCTGGCCTCCATCACGCTGCAGGAGTTGATCGACTATCGCCGCATGATGCTGGAGCAGGCGACGCCGGAGATGCTGGTGGTAGGCAATATGACGCCGCAGGCGGTAGAATCGCTGGCGCGCGCGGTGAAACAGCAGCTGAACTGTCAGGGCGAAAGCTGGTGGCACAGCGAATATGTCGCCATCGAACAGCCATTGCGCGCCAACCTGCAAAAGGCGGGCAGCAGTAGCGATTCGGCGCTGGCGGCGGTTTACGTGCCGACCGGCTACAGCGAATACCAGAGCATCGCCAACAGTGTGCTGCTGAGCCAGATTATTCAGCCGTGGTTCTATAACCAACTGCGCACGCAGGAGCAGCTGGGCTACGCCGTGTTCACCTTCCAGATCCCGGTTGGTCGTCAGTGGGGCATTGGCTTTCTGCTGCAAAGTAACAGCAAGCAGCCGGCGCTGCTGCTGAAGCGCTACGAAGCCTTTTATCCGGAGGCGGAGCGCCGCCTGCGCGCCATGAGCCAGCAGGATTTCGCCCAGTATCAGGCAGCGCTGATCAATGAGCTGCAGCAGCGTCCGCAAACGCTGGATGAAGAGGCGGGGCGCTACAGCAAAGACTTCGACCGGGAAAACTACGCCTTTGATACGCGTGACAAGGTCATTGAACAAATTAAAACGCTGACGCCGCAAAGCCTGGCAGACTATTACCACCGGGCGGTGATTGCTAAACAGGGTATGGCTATGCTGTCGCAGATTTCTGGCGGCCAGCATGGCAAAGCTGACTACGCATCGCCGCAGGGATGGAAAACCTGGCCGAACGTCAGCAGCCTGCAGCAGTCGCTGCCGGTGACAAGCGAGAAAAAATGAGTGAAACCCATCCGCAGCGGCTCGATCCGCTAACCTTGCCGCTCCAGGGGAGCGGCTTATCGAGGCGTCAGCGGGAACCGGCAAAACCTTTACCATCGGCATACTCTATCTGAGGCTGTTGCTCGGCCTCGGGCAGAGCCACGCCTTCCACCGGCCGCTGTCGGTGGAAGAGATTCTGGTCGTAACCTTTACCGAGGCGGCGACTGCCGAGCTGCGCGGCCGTATCCGGCAGAACATCCATGAGCTGCGGCTGGCCTGCGTGCGCGGCAGCAGCAGCAATCCGGTGCTAACGGCGCTGCTGCAGGAGATCCCGGATCCTACCGACGCCGCGGCGCTGCTGCTGGCGGCCGAACGCCAGATGGACGAGGCGGCGATCTTTACCATCCATGGCTTCTGCCAGCGCATGCTTAACCTCAACGCCTTTGAGTCCGGCATGCTGTTTGATCAGCAGCTGATTGAAGATGAATCGGCGCTGCGCCGGCAGGCCGCCGCCGACTTCTGGCGCCGCCACTGCTATCCGCTGCCGCTGACCATCGCAAAGGTTATCGCCCAGGAGTGGACCGGGCCGGAGCAGCTGCTCTCTACCCTGACGCCCTGGCTGCATGGCGAGTCGCCGGCGCTGAAATATGCGCCCGACGGCGAAGAGACGCTGGCGCAGCGCCATGAAAAAATCGTCGCGCGCATTGAGGCGCTGAAGGCGCAGTGGCGCGCCGCCGCGCCTGAGCTGCGCGAGCTGATTGAAAAATCGGGCGTAGATAAGCGCAGCTACAGCAGCAAGCACTTACCTAACTGGCTGGATAATATCGCGGTCTGGGCAGCGGAAGAGACGCAGGGCTATACGGTGCCGAAGGATCTGACGCGCTTTCGCCAGAGCGTGCTGCGGGAAAAAACCAAAAAAGGCGAGCCGCCGCGTCATGCGCTGTTCGACGCCGTCGACGCCTTCCTGGCCGAGCCGCTGTCGCTGCGCGATCTGGTGATCGCCCGCGCGCTGGAAGAGATTCGCCTGGCGACGCGTCGGGAGAAAAAGCTGCGCGCGCTGCTCGGCTTTGACGATCTGCTCAGCCGTCTCGACGAGGCGCTGCATCAGCCCGGCGGCGAGATGCTCGCCGGGGCGATCCGCGCGCGCTATCCGGTGGCGCTCATTGATGAGTTCCAGGATACCGACCCGCAGCAGTACCGTATTTTCCGTCGCCTCTATGTTGGCCAGCCGGAGAACGCGCTGCTGCTGATCGGCGATCCCAAACAGGCGATTTACGCCTTTCGCGGCGCCGATATTTTCACCTATATGCGCGCCCGTGGGGAAGTCAGCGCCCACTATACGCTGGATACTAACTGGCGCTCGTCGCCGGCCATGGTCGCCAGCGTTAACCAGCTCTTCTCCCGGCTGGAGAATCCTTTTCTTTTCAGCCAAATCCCCTTTATCGAGGTGAACGCCGCGCCACCTAACGAAACGCGCGCCTTTTATCTCGACGGCACGACGCAGCCGGCGCTGCGCTTCTGGCTACAGTCCGGCGAGGGCGTCGGGGTAAGCGAGTATCAGCAATGGATGGCGAACCAGTGCGCCGCGGAGATCCTGCACTGGCTGCAGGCCGGGCTGCGCGGCGAGGCGCGCGTGGGCAAGAAGGGCGATCTGCGCCCGGTCAGCGCCGCCGACATTACCGTGCTGGTGCGCAGCCGCAGCGAGGCGGCGGTAATGCGCGAAGCGCTGAACGCACTGAATATTCCTTCGGTCTACCTTTCCAACCGCGACAGTGTCTTTACCACGCCGGAAGCGCGCGAGCTGCTCTGGCTGCTGCAGGCGGTACTGGCGCCGGAGCTGGAGCGCACGCTGCGCAGCGCGCTGGCGACCAGCATTCTCGGGCTGGACGCCGCCACCATCGACGCCATGAGCCAGGATGAAGATCGCTGGGACGCGCTGGTGGATGAGTTCGCCGCCTATCGCCAGCGCTGGCAGCAGCGCGGCGTGCTGCCGATGCTGCGTGAGCTGATGAAGCAGCGCCATATCGCCGAAAACCTGCTGGCCTCGGAAAGCGGCGAACGACGGCTGACCGATCTGCTGCATCTCGGCGAACTGTTGCAGGAGGCGGCCGCGCAGCTCGACAGCGAACATGCGCTGGTGCGCTGGCTGGCGCAGCAGGTGGCGCAGCCCAATCATCAGGCCGCCAGCCAGCAGCTGCGTCTGGAGAGCGATCGTCATCTGGTACAGATCGTTACCATCCATAAATCAAAAGGGCTGGAGTATCCGCTGGTATGGCTGCCATTCGCGGCGAACTACCGTGAGGCGGCGCAGGGGCTTTATCACGATCGGCAAACCTTTCAGGCGCTGCTGGATCTCAGCGACGACGAGGAGAGCCTGGCGCTGGCAGAGCAGGAGCGGCTGGCGGAGGATTTGCGTCTGCTTTATGTCGCTCTGACCCGTTCTGTCTACCACTGCAGCATCGGCATCGCGCCCTTGATCAAGGGCAACCGCAAGAAAGAGGGCAACAGCGACCTGCATAAAAGTGCGGTCGGCTACCTGATCCAGCGCGGCGAGGCGATGAATGCCAGCGGTCTGCATGAAGCGCTGCATGCCCTGAGCAACGAGGCGGTAGCGGTGACCATGCCGGAAGCGGCGGCGGAAGGGCGCTGGCAGCCGGAAGGCGAACAGATGCCGGAACTGGCAAGCCCGGCGATCTCCCGTCCGTTGCAGGATCACTGGCGCGTCACCAGCTATTCCGGCCTGCAGCAACACGGGCCGTCGGTGGCGCTCGATCTGGCTCCGCGCTTCGATATCGACGCCGCCGGTGAAACGGCGGAGGTCGTTGCGCCCGCGTTGACGCCGCACGCCTTCCCGCGCGGCGCGTCGCCAGGCACCTTCCTGCACGGCCTGTTTGAAACGCTCGATTTTAGCCAGCCGCCGGATGAGGCGTGGCTGGCGGAACAGCTGCAGCTGGCGGGCTTCGGCGAGCAGTGGTTGCCGATGCTCGCCGACTGGATCCAGCGCGTGCTGCAGACGCCGCTGCACCAGAATGGGGTGAGCCTGGCGCAGCTGACGCCGGGGCACTATCTGGTGGAGCTGGAGTTCTGGCTGCCGATGCATCAGCTGCTGACCGCGCCGGCGCTCGATGCGGTGATGCGCCAGCACGACCCGCTCTCAGCGCGCGCGCCGGAGCTGAATTTCCAGCAGGTGCGCGGCATGCTCAAAGGCTTTATCGACCTGGTTTTCTGCTGGCAGGGCAAATATTATCTGCTGGATTACAAATCGAACTGGCTGGGCGAAGAGAGCAGCGCCTATACGCCGCAGGCGATGGCGGAGGCGATGATCGGCCACCGTTACGATCTGCAGTATCAGCTCTATACGCTGGCGCTGCATCGCTATTTGCGTCATCGTGTAGCGGACTACGATTATGAGCGTCACTTCGGCGGCGTGTTCTATCTGTTTTTACGTGGGATGGACGGCAGCGCCAGCGAAAACGGCGTGTTTTATCACCGTCCCCCTATCGATTTTGTCAGGGCGCTGGATAGCCTGTTTACCGGAGACCAGGTGGAATCGAAATGAGAAAAATGAGCGCGTTGCTGCGCGAAGCGGTGGAAAAACGTCTGATACGGCCGCTGGATGTGCAGTTCGCCCATATGCTGGCGGACGATACGCAACCGGCGCTGATGCTGGCGGCGGCCTGCGTCAGCGCGGAAGCGGGCGAGGGGCATGTCTGCCTGCCGCTCGACCACTTCCGCGACGGAGAGCTGTTTGACGGCCGTCAACCGGAGCTGGCGGCGGAGATTTGGCAGGCGGCAGGGCAGCCGGCGGACTGGCAGCATTTGCTGATGCAGAGCCATGCGGTCAGTGACGGCTCGAAGCCGACGCCGCTGGTGGTGGCGCAACAGCGTCTCTATCTGCACCGTATGTGGCGCGGCGAAGGCAGCGTGGCGCGCTTTATCGCCGCCGAGCAGCCCGCGCCCGCTTTTGACGATGCCGATCTGCAGCGCGTGCTAAACGCGCTGTTCGGCGATCGTCCCGACGACTGGCAGAAAATTGCCGCCGCCGTCGCCATTACCCGTCATATCTCGGTGATCTCCGGCGGGCCAGGCACCGGCAAAACCACTACCGTCGCCAGGCTGCTGGCGGCGCTGATCCGCCTGTCGCACCAGAAGATGCGCATCCGGCTGGCGGCGCCGACCGGTAAGGCGGCCGCGCGGCTGACCGAGTCGCTGGGTAAGGCGCTGCAGGCGCTGCCGCTGAGCGAGGCGGAACGCGACGCGTTTCCGGAAGAGGCGACCACGCTGCACCGGTTGCTGGGCGCGCAGCCTAACAGCCAGCGCCTGCGTTATCATGCCGGCAACCCGCTGCACCTTGACGTGCTGGTGGTGGATGAGGCGTCGATGGTCGATCTGCCGATGATGTCGAACCTGATCGCCGCGCTGCCGCCGCACGCGCGGGTCATTTTTCTTGGCGACCGCGATCAGCTCGCTTCGGTGGAGGCGGGGGCGGTGCTGGGCGATATCTGCCGCTGCGCCGAAGCGGGCTACAGCGTGGCACGCGCCATGCAGCTGCAGCAGCTGACCGGCTGCCAGCTGGACGGCGCGGACGGCGCGGGGATGCCCAACGTGCGCGATAGCATCTGCCTGCTGCGCAAAAGCTACCGTTTCGACGCGCGATCCGGCATCGGCCAGCTGGCGCAGGCGGTTAACGCCGGCGACGTGCAGGCGGCGGAGAAGGTGTTCCGCGCCGGGTTCGACGATATCTGCCGCAGCGAACTGAGCAGCGCGGAGCATTATCAGCAGCTGCTGGAGCAGGGCGTGGCGGGCTATGAAGAGTATCTGACGCTGCTGCAGCGCGAGGCTGCGCCGGACGAGGTGCTGGCCGCTTTCGCCCGTTACCGTCTGCTCTGCGCGCTGCGCGAAGGGCCGTTCGGCGTTGCCGGGCTGAATGAGCGCATCGAGCGTCTGCTGCTGAAGCAGCGGCGCATCCGCCGGCCGCTGGCGCAGAGCCGCTGGTATATGGGCCGCCCGGTGATGATTGCGCGTAACGACAGCGCGCTCGGGCTGTTTAACGGCGATATCGGCGTGGCGATGAACGACGCCACCGGCGCGCTGAAGGTTTTCTTCCCGCTGCCGGACGGTTCAATTAAGGCGGTGCAGCCCAGCCGTCTGCCGCCGCACGACACCGCCTGGGCGATGACGGTGCATAAATCGCAGGGGTCGGAGTTCGATCACACCGCGCTGGTGCTGCCGAACCACTATCTGCCGGTACTGACGCGCGAGCTGGTCTATACCGCCATCACGCGCGCGCGCCGTCAGCTAACGCTTTACACTGACCGGCAGATTTTCGCCCGTGCGGTGGCGGTGCGCACCCAGCGCCGCAGCGGGCTGGTGGAGCGCCTGAGCGCGCCGCACGCAGAGATCTTTCTCTGACCGCCTGCGCGTTTGCTATCGATCAGCAACAAAAAGCCCGGCCGAAGCCGGGCTTTTTACGTTCATCCCGCCGCTACGCCAGGTCAGCCATCAGCACTTTGGAACGGCGCTGATAGTTGTACATCTGCTTTTTGCTTTCGGGCAGCAGCTCAATATCCACCGGCGTAAAGCCGCGCTCCTGGAACCAGTGAATGCTGCGGGTGGTTAGCACGAACAGCTTTTTCAGCCCCAGCTGACGCGCCTGCAGCGCAATGCGCTGCAGCAGCATTTCGCCGCGTGCCGAGCTGCGGTAGTCCGGATGCACCGCCACGCACGCCATCTCACCGATCTGCTCATCCAGGAAAGGGTAGAGCGCCGCGCAGGCGATGGTCAGGTTGTCGCGCTCGATAATGGTGAATTTATCAATCTCCATCTCCAGCTGCTCGCGCGAGCGGCGCACCAGAATGCCCTGCTGCTCCAGCGGACGGATCAGCTCCAGAATGCCGCCGATATCGTTAATGGTGGCGCGGCGGATCTGCTCCGCCGACTCCATCACGATCTGCGTGCCGATGCCGTCGCGCGAGAACAGCTCCTGCAGCAGCGCGCCATCTTCCTGATAGCTGATCAGGTGGCTGCGGCGCACGCCGCTGCGGCACGCTTTGACCGCGCCGCGCAGGAAACGCACCGTGCCCGACAGGTAATCGCCGCGCTGCTCCAGCGTTTCAATGCGCGCCTGCGCATCGTTGGGGAACAGCTCGGAAATAATATTGCCTTCGTCATCGGTCGCACCCTGTTCAGAGCAGAAGCCGATCATCTTCTCCGCCTTCAGTTTGATCGCCAGCTGGGTCGCCACCTCTTCTGAGGTCAGGTTAAAGCTTTCGCCAGTTACCGAGACCGCTACCGGGCCGATCAGCACGATGGCGTTATTGTCGAGCTGACGATGAATCGCCTCTTCGTCAATGCGGCGGATACGGCCGCTGTGGCAGTAGTCGACGCCGTCATCAACCCCCAGCGGCTGCGAAATGATAAAGTTACCGCTAACCACATTAATATGCGCACCCTGCAGCGGCGTATTGCTCAGGCTCATCGACAGGCGCGCGGTGATATCAAGCTGCAGGCGGCCTGCCGCCTGCTTTACCAGCTCCAGCGACTGGGCGTCGGTGACGCGCGTATGTTTATGGTAGAGCGGCTCCAGCTGATGCTCCGCCAGGCTGGCGTCGATCTGCGGTCGCGCGCCGTACACCACCACCAGCCGGATGCCGAGGCTGTGCAGCAGGCCGATATCGTTAACGATGCCGGAGAAGTTTTCATGCTCAATGGCTTCGCCGCCCAGCATGATGACAAAGGTTTTACCTCGGTGGGCATTGATATAGGGAACGGAATGACGAAAACCCTCAACCAGTGCGGTGCTACGTTCCTTCACGGCAAACCCTCTTTGCATGAATATTCGATTTTTTTGTATTTTTATTCTTTTGCGACCGAGAGTGCAAGCCCCTTTTACATCGCGCTATCACCTTTTACAAAGCACTCATCAGGTTAACAGGCTGCATTTAATGGTTTTTTCCGGGTGACAGCGCAAAAGCGATTAGGTTAAAGTTTTCGCTTCATTTTTTTCTGGCCCTTTTTTTAGACATAACACAGTATCTGGAGCGGCATGTCCGAATCTAATCCCGTTATCAGCCGCCGTCGGCTGTTGCAGGGCGCCGGTGCGATGTGGCTGCTGAGCGTCAGTCGGGCAGGACTGGCGGCCAGCAGCCATATTGTCGCGGTGCGCATCTGGCCTTCTTCCAGCTATTCCCGCCTGACTATCGAATCGGGCGTGGCGCTTAAATATAAGCAGTTCGCCCTCAGCAATCCTGAACGGGTGGTGATCGATATTGAGAACCTGCACCTGAACCGCGTACTGAAAGGCGTTGGCCAGCTGGTGCAAAAAAACGACCCCTATATTAAAAACGCGCGCGTCGGCCAGTTCGATCGCAATACCGTGCGTATCGTGCTGGAGCTGAAACAGAACGTCGCGCCGCGCCTGTTTACCCTGGCGCCGGTCGCCGGCTTTAAACATCGTCTGGTGGTCGATCTCTATTCGGCACACGATACCCAGGACGATCCGCTGCTGGCGCTGCTGAAAGATTACAACCAGGGCGAGCTGGAGCGTACCCAGCCGGCGGAAGCGCCGCTGCCCGGCAAGGCTGGGCGCGACCGGCCAATCGTTATCATGATCGACCCGGGCCACGGCGGGGAGGATCCCGGCGCGCACGGGCTGCATAAGACGCGCGAGAAAGATATCGTGCTGAAGATCGGCCGTCGCCTGAAGGCGCTGATCGATAAAGAACCTCATATGCGCGCTTATATGACGCGCAATGAGGATGTCTTTATTCCGCTGAAGGTGCGCGTGGCGAAGGCGCGTAAGCAGCGGGCCGATCTGTTTGTGTCGATTCACGCCGACGCTTTTACCAGCCGGGCGGCGCGCGGCTCTTCGGTGTTTGCCCTTTCAACGCGTGGTGCCACCTCGGCAGCGGCGCGCTTTCTCGCGCAGACGCAGAACGAATCGGATTTGATCGGCGGGGTCAGCAAAAGCGGCGATCGCTATCTCGACCATACTATGTTCGATATGGTGCAGAGCCGGACCATTAACGACAGCCTGAAGTTTGGCAAGGAAGTGCTGGCCAGAATGGGGAAAATCAATCATCTGCACAAACGCAGCGTGGATCAGGCGGGCTTTGCGGTACTGAAGGCGCCCGATATTCCGTCGATTCTGGTGGAGACCGCCTTTATCAGCAATCCGGCGGAGGAGCGCAAGCTGCGCACCGCGCGCTATCAGCAGCAGGTGGCTGAGGCGATCCTGAACGGTATAAAGGCTTATTTTTCAAAGGGGGCGGCGCTGGCGCCTCATCAGTAAGGCTGGCCGGGGAAGGGCGGTGACGTCTGACTCCGGCGCGTTTTACCAAACGCCAGATACAAAAAAACACCCTTGAGGGTGTTTTGATGTTGGTTGCGGGGGCCGGATTTGAACCGACGACCTTCGGGTTATGAGCCCGACGAGCTACCAGGCTGCTCCACCCCGCGTCCGGGTGTTGTCGCTTCCGTCACGACAAAGCTTCTTACTTAATTGGTTGCGGGAGCCGGATTTGAACCGACGACCTTCGGGTTATGAGCCCGACGAGCTACCAGGCTGCTCCATCCCGCGTCCGTGGATGCGCAATATACTCTTCCCGATTTATGATGCAACCCTTTTTTGAAAATTAATCGGCTTTATGCTGCCTGTTGGTGAATATCTCCGCGAATCGTTGATTCCTTAAACAAAACGGCCGACTCTTTTTCTGACAACGCATTTCATTCTCATAACCCCTTTGCTATCTTGCCCTGCAGGCAGCTGAGGTGAGAGTGTAATGAAAGGACGTTGGACAAAGTATTGGGCAACCGGCGCGCTGTTGGCGCTGCTGGCGGGATGTTCCTCCAAACCGACCGATCGCGGTCAACAGTATAAAGACGGCAAGATTGAACAGCCGCTGGAGCTGGTTAATCAGCCGAACGCCAAAGGGCGTCCGGTGAACGGCAAAGATTTCGGCGATCAGGTCAATCAGATCCGCTTCGCCTCCTCTTCTTTATATGGCAGGCAAAGCAGTACCTATAGCGCGATAGAGAACTGGCTGCTGGCCGGCGGCGATACGCGCCAGCTGCGCACCTTTGGTCTGAACGCATATCAGATGGAAGGGGTGGATAACTACGGCAACGTGCAGTTTACCGGCTACTACACGCCGGTGATCGAGGCGCGCTATACGCGTCAGGGCGCGTTCCAGTATCCGCTCTACCGTATGCCGCCGCGCAGCAAAGGCCGCAAGCTGCCGAGCCGCGCGCAGATCTACAGCGGCGCGCTGGATGAGCGCTATGTCATCGGCTACAGCAATTCGCTGATGGATAACTTTATTATGGACGTGCAGGGCAGCGGTTATGTCGATTACGGTGACGGCCGTCCGCTGACCTTTTTCGGCTATGCGGGCAAAAATGGCTGGGCCTACCACAGCGTCGGTAAAGAGCTGATCGATCGCGGCGAAGTGAAGCGCGAAGATATGTCGATGCAGGCGATCCGCGAGTGGGGCGATAAGCATAGCCCGGCCGAAGTGCGAGAGCTGCTGGAGACTAACAACTCCTTTGTCTTCTTTAAGCCGGAAGAATTTACCCCGGTGCGCGGCGCCAGCGCGGTGCCGCTGGTTGCCAAAGCGTCGGTGGCGGCGGACCGCTCGCTGATCCCGCCGGGCACGGTACTGCTGGCGGAAGTTCCGCTGCTGACGCCGAAGGGCAAGTTCAGCGGTAAAT